>NZ_JBVVQS010000097.1:0-115946 GCF_055811575.1 Mesorhizobium sp. WSM4815 | reverse complement strand
TTCACTATTCACTATTCACTATTCACTATTCACTATTCACTATTCACTATTCACTATTCACTATTCACTATTCACTACTCACTACTCACTACTCACTACTCACTATTCACTATTCACTACTCACTATTCACCGTTTAGCAATCGGCACGTAGTCGCGTTCCGGCGCACCTGTATAGAGCTGGCGCGGGCGGCCTATCTTCTGGTGCGGATCCTCGATCATCTCCTTCCACTGCGCGATCCAGCCGACGGTGCGGGCGACCGCGAACAGTACGGTGAACATGGTGGTGGGGAAGCCCAGCGCCTTCAGCGTGATGCCGGAATAGAAATCGACGTTCGGATAAAGCTTCTTCTCGATGAAATAGGAATCGGTCAGGGCGATCCTTTCCAGTTCCATGGCGATGTCGAGCAGCGGATCGTCCTTGATGCCGAGTTCGCCCAAAACCTCATGTGCGGTCTTCTGCATGATCTTGGCGCGCGGATCGTAGTTTTTGTAGACGCGGTGGCCAAAGCCCATCAATCGGAACGGATCGTTCTTATCCTTGGCGCGGGCGATGAACTCCGGGATGTGGTCGACTTGGCCGATCTCGCCCAGCATGTTCAAGGCTGCCTCGTTAGCGCCGCCATGGGCCGGTCCCCACAGGCAGGCGATGCCGGCGGCGATGCAGGCGAACGGATTGGCGCCGGACGAGCCGGCGAGGCGAACGGTCGAGGTCGAGGCGTTCTGCTCGTGATCGGCGTGCAGGATGAAGATGCGCTCCATCGCACGCGCCAGCACCGGGTTGATCTTGTATTCCTCGCACGGCACGGCAAAGCACATATGCAGGAAGTTGGCCGCGAAATTCAGCTCGTTCTTGGGGTAAATGAAGGGCTGGCCGATGTGGTATTTGTAAGCCATCGCCGCGATCGTCGGCATCTTGGCGATCAGCCGCATCGATGCGACCATGCGCTGGTAGGGGTCCGAGATGTCGGTGGAATCGTGATAGAAAGCTGACAGCGCACCGACCACGCCACACATCACCGCCATCGGGTGGGCGTCGCGGCGAAAGCCGGTGAAGAAGCGCGACATCTGCTCGTGCACCATGGTGTGGCGCGTCACCCGGTAGTCGAAATCGTCCTTCTGCGCCTTGGTCGGCAGTTCGCCGTAGAGCAGGAGATAACAGACTTCGAGGAAGTCGCCGTGCTCGGCCAACTGGTCGATCGGATAACCGCGATGCAAAAGGATGCCGGCATCGCCATCGATGAAGGTGATTTCCGACTCGCAACTTGCCGTCGAGGTGAAGCCGGGATCGTAGGTAAAGGCCCCGGTGGTGCTGTAAAGCGCGCCGATATCGATGACGTCAGGTCCGACCGAGCCGCTTCGCACCTTGAGTTCGTGGGTTTTGCCGCCGAATTCAAGTTTCGCGGTCGACGCGTGGGTTTTGCCGCCAAATTCCATTTTTGTCGCAGCTTCGGACATTGCAAACTCCTTTTTGTTTTCTCATGTCGGCAAAGGCAAAATTTCTGCAACGCAACACGTCGAAAGTATCGGAGTTCGCGCGTTTGCGCCCGCAATTGGATTGCGTGCCAAATTGGGCCAAGACCTAATGTTGCACTGCGAAACCCACCTTTCAATGCCAATCTTCTTGGGCCAGTTTTGCTAATCGATTTGATCCGCGACGCGCGCCAGGCTTTCCTCGCGGCCAAGCACGGCAAGCACGTCGAACACGCCGGGCGAGGTGCTTTTGCCGGTGAGCGCGGCGCGCAAAGGTTGGGCCACAGCGCCAAGCTTACGACCGCCGGCAAGCGCATATTGGCGGATCGTCGCTTCCGCCGCTGCGGCCGTCCAATCCCCTGAAATCGCCTTCAGCGCCGCATGGGCGCCCCGCAGGATCTCGCGCGCCTCGCCGCCGAGCAGCGCCGCCGCCTTCTCGTCGATCGGCAGCGGCCGCTCGGCAAACAGGAAGGCGGCACCGTCAACCAGCTCGACCAGCGTCTTGGCGCGCTCCTTCAAGCCGGGCAGGGCGGCCAGCAACTGCGCCTTGCGTGTGTCGTCGAGGCGCGCTGCGATCGCCGGGCCGCCTTCGAGATAGGGCAAGGTGTTGATGAAGATATCGAGCAATTCGGCGTCGTTCATGCGCCGCATATGCACGCCGTTCAGCGCCTCGAGCTTGGCGAAGTCGAAGCGGGCGGCCCCCTTGTTGACATCGCCGATGTCGAACCACGCAATCATGTCGGCGATCGACATGACCTCGTCGTCGCCGTGGCTCCAGCCGAGCCGCGCCAGGTAGTTGAGCAGTGCCTCGGGCAGATAGCCCATGGCGCGATAGGCTTCGACCCCGAGGGCGCCGTGCCGCTTCGACAGCTTGGCGCCGTCGGCGCCATGGATCAGCGGGATATGCGCCATTGACGGCACCTCCCAGCCCAAGGCTCGATAGATCACCATCTGGCGGGCGGCATTGGTCAGATGGTCGTCGCCGCGGATGATGTGGGTGATGCCCATGTCGTGGTCGTCGACGACGACGGCATGCATATAGGTCGGGTTGCCGTCCGAGCGCAGGATGATGAAATCGTCGAGGTCCTTGTTGGGGAAGCGGACTTCGCCCTGCACGCGGTCATGCACCACCGTCTCGCCTTCGGCCGGCGCCTTGATGCGGATCGCGCCCCTGGCGCCAACCGGTGCCTCTGACGGGTCGCGGTCGCGCCAGCGGCCGTCATAGCGGGGAGGCAAGCCCTTGGCCCGCGCACTCTCGCGCATCGCCTCCAGCTCGGCCGGCGTCGCATAGCAGTAATAGGCTTTGCCGAGGTGCACCAGCTCCTCGGCAACTGCGCGGTGGCGCGGCGCACGCTCGAACTGGGATACCGGTTCGCCGTCCCAGTTGAGGCCGAGCCAGGAGAGCCCATCGAGGATGGCAGCGGTTGCCGCATCGGTCGAACGCTCGCGATCGGTGTCCTCGATGCGCAGCAGCATCTTGCCGCCAGTGTGTTTCGCATACAGCCAGTTGAACAGCGCCGTGCGCGCCCCGCCAATATGCAGGAATCCGGTGGGCGAAGGGGCAAAACGGGTGACGACCTTGTCGGACATGGAACTCTCGGGGCAAGCGCAGAAAACGGATGTGGCTGCGCGGACTTTCGCGCGTTGCGCGTTCATGTAGCATAGGAGGTCAAGGGCGCAAGGGGCGAACCCTATGGCTGGACCAGGCCGCGGCGTGGACGAGAGCGAGGGCGCGAACGCAAGCGTCAGCGAACGATCGCTGTTCGCCGACGTTCCTCACGCTGAGCCGCTACCCGTTTGGGTGCCGGCGTTGCCGCCGGGCATCCAGCCTCTTTCGCCGGACCGCTCGGTGCCGATACCGGCTCCAGCACCCGGCCCTGTCATTCGTTTTCGCCGACTGCTCAGCCATCTTTCACCATCCGGTGTCCGCAACAGCGTGGCCTCCGCAGCCGGCCTGGAACTCGACCGCGGCGTCGCCTTCCTGCTGGTGCCGGTTTTTCTGGCATGCGGGGTGATCGTCTATTTTTCGCTTGCCGTCGAACCGGACTTTGCCCAGCCCATCGCCGTCGTGGTCCTCACGGCATTGTGTGCGGCCGTCACGCGCTCACGCCGCAAAACGCATCTGTGCTTCATGGCAGCGTTGCTGTGCGCGCTTGGTGTGCTCGCCGCCAAGGTTGAAACCTGGCGCGCCGGAACGAAGATGCTCGGTTCGGAAATCCAGACCCGGCTGACCGGCCGTGTCGTCAGGCTCGACCAGATGGCGAACGGCCGGATTAGGCTGACCATCGACGTGATGTCGACCGCCCGGCCGACACTGCGTTATGCACCCGAACGTGTCAGGGTGTCGGCACGCAAGATTCCCGCTGAGATGACCGCAGGCTCGGTGGCAACCGGCTATGTGAGGCTTTTGCCTCCGACTGGCCCGGTCAGACCGGACAGCTTTGACTTTTCCTTCGACAGCTATTTCGCCGGTATCGGTGCCAGTGGCTTTTTCCTCGGCAGTCCAAAGATCGTCGTCTCCGAAGATGCACCGTTAACCGCACGCCTTTCTTCGTCGATCGAGAAGGCGCGCGAAACCATCGCCGACCATATCAGGGACAGCATCGGTGGTGCCGAGGGGGAGATTGCCGCTGCGCTGATCGTCGGCGTGCGTGCCGGCATCCCCGAAGAGATAAACGAATCGATGCGGCGCACCGGCATCTACCACATCATCTCCATTTCCGGCCTGCACATGGCGCTTGTCGCCGGCACCGTCATGGGATTGCTGCGCGGCGCCTTTGCGCTGTTTCCCGACTTTTCGTCGCGCCGGCCGGTCAAGAAATATGCGGCTGCTGCCGCACTCGTCTCCATCGCTGCCTATCTGATCTTTTCCGGTATCGTGGTCGCGGCTGAACGCAGCTTCATCATGCTGGCGGTAATGCTTGTCGCCGTGCTGTTCGACCGGGCGGCACTCACCATGCGCAACCTGGCGATTTCGGCCATCGCCGTCATCGTCGTGTCGCCGCATGAGGTGGTCGGCGCAAGCTTCCAGATGTCCTTCGCCGCGACTGCGGCTCTCGTGGGCGCCTATGCCGGTTGGTCCGACTACCGTGCCGACAAGGCCAAGGCGCCGCGACAGCGACGGTCACCGGTCGCTTTCGTCACGCGCAAACTCGTCGCTGGGGCAGGCACCATCGCAATGACCTCCATCATTGCCGGCAGCGCCACCGCGCTCTTCGCCATCTGGCACTTTCAGCGCGTCTCGCCGCTCAGCCTGTTCGCCAATCTGGCCGTCATGCCGATCGTCACGATCGTCATGTTCCTGGCCGTCCTGAGCGCCTTGGCAATGCCTTTCGGCCTCGACGGCCCTTTCCTCTACATGATGGGCAAGGGCCTGACGGCGATGATCGCAATTTCGGGATGGATTTCGGAGCGTTCGCCGGTCGATGCAGTCGGCCTGATCTCGTTGCAATCGGTCCTGCTGGTGACGGTCGCCCTGGTCATCGCCACGATGGCGA
The DNA here is from genome assembly GCF_055811575.1 of Mesorhizobium sp. WSM4815. Taxonomy (NCBI): domain Bacteria; kingdom Pseudomonadati; phylum Pseudomonadota; class Alphaproteobacteria; order Hyphomicrobiales; family Phyllobacteriaceae; genus Mesorhizobium; species Mesorhizobium sp. WSM4815. The sequence continues at coordinate 110,978 of NZ_JBVVQS010000097.1, read as the reverse complement.
CGACATGGCTGCGGCTTGCGGCACTTCCCTTTGCGCTCGCCGGCCTGCTGACGATTTCCGAGACGCGCACCCCCGACGTGCTGATTTCGGAGGATGCGCATCTGGTGGCGCTGCCGATCGGCGGCGGCGAACTTGCCGTCAACCGGGTGCGTTCGAACGAATTCACCACCGACAACTGGAAACATGCGCTGGTTTCAACGACGATCGTCGAGCCGGAGACATTCGAAAAAGGAGATGTGCAGTTCGACATCGCCGACCCGGCCGACCTGCCGCCGGGAGCGCCTTTCACCTGCACTGCCGGCCTGTGCCTGGCCCGGCATCCGTCCGGCGCGCTCATCGCGCTCGCCGACAACCGCAAAACCGCGCGGCCGGCCTGTGCCTTTGCGGATTTGATCGTCATCGACGATGCCACAGCCTATTACAAACCCTGCCGCAATCCGCTGGTTCTCGTCGTCACCAAACGGCAGCTCGCCCGCATGGGCAGTGCCGCCGTCTTCTTCGATCCGCTATCGGCGACGACGCGCGCAGAAATCCGTTTTGCCGTCAGACAGCCATACAGGCCCTGGCATGAGCAGCGGCGATTTTCGCGCGAGGCGAGGGGCCTGCCGCCTTACCGAAAAGCCGAGAAACCCAAGAAGCCTGCCGCTCAGTAACGCCGGATCAGTCCGACGAGCTTACCCTGCACCTTGACCCGGTCCGGCCCGAAGATGCGCGTCTCGTAGGCCGGATTGGCGGCTTCCAGTGCGATCGAGGCACCTTTGCGGCGGAATCGTTTCAGCGTCGCTTCCTCCTCGTCGACCAGCGCGACAATGATCTCGCCAGGCTGGGCCGTATCGGCGTTGCGGATGATGACCGTGTCGCCGTCGAAGATGCCGGCCTCGATCATCGAATCACCCTTGACCTCCAGCGCGTAGTGCGTGCCGCCGGTGATCATGTCCGGTGGCACCGAGATCGAATGCGTCTGGTGCTGGATGGCGTCGATCGGCACACCGGCAGCGATGCGGCCCATCACCGGTATGGAGACGGTGGCAACGACGTCGTCGTCATTGCCGGCAGCACGCATGCGCGAAGGCGCCGGCTTGATCTGCCGTCCGAGGCCGCCCTGTCCAAGCCCGCCCTGGCCAAGGCTGCCTTGAATGACGCTCGGCGAGAATTTGCGCGCCGCATTGAGGCCCGGCGCGATCGAATCGGGCAGGCGCAGCACCTCGAGCGCGCGGGCGCGGTTGGGCAGGCGGCGAATGAAACCGCGTTCCTCCAGCGCCGTGATCAGCCGGTGGATCCCTGATTTGGAGGCGAGGTCGAGCGCTTCCTTCATCTCGTCGAACGAGGGCGGAATGCCGCTTTCCTTCAGCCGTTCGTGAATGAACATCAGCAGTTCATGTTGTTTGCGTGTCAGCATCGCGACCCCCAACAGAATCAGAAAAACAAACCCAGAACAAACACTATCTGTTCCAGTTGTGTTCCGCAACCATTTAAAGTTTAATGAATGTGTTGACGTTTTGTTCAGCGTAGCATCAGCACGCTGCAGGCGGCGCCCGCTGCGGCTGCGGGAGCGAATGGCTCGCGCACGACCAGTCCGTTGGCGTCGGCCAGCATTCTGAGCATCGAGGAATCCTGAATACTGAACGGCGTTGCCTCAAGCGTGCCAGCTTCTTCCTTCACCACCGCGCGTACATAGTCCTGCCTGAGATCGTTGGCCGGCATGGCGGCGCCGAGCCGCGCCTGACGCATGTCCTGGCGGAAGGCGCGGCCGCCGAGCCGCGCCAGCAGCGGCTTCAGAAAGAGCTGCGTGCAGACCAGACTGGCCACCGGATTGCCGGGCAGGCCGATGCAGCGGATGGCGCCCAGCCGCCCGAACATCAGTGGCTTGCCGGGCCGCATGGCGATTTTCCAGAAATCGAGCGCCATGCCTTCGCCGGTCAGCACGTCATGGACGAGGTCATGGTCCCCGACCGAGGCGCCGCCCAGCGTGACGATGACGTCCGCGCCTGCGTCGACGGCTTTTGTCACCAGCGCGGCGATCGCCTCCTTGCGGTCGGGGGCGATGCCGAGATCGAGTGCGCTGGCGCCGACCGAGCGGGCCGCGGCGGCGACGCCATAGGCATTGGAGGAGATGATCTGGTCGGGGCCAAGGTCGCTGCCCGGCGGCAGCAATTCGTCGCCGGTGGCGATGATGGCGACCAGCGGCCGTTTCACCACGCGGACCTGCTGGTGGTTGGCCGACGCCGCCAGCGACAATGCCGCCGGATCAAGCAGGCGGCCTTTCTCCAGCAGCATGTCGCCCTGCGAGAAATCGAGCCCGAGGCGGCGGATGTTGCGGCCTTCAACCGTCGGCGCGGTCACTTCGACCATGCCGCCGCCGAGGTCGCGGACATTCTCCTGGATGACGATGGTGTCGGCACCGGCGGGAAGCGGCGCGCCGGTGAAGATGCGCACGGCCTGCGCCGGGCCGACTGTTCCGGCAAAGCCGCGTCCGGCCGGCGCCATGCCGATCACCGAAAGTCTCGCGGGCACGGACGCGACATCGTCGGCCCGCACGGCATAGCCGTCCATGGCTGACGCGTTGAATGGCGGCTGGGTGCGGAGCGCCATGAGCGGCCCCGCCAGCACGCGGTCGGCGGCGTCCATCAGGGCGACGCTTTCAGCCTGCAAGGGCGCAGCATCCGCAAGCAGGTGCTCGAGCGCCTCGGCGACCGCAAGCAGCGCCATTATCGGCCTGCCCCCTGGGCGTCCGCCTTGTAGTCGCCGGATTTGCCGCCGGTCTTTTCCACCAGCCTGATGCCGGAGATCGCCATGCCACGGTCGACCGCCTTGGCCATATCATAGATGGTCAGGCAGGCGACCGAGACGGCGGTCAGCGCTTCCATCTCGACGCCGGTCTTGCCGGTGACGCGGGCCAGCGCCGTGACCTTCAGGCCGGGCAGCTTCGCGTCCGGTTCGATGTCTACCGATATCTTGGTCAACAGCAGCGGGTGGCAGAGCGGGATCAGCTCATGCGTCCTCTTGGCCGCCATGATGCCGGCGATGCGCGCCGTACCCAGCACGTCGCCTTTCTTGGCATCGCCGTCGAGAATCACTTTCAGTGTTTCAGGCCGCATCGAGACAAGACCTTCGGCGATTGCCGTGCGGGTCGTCTCCGCCTTGTCGCCGACATCGACCATATTGGCTTCGCCTTCCGCGCCAAGATGGGTGAGAGCGGCCGACATCGTCAGGTCACCCTGGAGCGACGTGCGTCCGTTTGGACGCACAAACTACGCTCTAACGCTTTGTATCTATGCATCATGCTCTCCGAACATCGATTCCGATTTTCGGGCAGATGCATTGGCGGGCGCCTTGCCCGTCAAAAGCAGGTGCGTCGCAGTGGCCACGTCCTGTTGCCGCATCAGGCTCTCGCCGACGAGGAAAGTGCCAATGTCGCTCCGTTCCAGCCTGCGGCAGTCTTGGTGCGAGAAAATACCGCTCTCGCTGACCAGCAGCCGGTCGGCCGGCACCATCGCCGCGAGCCGCTCCGATGTCTCGATGCTGGTTTCGAACGTCCGCAGATTGCGGTTGTTGATGCCGATCAGCCGCGACGACAGTTTCAGCGCGCGTTCCGTCTCGGCCTCGTCATGCACCTCGACCAGCGCGTCCATGCCGAGCTCGAAAGCCGTCGTTTCGAGTTCCCTGGCCACGGCGTCATCGACGCTCGCCATGATGATCAGGATGGCGTCCGCGCCCCACGCACGGGCCTCGAACACCTGATAAGGCTCGAACAGAAAATCCTTGCGCAAAGCCGGCAATGTCACGGCGCTGCGCGCATCGGTGAGGAATTCAGGCGCCCCCTGGAAAGACGGCGCATCGGTCAGCACGGACAGGCAGGCAGCCCCACCTTTGGCATAGGCCGTGGCCAGCGCCGGCGGATCGAAATCGGCGCGGATCAGGCCCTTGGACGGGCTCGCCTTCTTGATTTCGGCGATCAGCGCAAAACTGCCGGATTTGCGTTTGGCTTCAAGGGCCGAGAGAAAGCCGCGTGGTGCGTCGGCATCCTTTGCCCGCGCCTTGATTTCGGCAAGCGGCACCCGCGCCTTCGCCGCCGCGATCTCGTCGCGCTTGTAGGCTTCGATCTTGCGCAGGATATCAGACACGGCGCTATCCGTTCGAAATCTCGACCAGCCGGTCAAGCACCTTTAGCGCCCGGCCGCTGTCGATGGCTTGCGCCGCCGTCGCCATGCCATCGGCAAGCGTCGTCGCCTTTCCCGCCACCACCAGTCCGGCGCCGGCGTTCATCAGCACCGTATCGCGAAAGGCGCCGGCAGCGCCGCCCAGCATGTCGCGCAGCGCCTGGGCGTTGTAGGCGGCATCGCCGCCGCGCAATTCGTTCTTGGTATGCCGCTTCAGCCCGACCGCTTCGGGGGTCAGCGTAAAGCTGCGGATCTCGCCGCCGACCAGTTCGGCGACCTGGGTTTCGCCTGTGGTGGTGATCTCGTCATAGCCGTCGCCATGGGCGACCCAGGCGTGGTCGGCGCCCAATGCCTTCAACGTCTCGGCCACCGGCATGATCCATTCCGGCAAGAAGACGCCAACCATTTGCCTGACGACACCAGCCGGATTGGAGAGCGGGCCAAGCAGGTTGAAGATTGTGCGGGTGCCGAGCTCGACGCGGATCGGGCCGACATGCTTCATCGCCGGATGATGCGCCGGCGCGAACATGAAGCCGACGCCTGCGTCGTGGATGCAGCGGCCGATCGCTTCCGGCGGGATGTCGAGCTTGACGCCAAGCGCGGTCAGCACGTCGGCGGCGCCGGTCTGCGAGGACAGTCCGCGATTGCCGTGCTTGGCCACCGGCACGCCGCAGGCGGCGATGACGAAGGCGGATGCGGTCGAGATGTTGACGCTGTGCGAATTGTCGCCGCCGGTGCCGACGATGTCGATGGCGCCAGCCGGCGCGTCGACGCGCAGCATCTTGGCGCGCATGGTGGCGACGGCGCCGGAAATCTCGCTCACCGTCTCGCCGCGCACGCGCAGCGCCATCAGGAAGCCGCCGATCTGGCCGGGCGTAGCGTCGCCCGACATGATGATGTCGAAGGCATCGCGCGCTTCCTCGAAGGAAAGCGAGCTGCCGGCGGCGACCTTGGCGATATGGGTCTTGAGCGCGCTCATCTGGTCAGGGCTTGGGCAATTGCGGTCTGGTCGATGCGAACGTCATATTGCGTCTGCAGCTGCGCCACCAACTGGTCGAGCAGGTCGTCGGACATGCCGGCGGTGAACGATTTCTGCGCGTCGTCCGGCACCGAGCTGGCGTCGGCTCCGGCAGGCTCGAAGACTTCGGCGATCCTGAACAGGATCTGTCCGTCGCCGGTGGGCGAGGCGATCAATCCGGTCCCGCCTTCGCCTTCGCCGAACATCGCAGCCGCCCCTTCCTTGCCGAAATCGGCGTCGTCCGCGCCGCGCTTGACGCCGCGCTTGGTCTGCTTCTCAAGCTTGAGCTCGCTCGCGATCACGTCGAGCGCGGTGCCGGCCTCGAGTCGCTTTTCGAACTCCTGCGCTTTTGCGGTGAGCCGCTTGGTCGTTTCCGCCGCCGTCCAGTCGGCCACCACTTTTTGGCGGACTTCGTCCAGCGTGCGGTCGCGGGCCGGCGTGATCGACGCCACCTCGTAGAACACGAAGCCATTGTTGGCGGTGGTGAGGTCGGGATTCTCGGTGCCGGGCTCGGCATCGAACACCGCCTTGATGAGATCCGGCGATTCCGGCAGATCCTTGACGATGGCGCCGTCCGGCCTCAGGCCGGTGCGATCGATCGCGTCGACGGTGACGACCTTCAGCTTCAGCTTTTCGGCCGCTTCCTTGAGCGTGCTGCCCGAAGCGCGGCTATCTTCGTAGCTGTCATGGACGTCGAGCAGAATGCGGCTTGCCTCGCCGAGCGCGAGGTCCTTGCGGATGTCGGCGGCCACTTCGGCCAGCGGCTTCACCACTTCGGGCTTGATCTCGGTGACGCGCAGCAGAACCGGACCGAAGGCGCCCTGAACGACCGGGCTGACTTCGTTGACCTTGAGCGCAAAGGCCGCATCCGCCACCGCCTTGTCGGCGATCTTGTCCTTGGACAGCGTGCCGAGCAGCGTGTCGGCCTGCGTCTTGCCCTCGGCGGCGACGAGTTTGTCGAAGGTCGCGCCGGTCTCGAGTGAATCGAGCGCGGCCTTCGCGGCATCGGGCGTTTTGAACACGAGCTGTTCGATGGTGCGCGTTTCCGGCGTGGTGTAGCGCCCCTTGTTCTTGTTGTAGTCGTCGCTGACCTGCTGGTCGGTCACGGCACTCACATCCATGATGTCTTCCGGCTCGAGCCTGACATAGGAGAATTTGCGGTATTCGGGCGCCGCATAGGTCTTCTTGTTTTCCTCGAAATAGGCCGAAAGCGTAGTGTCGGATGGCGCTTCGATCGGCTCGACCAGCGATTTCGGCATGGTCAAATAGTCGATGGTGCGGTCTTCGCCACGATAAAGCGCCACCGCCCTCAAGAACGTATTCGGGGCCTTGAGGCCGTCCGAAACCGCCTCGACGATCTGCTGGCGCACAGCCAGCTGGGCGCGATTCCTGAGATAGTCTTCCGGCCGCATGCCGACCTGTTGCAGTATGTATTCGAAAGTCCTTCTGTCGAAGTTGCCGCCGGGACCCTTGAAGGCCGGGTCTTCATGCGTGAGTTGGGCCAGCCGGTCCTTGGACAGCCCAAGCCCGAGCTTGCGGGCCTGCTCATCGAGGACCGCGCCCGACACGAGTTGCGCCAGCACCTGGTTGTCGAGGCCGAGCGCCGTCGCCTGCTCGCGGCTGATGCGCTGGCCGAATTGCTGCGACATCACGCTGATCTGCCGGTCATAGGCCAGCCGATACTCGTTGATCGACACTTTGGTGCCGCCGGCCGTGACAACGGCGTCGTGGCCTGCAAAACCACCGACCATCTGTCCGGAAATGCCCCAGACGGCGAAGCTCAACACCAACAATATCAGCAGCGCTTTCGCGATCCAGGTCCCCGCGGCGCTTCTCAAGATACCAAGCATGGTCACTTCCGATTTTTCGCGCATTTTCGCATGCGCCGAGTCTGAAACAAGCGCAATAGCGTCCTTCCGGCCCACTGTCGATTGCTTTGTGGGCTGAGTTTGGTAGTGAGGACGCAGCCGAATATTGCCCGGAGAAGCAAATCCCATGACGCCTGGAATCCGCCCGCTGGTCGCTGGCAACTGGAAAATGAACGGCACCAACGCCTCACTCAACGAACTCAGGATGATCGGCAACGGCTTCATGAGCGGGCTCGATGCCGAGACCGAAGCGCTGGTCTGCGTTCCGGCGACGCTGCTTGCGCATGCCGCGGAGATCTTGTCGCGGACGCCGGTCCGGGCCGGGGGCGAGGATTGCCACAGCAAGGAGAGCGGCGCCCATACCGGCTGTATTTCGGCCGAGATGCTGAAAGATGCGGGCGCCAGTCACGTCATCGTCGGCCATTCCGAACGCCGCGCCGATCACAATGAGGACGACGCCATTGTCCAGGCAAAGGCGTCCGCCGCGTGGCGCGCCGGGCTGGTTGCCATCATCTGCATCGGCGAGACGAGAGCCGAGCGCGAGGCGGGCGCCACGCTCGACGTGCTGTCGCGCCAGGTCGCCGGCTCGGTGCCGCCGAATGCAACGGCATCGAATACCGTCATCGCCTACGAGCCGGTATGGGCGATCGGCACGGGGCTGACTCCGACTGCCGCCGACGTTGCTGAGGCGCATGCGCATATTCGCGAAAAACTTTCGGAAAAGCTTGGCAGCGCAGCGGCAAAGATGCGCATCCTCTATGGCGGCTCGGTCAAGCCGTCGAACGCGGTCGAACTGCTGGGCGTAAAAAATGTCGACGGCGCGCTGGTCGGCGGCGCCAGCCTGAAGGCGGCGGACTTTCTCGGCATTGCCGAAGCCTATCGAAACATCTCCTAAAGCGCGTCGCGTTTGGCCGGCCTAATGCGACGCGCTTTAGGTTGTTGTTTTTACGCATGTCGTTATCGCAAAACCGCTGCACACCCTCGGGTCAGGCCCAGGGTCAGGCCCAAGGGCATGCTTTTGCGCGACATGCTTTAGCATCGCAAGGCTGTCGGGCACTTCCGATACTGTGCCGCAGCGGAAAATGTTGCAACGGCCGCATTGCTTCCCATATTCCGGCCACGGGCTTGGAATTGCCGTCAAAGCATTGTATTGAGCCGCCTCCAAATCACCGGTCGTATCTGCGGCCGCGCAAGGCTTTGCCAGGATAAATTATGGAAACCGTACTGATCGTCGTTCACCTCATGGTCGTGCTCGCTCTTGTCGGCGTGGTGCTGCTGCAGCGCTCCGAAGGCGGCGGCCTCGGCATCGGCGGCGGATCGGGCTTCATGACCGCGCGCGGCGCCGCCAACGCGCTGACGCGGGCGACGGCGATCCTGGCGGCGGCGTTCTTCGCCACCTCGCTGACCTTGTCGATCGTCGCCCGTTACGGCGAGAAGCCGATCGACATTCTCGATCGCGTGCCTGTGACGAACGGCGGGGGCGGCGTGCTCAACCAGTTGCCTGGCACCACGACGCCGACACCGCCGTCCGGCAATACGGCGCCAACGCCGCCTTCCGGCAATGATGCCGCAGCCCCGGCCCCCGCTGCACCGCCAGCGGCGGGAGCGACCACGCCGCCGGCCACAAACGGCGCTACCCAGCCAGTAACGCCGCAGGTTCCAAACCAGTAATCAGCAGACGTCCGGCGCCGCGATCTGTTGTTGTTTGAACACAGTCGCGGCAAATGCCGCACGATCACGAGGATTCGACCGGGCGCGGCACGCCAGGGCGCTTGAGGCGTCTCCGATTAATCGATTATAGATTGCGCGCGGCACATTCGGGGTCCTTGGGGGACGCCGGGCGACGCCGTGGCAACAAGCATTGAACGATCGGATCTTCGCCATGCAGCTTCGCAGCTTCATTTTAGCCGGCCTTTGGGCCGTGCTCAGCCTTGGTGCGCCCGCTTACGCGGCCATGCCGGCGGGCAATTCGGCCCCTAAATCCGCAGTCACAACTGACGTCGTCTACGTCGCCGCCAAAAGCGACACGGCGCAACTCAAGCTCCTCAAGAAGAAAAAAGACCCGAGCGCGGCAGATCTTGCCCAGATCAGGAAGATCGAAGCCAAGATCGCGGCTGACAAGCAGTCTGCTCGAGTAAAGGCGATCGAGGCAAGGAAGCTGGCGATGCGCGAGGCGGCCAAAGCCAGGTCGGACGCGGAACGGCAGGCGTTTCTTGCCAGGAAGGGCCTCGTCAAGAAGGATAAGTCCGCTGGCAAGGCCAGGCTGGCCGATGCCAGGCCGGTCAAGATCATCGACCCGATTCAACCCATCGCCGCAATCCAGTCGGCCGAGGCAATTCCCGCCGAGGCCATGAACGTCGCGCTGACCGGCAACAACGGCGAATTGCGCAGCGAGCCGGTCGGACAGAAGCCCCAGCGCGTCGGGCTGTTCGCCGGCCTGTTCGGCGGCACGTCCTCGTCGATGTCGCTGCTCCCCGAGACCCGCGCCCTCGATGCCGCGCTCGCCAGCAAGGAAGCCAGGAAGCAGTTCAAGGTGAAGCCGGAGTTCGTGCCGCAAGAGGTCGAGTTCACCGGCTATAGCCCCGGCACCATCGTCATCGATACGAGTGCGCGCCGCCTCTATCTCGTCGAATCCTCCTGGACCGCCCGCCGTTATGCGATTGCGGTCGGTCGTGACGGCCTGCAGTTCAAGGGCACGGTCGCCGTCGGCGACAAGCAGGAATGGCCCCGCTGGATCCCGACGCTCGACATGCAGAAGCGTGAGCCGAAGAATTACGGCCGGTACAAGGACGGCATGCCCGGCGGCGGCGATAACCCGCTCGGCGCGCGCGCCATCTATCTCTACGACGGCAAGAAGGACACCCATCTGCGCATTCACGGCACCATTGCGCCGCAGTCGATCGGGACGAGCTCCTCCAACGGCTGTTTCCGCATGATCAACGAGCACGTCATGGACCTTTATCGCAGAGTGAAAGTGGGCACCAGGGTCGTCATCATCTGACGCCTTGACGGGTCAAACAAAAGGGCCGGACTCGCCGGCCCTTTTGTTTTGGTTCGAGCATCACCAGGGCGCCTTCTTGGGAAAAAGCCTTCGCGGCGGTTTTTTCTCTGGCGGAATCAATTCGGCCGCGTTAAGCGATGACTCCCATGGCGCGATATGTATTCATCACAGGCGGCGTGGTTTCCTCACTCGGAAAAGGCATCGCTGCAGCGGCCCTTGGGGCTCTCTTGCAGGCGCGAGGCTATCGCGCGCGCATCAAGAAGCTTGATCCCTATCTCAATGTCGATCCCGGCACGATGTCGCCATACCAGCATGGCGAAGTCTTCGTGACGGATGACGGCGCCGAGACCGATCTCGATCTTGGCCATTATGAGCGCTTCACCGGCCGCTCGGCCAACCAGCAGGACAACATCACCACGGGTCGCATCTACAAGAACATCATCGAGCGGGAGCGACGCGGCGATTATCTTGGCGCCACCGTGCAGGTCATTCCGCATGTCACCGACGAGATCAAGAATTTCATTCTCAACGGCAATGACGACTATGACTTCGTCCTGTGCGAGATCGGCGGCACCGTCGGCGACATCGAGGCGATGCCGTTTCTGGAGGCGATCCGCCAACTTGGCAACGACCTGCCGCGCAACAACGCCGTCTACGTGCACCTGACGCTGATGCCCTATATTCCAACGGCGGGCGAATTGAAGACCAAGCCGACCCAGCATTCGGTCAAGGAATTGCGCGGCATCGGCATCGCGCCCGACATCCTGCTGGTCCGCGCCGACCGCCCCATCCCCAGGGAAGAGCGCCGCAAACTGTCGCTGTTCTGCAATGTGCGCGAGAGCGCCGTCATCCAGGCGCTCGACGTGCCGCACATCTACGACGTGCCGATGGCCTATCACAATGAAGGACTGGATTCGGAAGTGCTCGCCGCTTTCGGCATCGATCCGGCGCCGAAGCCGCGGATGGAGCCCTGGCAAGCGGTGTCCAAACGCATCCACAACCCGGAAGGCGAGGTGACCATCGCCGTCGTCGGCAAATATACCGGCCTCAAGGACGCCTACAAATCGCTGATCGAGGCGCTGTCGCATGGCGGTCTCGCCAACCGCGTCAAGGTCAAGCTCGACTGGATCGAGAGCGAGATATTCGAGAAGGAAGACCCGGCGCCGTGGCTGGAAAAGGTCCACGGCATTCTGGTCCCCGGCGGTTTTGGCGAGCGCGGCGCTGAAGGCAAGATCCTTGCGGCGAAGTTCGCCCGCGAGCGAAAAGTGCCGTATTTCGGCATCTGCTTCGGCATGCAGATGGCCTGCATCGAGGCAGCGCGTTCGCTGGCCGGCGTCAATCATGCCTCGTCGACCGAATTCGGTCCTACCGAGGAACCGGTCGTCGGCCTGATGACGGAATGGCTGAAAGGCAACATGCTGGAGAAGCGCAGGGAAACCGGCGACCTCGGCGGCACCATGCGGCTCGGTGCCTATCAGGCGGACCTCGCCAGGGGCTCGAAGATCGCCGAGATCTATGGCGACACGCAGATTTCCGAGCGCCACCGCCACCGCTACGAGGTCAATGTCGACTATAAGGAGCGGCTCGAGGATTGCGGCCTGGTTTTTGCCGGCATGTCGCCGGACGGCGTGCTGCCGGAAACGGTCGAATATCCCGACCATCCCTGGTTCATCGGCGTGCAATATCATCCCGAGTTGAAAAGCCGGCCGCTTGACCCGCACCCGCTGTTTGCCAGCTTCATCGAGGCGGCGGTGGAGCAGAGTCGCTTGGTCTAAATCGACAGGCTATCGTGAGATATCCGGGCTAGCATGCAAACCTACGTCGCTTTGCTTTACAGCATCGTCCTGGGCGAGGGGCGGCGTGTCGTCATGTCCGATCTCAGGGCCATGACAGAAGGCCTGGGCCTGAACAACCCGCGCACGCTGGTGGCGACCGGCAATCTGGTTTTCGAGACGAAAGAAACAGAGATTGCCGCGCTGGAGCGCCGATTGGAGACGGCGTTCCAAAAGACCTTCGGCCGCCATGTCGACATCATCGTACGCCGCGCAGATGACTGGTTGAAGCTTGCGGCCGGCAATCCGTTTCCCGCCGAATCGGCTGCCGCCGCGGATCGGGTAGCGGTGCGCGTGATGCGCAAGCCCGTTCCCGCTGAGGCCGTCGCGGCGCTGGAGGCCTATATCGGCAAGGATGAGCGGATGCAGGCCGTCGGCGGTGACATCTGGATCTTCTTTTCGCGCGAGACGCCAAGCTCGCGTCTTTTGGCGGCGATAAGCCATAAACGGCTCGGCATCGGCACCTCGCGCAACTGGAACACCGTGCGCAAGCTAGCCGAGATGGTCGGCGGATAGGGCTTCCCCTTCTCCCAGGGAGAGTATAGCGACGGGGAGAAAGACGCCTTGGCCAAAGATTTCGCCAATCTGCAGCGCTGCAGAAAGGGGCGCCGATGTTGCGGCCAGCCCCCTTCTCCCCGTCACTATACGGGGAGAAGGTGCCGGCAGGCGGATGAGGGGCGGCGCTGACATCGACACCCCAGGACAACTCCACCTCCGGGAAATCGCCTCAGGTGGCGCTGCCCCTCATTGCCCTGCCGGGCATTTCTCCCCGTATAGAGACGGGGAGAAAGACGCCTTCGCAAAAGATTTCGCCAATGATCGCGTTTCGGAATGGCCTGTTCTCCGGGAAGTGTCCACTTGTAATAGACGATGGATTTGCTAAATGTAGTTGCGTGCAACCACAAGGGAGGCAACAGCAGTGAAACACATCAACATTCGCGAAGCCAAGGCCACTTTGACGGCTCTCGTCGATGCCGCCGAGGCCGGCGAACCGATCACGATCACGAGGCACGGCAAGCCAGTGGCCGCTATCGTTCCGATCGAAGAAGCGAGGAAGATTTACCCCGAGAAGCCCAGCCTTGCGGAATACCTGCTGTCGTTCCCCGGTTGGCCCGAGGGCTTCGAACCGGAGCGCGACCGCACCCAGCAAAGCCGCGAGGTTAACCTTTGACCGCATACCTTTTCGACACCTCGGTGCTGTCGGCGACCGCGCCGGGAAAGCCTCCGCTGCCCCCGAATGCGGCAGCTTGGCTATTGCAGCAGACGGGCAACTTGTTTGTGCCTGCCTTTGCCCTCCACGAACTTCGGAGAGGCATCGCCAAGCTCGACCGCTCGGGAGCAACAGCGAAGGCTCTGACGCTAATGGCGTGGCTGCAGGGCATCACGACGGACTACAGCGCGGAAATCTTGCCGATCGATGCGGCGGTGGCGTTGGAGGCAGGCCTCATGGAAGACGCCGCCACAGCCGCAGGGAGTCATCCAGGGCTGGCTGACATTCTCATCGCCGCGACCGCTAAAGCGAACTCCTTGACGCTCCTGACTGGGAACCTGAGACACTTCCAGCCCTTAGGAGTTCCTTGCCTCGATCCACTGACGCTTTGACTGAGAAGAGATCCCAAAGGGGTCTGCTGCGGCTAGCCAAATCCGGCTGCGTAATCCGCATACCTCAAATGCGGGATGAGCGCGTCCAGGCTCCGTCTCGGGATAATTGAAGTCCCAGTGCGGCGGCGGGCAACGGTTCGTCACATGTTTGTCACGTTTGGTGATTCGATTTCGGTCGAGTGATGTGAAAGACTTCGTTTTTGGCCCGAGTTTTTTCATCATCGGGTTCTGTTTGCCGGAAACACATGGTCAGCAGCAAGTTCAAAAGGTTCGATCAGGCACATAACGATCGACCGGGAGGAAACAATGGATCGCCTGCAATTCTTTACGCCTGTGCGTATTTCGCGCGGGCAGGAAAGTCCTGCCGAAGAGATTGATAGCGTAGCCGAAGCGATGGAGTTCTTGCGTAGATGGCCAGTCGGCCGGCGTGGGCCAGTCTACCAATGCGCGGTGAATTGCTGCTCCGCGGCTCTGGCGGGCGGGATGTCGGCAGAGGAAGCAAGGAAGGCTTTTACCGGCTTCGCCCGCATCACGCGCTTGCTCGACGACGACATGGCTCTGCCGATAGGCGGCGGCAATGTTGATAGCGTGCATGCGCTGAGGCGATGAACGTTCCTGTTTGACCCCTGCCAGTAACTTGACCCTGCCAAGAACTCGGCAAAGTCACGGCACCTCGAAAGGTCACTGCACCTCGACCCGGGTAGCGAAGACGTAGCCGGCGCCCCGCTCGGTGACAATGAGTTTCGGCTCGCTCGGGTTGACCTCGAGCTTGCGGCGCAGTCGCAATATCTGCACATCGATACTGCGGTCAAACACCTCTTCGTCGTGACTCCTGCTGGCGGCGAGAAGCTGCTCGCGGCTCATCTTTCACTGACCCCCTGATTTGGACTGCACCGGTATACGAGGCGCGGTGAATTTGCTGCTCCGCGGCCTTGCGGACTCTGCGGCTCACGGGCCTGATTCGAGGAAAGCCCGGGCAAACCCGGGTTGCGCTGCTTCTATCGTTCCATCGGGCAGCTTCAAAAGCCGGTCGATCGCGATGCCGTAGAGCCGCAGCCGATCGTCGAGCAGCCGCGCCGCTTCGTCGATATTGCCCTGCTCGGCCTTCAGCAGGGCGCGGTGCATTACATCCCGAAAGATCAGCCGCAGCTGCAAGAACATCTCGGCGAAGGCTTCCGGGTCGGGCACGTCGAAGATGCCTTCGTCGCTGCCTTTCCTGAGCAGATCGGTGATTATCGGCATGGCCAATTCCCTGGCCGCCTGGTCGACCCGATGGAAGAGGGCAAGGTTTTCGGGCCGGAACAGGACGAAAAACGTCTTGCGCATGTGCGGGGCAAGCTCGACGTTCAGCCGCCGCGAGCCGGCAAACAGGGCATTGAGCTGGCCAAGCCCATCGAGTGAGGGATCGTTGAGCACCGGCTGCAACTCGGTGAAGCTGTCGCGGGCGAGACGTGTGGCGAGCGCCTCCAGCAGGGCCTCTTTCGATGCAAAATAGTGGTAGAACGCGCCCTTCGACAGGCCGGCCTCGCGGATGATGTCGTTCACCGTCGTGTTGTCGTAGCCGCGCTCGAAGAAAAGCCGCTGGGCGCAGTCGAGGAGCTCGGCGGATCGTATCTCCGGCGGCTTTATCACTCGGGGCAAATCGAACCTCACAAAGTGCAGGTGAAGCAAGAGGAGCACGAACCGGAGCTTTATGCAACTTTTATAGACCGACGGTCGGTCTAGTGCTATTATCTGTCACCGCAGGACATTCGGATTCGACCATGAAGAGTCTGTTGCGACGGATACGCTGGACGGCCAGCATCGTTGTTGTCGCGGCCGCGGCTGCTTTCGGCGCCTGGTATCTGTGGCAACCGGCCAAGGTTTCGCTGGTGACGCCACAACGCGGCGACGTGGCGGAAATCGTTTACGCGAGTGGCTCCGTCGAGCCGCGAACCTGGGCCAAGGTAACTCCGGTGGTTCGCGAAAGGATCGTCGAGCAATGCAATTGCGAGGGGTCGAGGGTTGCACAAGGCGACGTGCTCGCCAGGCTCGACGACAGCGAGGCCCGGGCCGTGCTTGGCGAACTCGAAGCGCGTCAAGCGCTTGCCCAGGAAGAGCTCCGGCGGCTGACGGTGCTTGCCGAAAGGCGTGCGGCGAGCCAGCAGGCTCTCGATCGTGCGCAGAGCGAGCTCGGCCAGATCGAAGCGCTGGTCGCCGGACAGAAGGCGCGACTTGATTCCTACGTGTTACGCGCGCCGAGCGCCGGCGTCGTGCTCAGGCAGGACGGCGAGGTGGGTGAGGTCGCCGAACTCGGCGCGGTGTTGTTCTGGGTCGGCGAGCCGAAGCCGCTCCTCGTCGTCGCCGAGGTCAACGAGGAGGACATACCCCGGGTCGAGGTCGGCCAGCGCGCGCTGCTTAAATCCGACGCGTTCCCCAGGCAGAACCTGGAAGCCGTGGTCGACAGCATCACACCCAAGGGCGATCCGGTGACGAAGACCTATCGCGTCCGTTTCCGCCTGCCGGACGATACGCCGCTTCGTATCGGGATGTCGACCGACGTGAACATCGTCATCCGCGTTTCGAAAAATGCGCTGTTGATCCCGCCCGTTGCTGTGGACGGGAATAAGGTGTTCGTCGTCGAAGCCGACAAGGCCCGACGACATGAAATCCGAACCGACATTCGCGGCACCAATGGCATCGAGGTTCTGTCGGGGCTCGATGAGAGGGCTCGCGTCGTCTCGCCCTATCCCGCCGACCTCACCGACGGCGGGCGCGTGAGCATCATCGGCGCCCAGGAGCGATGAAGCACGATGCCGCTCATCTTCGACATCGCCCTCACGCACATTGCCGGCCGCGGTCGCCAGACGCTGGTTGCCGTGATCGGCGTTGCGGTCGGTGTCGGATTCTCCATCGCCATGGCGGCGCTGATGCAGGGTGGGCAGGACGATTTCGTCAGGCAGCTCGTCGACACGATGCCGCATGTCGACATCACCGACGAGCAGCGCACAGCCCGCCGTCAACCGGCCGAGGATGCTTTTGCGACAGTGGCGATTTCCGGGCTCAGGCCGCGTGACGATCGACGCGGCATCATCAATCCGACCGCCGCGACCTCCTGGCTGGAGAGCTGGATTCCCGGTCGGTTCGCGGCAAGCCTCAAAACGCAGGGTGTGATCCGTTTTTCCAGCCGCGAAGTCGGCGCGGCGATCATTGGCATCGAACCGGAGCGCGAGTCCGGCGTGTCGCCGATTGTCGGAAACTTCGTCGAAGGCAGCTTTTCGGCGCTTGCCGCGGGCGGCAACAACGTGCTCATCGGCGACACGATGGCGAGCCGGCTCGGCGCCGGGTTCGGCGACACGATAACGGCGGTTTCTGCCGAGGGACTGTCGCGCAACTTCAAGATCGCCGGCCTGTTCCACACCGGCACCACCGCGCGCGACGAAGGCGAGGCCTATGTGCTTCTGAAAAACGCGCAGATCCTCTCGGCGCGTCCGAACGCCATCAACGAGATCCGCATCAAGCTCGACGATCCTGACCGCGCTCCGGCGGTGGCGCAGCGTGCCGAGGCCGAACTGGGCTACAAGGCGGTGGCGTGGCAGGAGGCGAATGAATCGATCCTCGAAGCGCTCGTCGTACGCAACGTCATCATGTACACCGTTGTCGGCGCGATCATGCTGGTCGCTGGCTTCGGCATCTACAACATCATCTCCACCATCACGCACGAAAAGGCGCGCGACATCGCCATCATGAAGTCGCTTGGCTTCCCGGGGTCCGACATGCGCCGGCTCTTTCTGCTGGAAGGCGTCGCGATCGGCGCTGCCGGCTCCGTGCTCGGCGGGCTGCTCGGCGTCTCCATGACCTATGCGCTGTCGCTGGTGCGTTTCGAGATCGCCGCGACCGGCCAGGAGATGACCCGGCTGCCGATCGCCTGGAGCTTGATGCACTACGTCATCGCGTCGGCCTTCGCGCTGGGCTCGGCGGCAGTGGCCGGCTACCTGCCGGCGCGTCGTGCGGCGCGCCTGAACCCCGTCGAGATCATCAGAGGCGCGTCATGAGCGCACTCATCGAGACCGAGAAACTCACCCGCGTGTTGCCCGAGACGGTTCCCGTCACGCTGGTCAAGGACATCACGCTGGCGATCAACGAAAGGGAATTCGTCGCCGTCACCGGTCCCTCCGGCTCCGGAAAATCGTCATTGCTCTATCTGCTCGGGCTGCTCGACCGGCCGACCGCCGGGACGTTGACAATAGGCGGCCGCGACGCCGAGCCGATGAATGAAAGGGAGCGCGCGCGGACCAGGCTTTCGATGCTGGGCTTCGTGTTCCAGTTCCACTTTCTGCTGCCGGAGTTCACGGCGCGCGAAAATGTCGAAATCCCAATGCGCAAGCTTGGCCGGCTGGCGCGTCCTCAGATGCGCAAACGGGCCGGTGAGCTGCTCTCATCCCTGGGACTCGGCGAACATCTCGACAAGCGGCCTGACCAACTCTCGGGCGGCCAGCGTCAGCGCGTCGCGGTAGCACGCTCGCTCGCCAACGACCCGCCGCTTATCCTTGCCGATGAGCCGACGGGGAGCCTCGACAGCAAGAGTTCCGAGCAGGTCTTCGCAATCCTAGAGAACCTGGTGCGCGAGGGCGGCAAGACCGTCGTGGCAGTTACGCATGATCTCGACATGGCGGCGCGCATGGATCGCCGCATTCACATCGTGGACGGGAAGATCGGCTGAACCGAAACCAATCGGCGTTCATGGGATCAGGCATGGCGCGAGCCTGTCCAATGATCACCGGGATCGCGATCAGGACACTCGCGCCGCGCCGAAATTGGCCGCGAGCCAGGCTATCGCCTCGGTCACGTCGTCGAGACCATAGCTTGCAACCGTCGGCCCGCGCGGTTTTACGCGGATAGAGATGCCGTTGGCTTCGTTTATTGCCTCGAAACCGTTTTCGTCCGAAGTGTCGTCTCCAAGGAATACGGGTCGCCGACCGGCAAAGGGCTGGATTTCCATGAAACGCCGGATGGCAGCTCCTTTGACGGCTTCCAGCGGCATGAGTTCAACGCCAGCGTTTCCCGCAATCACGCGGTAGCCGGGCGGAAGTTGCGTCAATGCCTGTTCGATAAGCTGCGTTGCCCGGGCAAGCAGTTGCGGCGCAGCGCGGGTATGGATGGCCAGGACCGGTCCCTTGCGCTCGACGTAGACCTTGCCTCCACCCAGTTCGGCCTCAATCTCGTCGGCAAGAGCCGCGATATCCGCCGGAGCGTCGGCAAGCTCGACTTGACCGTCCGCCGTCAACCGATGTTCGAGTCCGTACAGCCCTGCAACGCGCAGCTTCAGGGGATGAAACAATCTGTCCACGGCAGAGACCGAACGCCCGGTGATGAAGGCGAGGGCGCCGCCCAGCCTCCGCTCGATTTGTCCGAGAAGCTCACGCAGTTCATCACCGACGAAGACGGCATCCGGATGAGCGGCATGTTCCAGCAAGGTGCCGTCGATATCGAGAAAAAGCGCCCATTGCCCTTCCGGCAGGTCGGGGGCCAGCGGCAGTCGAAGGTCCGTCACGACGCCGCCTTTCGTGCCCGCTCGAAGAGGGAAACGACGT
This sequence comes from Mesorhizobium sp. WSM4815, assembly GCF_055811575.1. Lineage (NCBI taxonomy): Bacteria > Pseudomonadati > Pseudomonadota > Alphaproteobacteria > Hyphomicrobiales > Phyllobacteriaceae > Mesorhizobium > Mesorhizobium sp. WSM4815. The sequence continues at coordinate 91,924 of NZ_JBVVQS010000097.1, read as the reverse complement.
TGTTGCTGTTGGATGGCCGCTCGCCGTTGCCATTCACCCCGCGTTTGCGAAGGCGGGCAGCGTCCAGCAGCATGCTGCCGGCCCAGCGATAGACATTATTGTCGCGGACCATCTCGCGCATCGGCCGCATGCGCTCGCGCTGCTCGTCCGGCGTCATCGTCAGCGCCTGCAGCAGCGCCTCGCTCATCATGGTTGCATCATAGGGGTTGACGATCAGGGCCTCCAGCAGTTCGCGCGAAGCGCCGGCAAAGGTGCTGAGCAACAGCACGCCCTGTTCGTCGTCGCGTGCTGCGACGAATTCCTTGGCCACCAGGTTCATGCCGTCATGCAGGCTGGTGACCATGCATATGTCGGCGGCGCGATAGATCTGGTAGACCTGCTCCTGCGAATGATGTTCGGCGAGCATCAGGACGGGACTGTAGTTCTCCCCGCCATAGCGCTGGTTGAGCTCTTCGGCAGAGCGAAGGCATTCGTCATGAAGCTGCTGGTAGGCTGGCAATGAGCCCCGGCTGGGCGCCGCGACCTGCAGGAAAACCACTCTGCCTACCCATTCGGGATGTCGCGTGAACAATTCGTCCAAGGCGTGAAAGCGATCGAGAATGCCTTTGGTGTAGTCGAGGCGCTCGACGCCGACGCACAGTTTGACGTTCGCCGGCAGCCCGAATCTTTGGCGCACACGGGCACGGCATTCCTCGACAGCCGGCAATCTTGCCAGCAGTTCGGCCGGCCATTCTATGGAGATGGGGTAAGCGTGGACCAGCGTCGTTTGCCCGCCATAGGAGATCGCCGCGTCCGCCCGTTCTATCCGGCTTTCCAGGAAGCGATCGACGCTCTCGGTGAAATTATTGGCATGAAACTGCGTATGGAAGCCGATGATGGAGCTGCCCAGCAAGCCTTCCAGGATCCGTTCACGCCATGGACAGATACTGTACACTTCCGAGTTGGGCCATGGGATATGCCAGAAAGTGATGATGATCGCCTCGGGCAGGCGCTCACGAATCATGCGCGGCAAGAGCGCGAAGTGGTAGTCCTGGACCAGCACGATCGGCCGCTCGTTGCGCGCTTCGGCAACCACCGTGTCGGCGAACTTCCGGTTGACGGCTTCATAGGCCTGCCAGTCCGACGCCCGAAAAATCGGGCGGGTGAAGGCGATATGACAAAGCGGCCACAGGCCTTCATTGGCGAAGCCTAGATAATAGGCCTGGTATTCTTCCTCGCTCAGCCAGACCCTGCGCAGCGTGTAGGACGGATTGCCGGGCGGCACTTCAACCCGGTCGTTCTCATCGACGGTAAGACGGTCCGCTGTTCCGCCGCCATACGCAATCCAGGTGCCGGCACAGGCGCGGGTGATCGGCTCAAGTGCCGAAACCAGCCCGCTGGCCGGCACCAGGAGCTCGACGCCATCATCCCTGGTGTTGTGGATGTAGGGCTCGCGGTTGGATACGACGATCACCTGCGTCTCCGGCAGATCGTCGGCCAGGATCTTGCGCAACGTGTCGGGCGACCATGTGATCAGCGCGGCATCGGCCGAGTGGCCATTCTTTTCAAACTCCCGCAGCAGCGTGCGAGCCGCTTCCGAAGCCAGGTCATCGCCTGGGGAGGATGCAGCCGCTGGTATGTGGCGCCGGTGGGATATCGAGAACACCAGGGCAACAGCGGAAAGGCCAAGGCTTGCAATGATTAGAACCCAGAGTACCTCTACGCCAAAGTCTGACATGGGAACAACGATCTTCTCCGGCCGGTCGGTGGCCCTTTTGATTGTTTTTCGAAACTCGCAGCCGCCAATCAGCTGCCGTGCGTCGGAACGCTCGGACGGGCCATCGGTTCCGCTAATTGCAGCCCGGCGGCTGGTTCCATGCGAAAAGCCAAACTAGGTCCGCACGACGAGCGGCACCAATCCCTCGTGCCGGTCGGCGAGAAAGGCGACCACCCTGTCGCCGACACGCTGGAATGTCAGATCCACCTTCCTGGTGCCAACGCCAAGATGCCTCAGCGTCAGCGTGTCGATGCCGATCGGCAGCCTGGGACGGGTGACGTGGATTTCGCCGTCCCAGCCATCGATCTCGAGGCCGAGGCAGGCCTGCATCAGCATGAAGGCAGACCCAGCCGACCATGCCTGCGGCAGGCAGGCGACCGGATAGGCGATCGGCGCCTCGCCCGGCGCGCGGGTAAAGCCGCAGAACAGTTCGGGCAACCGCATGTTGAAGTGGACCGCCGATTCGAAGGTGCTGCTCATCAGCCGGATCACGTGTTCACGCTCGCCAAAGCGTGCCAGACCGGCGCCGCAAATGGCGGTGTCATGCGGCCAGATCGAGCCGTTGTGGTATGACATCGGGTTGAAGAACACAGCATCGTCGGCGAGCGTCCTCAGCCCCCAGCCCGAATGGAAGGACGCCGAAAGCAGCTGGTCGGCGACCATCTGCGCCCGTGCCGGCGCGGGGAGGCCGACATAGAGAAGGTGCCCGACATTAGACGTCCGCACCTTGCAGGGCTCGCCGGCGCCGTCGATCGCCAAGGCATAGAAGCCGAGATCGTCCAGCCAGAAATGGCGCTCCACAGCGGCGCGCATGGCTTCGGCGCTGCTCTCCCAATGATCGGCCCTGTCGATCTCACCGCGGCGGCGAGCGAGCGCCGCCAACCCCCGGAACGCGGCAAAGGCATAGCCTTGCACCTCCACCAGGGCGATCGGTCCCCTGGGGGTTCGGCCGTCGGCATGGAAGACGGAATCGTGGCTGTCCTTCCATCCCTGGTTGGCGAGGCCGGTCTCGGCGGCACGCTGATAGGTGACGAAGCCGGTCGGCCGGCTCGCCTCCTCGATCCATTCAGCTGCAGCGCAGAGCGACGGCCACTGGCTGTCGACGAACGCCATGTCACCGGTACGGTCCGCATAGGCGCAGGCGAGGTGGATGTAGAGTGGCGTCGTGTCGACACCGCCATAGTAGCGGCCGAAGGGGAGTTCCCGCAGCGCCGCCATTTCGCCTTTGCGGGTCTCGTGCATGATCTTGCCCGGCTGCGAATCGCTGAATGGCGATGTCTCCGTCGCCTGGTGCTGGGCAAGGAACGCCAGCACGCCTCGCGCCAAGCCTGGGTTGAGCCACAGCATCTGCAAGGCGGAGATCACGCCGTCGCGGCCGAAAGCCGTCGAAAACCAAGGGATGCCCGCATAGGGGTAGGGTCCGGTCGAAAGCTCGGTGGTCAGCAGCGCCACATCGGCGCGGGCACGCTCGACCCAATCGTTGAAGACGCGCCCGGAACTGTGCACCGTAGCACCGTGGCGGCGCTTGGCCCGCATGCCGAAGCGAGCCCGGGCCGCGGCGGCGCGGAAACGATCGCGGTTCGGCGTTTCCGCCGTTTCGGGACCGACTTCGACATACAGCATCTTGCGGCTGCGCCTCGTCACGGCAATCAGGAAATCCGCACGGTCGCCCGTCAGCTGGTCTGGCGCCTGCGAGAACGATATCGCCGATATCCGCGCCAGCCCGTCCAACCCGTCGTAGCGCAGCAGCACGCAGGTCGCATCCGTCTCGGCGGCATGGGCCATGCCGCGCTTCAGTCTTGTCGAGCCGCGCACTTCGAACATGTCGCGGAAATCTGCGGCAAAATGCAGCGAAACGCGGATGGTGGACTGTTCCTGGCTGTAGTTGGAAAGGGTGATGCGTTCAAACAGCCGGTCCTGCCAAAGCAGCCTGACGCGTTCGATATGGATCGCGCCCTGCGGAATGTCCCTGCCGCGGACGCTCTGCATCGGCAGATTGGTCAGGTTGGAGGTGAAGAGCACATTGTCCTGGCTGAGCGACGCACCGAGCAGCGATGTCTGCCGCTCGCCGACGGTCAGCCGGAATTCGGAAAGCACCCGCGTGTCGTCACGGAAGAAACCGTCGCCGGCGCCGCGGATATCGCCGTAGGCGTCGGCCACGGCAAAACAATCGCCTTGCTTGAGGGCGAATAGCCGATGCGGCTCTCGAGGTGCGGTGGCGTCCAGGGACGCAAGTGCTACCGCGGGATCAAGCTGGCGCTCGTCGAGTTGGGCCATTCTCTACATATCCCTCTCGTTTCGCCCCCTAAGGTAATGCCGCTCACGACGCTCTTGCTTCGGCCGAGGCGCCGATCAGGCGCGCATAGGCGGAAATATAGTCGCGGGTCATTCTTTTGGCAGAAAACCGCGTTTCGAAGACAGCTCGCACCCTCCGCCTGTCGAGCCGCAGCAAGTCGGGCACCGAAGCAACCGCGCCTTGCATGGAATCCACGATAAAACCGGTCACGCCTTGATCGACGATTTCCGGCAAGGCGCCGCAGTTCCAGCCAATCACCGGCGTGCCGCAGGCCATCGCTTCTATGACGGCAAGACCGAACGGCTCCGGCCAGTCGATCGGGAATACGAGGCCGGCCGCCTTGCCGAGGAATTCCGCCTTATTGTCTTCCTCGATCTCGCCGACATAGTCGACACGATCACCATCGACCAGCGGCTCGACCATTTTGCGGAAATAAGCCCGGTCGTCGTCGCCGATCTTTGCTGCAAGCTTCAGTTTCAGCCCCGAGCGCAGCGCGATTTCGATGGCACGATCCGGACGCTTGTCGCGCGACATCCGGCCAAGGAAGGCGAGGTAGCGCTCCCCTGGGCTCGGCTCGAAAACCGGCTTGTAGAGTTCGGTCGGCAGTCCGTGGTGGATCGTCGCCAGCCAGTTGGCGTCAGCCAGCCCCGTCCTTTGGCTGCCGGACACGGAGATCATCGGAAAGCGCGGAAAACGCTCATAGGCCGGTGCCAGATCGACATAGTCGAGCCTGCCATGCGGCGTCGTCACCGTCCGCTCATGGATGTGCTCGAAGAAGGAAAAATGCAGGAAATGGCTGAGGTGGAAGTGAATGATATCAAATTCTTGAGCGCGTTTCCTCACCTCGGAAAGCATCGAAAGGTGCGCGGCCGTCTCGGATTTCAGCGGGCTTGGGTCAAGACGCAGCGCACGCTCGCGACACGGCACTAATTTTGCCGAGGTCCTTGTATCGCCACTGGCGAACAAAGTTACGTCATGGCCTAGCTCCACCAACCCTTCAGTCAGATACGAGACAATGCGCTCCGTGCCCCCATAGAGCCGAGGCGGCACGGATTCGTGGAGCGGCGCCACATGGGCTATTTTCATAGGCTGGCATTTCCCTGAAAGATCGTCGCTGATGTCGAAATGCACCACTCCCCCGAACGTTCCCGCGACGGCCAAGAAGTCGGAGGCAAGAACTCGGGCAATGAGTGGCGATTCAGCCAGCCGGCCCGCTGCCATTTCTCGCGTTTTTCGGGAACCAATTGGCTGGCCGTGAATTTAATAAGGTTCGATCGAACGCATCGCGATCGACGGGAGGAAACGATGAATCGCCTAGAATTCTTTACGCCGGTGCGAATTGCGCGCGGGCACGGAGAGCCTGTGGAAGAAATCGACAATGTCAGCGAAGCGATGACGTTTTTGCGCCACTGGCCGAAGGGTAGGCGCGGCCCGGTGTATCAATGCGCGCTGAACTGCTGCGCTGCGGCACTGGCAGGTCAGATGTCTGCCGAGGAAGCAAGAAAGGCTTTTAAGGGCTTTGCCCGGATCACCCGGCTCCTGGACGATGACATAGCGCTGCCGATACGCGGCGAAAAGATGGACAGCGCATACACGCCTCGGCGATAGACGCCAGCGCTCCCAGGTGCCAGTTTGCCGACCAGCCCAGTTGGCGAGCAGCATCACCGCGACAGCGGCGATCTGCGTCGGTGCGCAGGATGCCCGGGCGCCTGGATCCAGGCCGACCCCAAAATCATGGCAAGACCGAAATGCGCCCCAGAAGAGCCACCAGTTCCGCCTGACGTCTCGTTTCGGTCTTGGCGAACAGCGAGGCAAGCTGTGAGCGGATCGTGGTGCGGCTGAGCCGCCAACTGCGGGCGATCTCCAAAGGCGCATCGCCCTGAGCCAAACGCAGAGCCAGATGCGTTTCCGCGCTCGTCAAGCCAAACATCCTTTGCAGTGTCTGAGGATTTGGCCCCGACCTGTTCACACGGCCAAGCAATGCCACGATGCTGGTTCCGTCGGGGGCGATAAGACCGTTCTCTTTCAGTACCACCGGCCTGTCACCTGTGCTGCGGATCACCACCCAGGAAAGGGAGCCCGGCAGGAAAGGCGCCGGAACATTTGCGACCAGCCGCCTTAGGGCTGCCGAAAGCGCACTGGCTGTATCAGCCGCTTCGCCTTTGTGCTCCAGAGTGGGGCGCTCCGGTGTGGGGCGCTCCAGCGTGGTTAGAGCGGCCGCGTTCCATTCGATTACTTTTCTGTCGCGGTCTAGTACGAGATAACCACAGCCAAGGCGATCAAGCATGCCGGTGACGGATTCCAGGCTGCGTCTCCTTGGTTCGTCGCCCCCTGTCTCCGGCCGATCTGATGCACGAGCTGAAGGATAAGCATAAGAGGGGCGCGTGACCTGCGCGTCAGGGTTATACTTGGTTCCTGTCGTGATGTACCGGTCGCCCACAACGGCATCACTGTATCTATCGATCATAGCCATTTTCCAACCTCCCCAAAGGTCCATCAGCCCGTAGTAACTTGCCCGGGATTTACGAACAGTCTTCTTGCGCAGGGCTCGCAAAAAATGCGCTCCCTACTGTCTTGAAACTCGTTATATTCTGATGAGTTCTGTTCGCCCCTGTTTGATAAAATGCGCGCTGTGATAGTGGTATGGCAATCCCGCAGTCGGACTAGGTTGTACGTTTTTTGCTCTAGTCTCGATGGCCTAGTCATAAGGTAGTAGTCTATGTCGATGAACTGGCAGTCGCGCAGGTCGGATTTGAACCCAACGGGCAGACTGCTAACTCACATTGCCTCCGCATCGGTGCTGGCAGCTACGCTGATATTTGAAACAAAAGCGTCAGCATACATCGGAGAAGGGTCGAGTTTCCTGGAATTTATTCCAGCTATTATTATCATTTCCTACCTTGAAGACCGTGGTCCTGCGCTTGCGGCAACGGTCCTGATGGTGGCTGCCGGCTTGTGGACACGAAGCACCCTGCATGGTCAGATCTCCGGCGAAGATTGGGCGCGCGCCATTCTGCTTCTGATTTCCGGTGGCGTGATTGCCATGACATTCCATCGGCTGCGGCAGGACGTGCGTGAGCTGCTGGAGGTAGCCGAAGCCAGGCTCGCTGCCGTCGAAGCAACCGAAAGCCGCTATCGTTGGGCTTTCGAGCGCGCCGCCATGGGGTTCGCAAACATTAACGACAAAGGTGAGCTGCTGCAATCCAACAGACGCCTCAGCGAGATGACAGGCTACGAGGAGGAGGAGCTTGCCCAATTGCAGCTGGAGACACTCGTCCATCCGGACGACCGTGATGCCTTGGCGCAATTGCTGGCTGGCCTGGGCAAAGACTCTGCTTCGTTCGCTTCGGAGGTGCGTCTGTCAAGAAAGAACGGTTCGGCATTCTGGGCGCGGCTAACGCTGTCTTTGTCCGTGCCCGACGGGGTTCTCTCAGAGACTATTTTCGTTGTGGTCGACGATATCTCGGGACGACGAGCCGTGCACGAAGCGCTTCGGGCTCAGAAGGAGTGGCTGGATCTGGCTTTGTCTGCTGGACGCCTGGCCACGTGGCGGATCGACCTTAAAGACGGCATCGTCACCGGTTCGGGCGCATTCTGGGACATTCTCGGACTGCCCCCCGCCGGCAGCCGCCGGTTGGGGGAACTGTCGGCCGTCGTTCATCCGGCGGACTGGCCAAAGCTGGCTGTATCGAGAAAGCTCGCATCGGTCACCAACTACGACGTCGAGATTCGCGTCCGACGACCGGACGGACATATCCGCTGGGTTGCTCTGCGCGGAAGGGAAGAGAAATACGATGATCGTCTCCAGCGGCTCGGCGTGGCCGCCGACCTGACCGAGCGACGGCAAACCACGCTGCTGCGTGCCGCGGCAAAGAAGCGGGAGCGCATCATGCTCGAGCAACGCCACAGGTTCATCAACCTGTTCCCGGTGATCACGGCACTGGTGAACATGGTCAATGTTCCCGAGAACAATGTCGCCAGGTACAAGGAGACGCTCATCGACAGGATTCGTTCGCTCGAGGCAACGCATCTGCTCCTTTCGGGCAACAGCAGCGGGTCGGGGATGCTTCACGATCTCGTTGCCCAGGAGTTGCAACCGTATATGGGGACACGCGAAATATCTGTCAGCGGTCCCTCGGTTACGATGTCGGGAGGTGCCGCCGAGAGCTTTGCGATGATTGTTCACGAGCTTGCGACCAATTCCTTGAAACATGGAGCCCTTGGCGATTCAAAGGGCCGGGTCGAGGTAAATTGGACGTTCGCGTCGGAAGATGCGGGCGGTGACATCGTGTTCGATTGGATGGAATCAGGGCGGCGGCGGCCTGCAAAAGTTGTCCGCCATGGTTTCGGTTCAATGATAATCGGAGTGGATGGGGCGCCGCTTGTCGGTCACTCTCCCAAGTTGGAAATGACGGATCACGGGCTGCGCTATTCGCTGCGGCTGTCGCGCAAGGAAATCGGCCCTTGAACGCCAGCGGGCCAAGCCCCTTGCGTATCAAAAGAACGTGGTGCTCTAGTTAATTGATATCCCTCGTTAACCACGTCTTCAGCATAACGGCAGCCTCCGTCCGATTCCGCACCCCAAGCTCACGCAAAACCGCAGCGGCATGGATTTTCGTCGTCGCTTCGGCGATCTCCAGATCGCGCGCGATTTCCTTGTTCGAATACCCTTCCGCCATCAGCTTGAGGACCTCCTTTTGCCTCGAGGTCAGCCTGCCAAGATTGCCGGTGTTGGTGCGTCGCTGCGGGACAGGCTCGGCGGGAGCAGGTACGTGAGTTGTTTGCGCAGCACCGGGGCGCGACAGAAGTGCAGGGACGTAGATGCGGCCCGAGAGGATTTCGTTGACGGCCATGACGACCTCCTCGTCTTTTTGCGACTTTACGATATAGCCGTGGAGACCGATCGACAGAGCCGTGAGTATCTCCGAGCGTGAATCGTTTCCGGAAACGATGGCAAATCGCGTATCCGGATAAGCCGATAGAATGCCGCTGAGCACTTCCTGATTGAACAATCCCGGCATGTTCAGGTCCAGGATCGCAAGATCAACGGACGCCTGCTCGGCCAGCAGACTGAGCGCGGCGTCGAAACACGACGCCTCAAATATCTCCACACCTGGAATGCCTGCGCTCAGAGCCAAGCGCAGGCCACGACGATACAGGCCGTGATCGTCGGCGATGACGATTCGATACATTGAACTACCCCAACGAAACCTGAATGGATTGAGCGGTCACCGGCCTTTGGAGTCGCGGCCAATCACTCGTCAATTCACCAGCAACGCCAGCGGTGCCCCAACACCGCAAGCCCAGCTTGCTAATATAATCCTAAAAGGCGGGTAAGGCTCCTCTTTTTTTGAACCCTGTCGACGGGAGCCGCTGAGCACGTCGAATCTTCCGTTCCTATCCTCCAGGACCATGTGCCAACGCCTTTGAGACGATGCCGATAACTCGCGATCGCAAATGCCCATGGCGAGGCGTGTTTTTCGATTGTCGATCGGCAACTTAGTGATTTAACTTCCACTCAATTGTCGGGCACTGCGACCGGCAAGACAGGGAGGGAGCTGTCGTGAGCGAAGAGATCAGTGTCGCCGAAGCCTACCGCAAAGGCCGCACCATCTTCATGGGGCTGGAGTTGCTCATCGCGCCCGGTGCGCTCGTTCCCCGGCCGGAGACGGAGTTGCTCGGCATGACAGCACTTGATGTTCTGCGGCAAATGAACCTGTCGGCGCCGCGGGTTGTCGACATGTGCTGCGGGGCCGGCAATCTGGCCTGCGCCATCGCGCATTACGCCCCTGCCGCGCAAGTCTGGGCGAGCGATCTCACCGATGGATGCGTCGAGGTCGCGCGCCGCAACGTCGCCCATCACGACATGGCAGATCGCGTGTCGGTGCTGAGGGGTGACTTGTTCAGTGCTTTCTCGGGTTTGCAGCTTGATGACACGATCGACGTGATCACCTGCAACCCGCCTTACATTTCGGAAAAGCGGCTCGAGGGCGACCGCGCGCATCTGACCGAGCTCGAGCCGCGTGAAGCGTTTGCAGCCGGCCCCTACGGCCTGAGCATCCATATGCGGGTGATCAAGGACGCGCCGCGCTACTTGCGGCGCGGAGGCATCCTGCTCTTCGAGGTCGGTCTCGGCCAGGACCGGCAGGTCATGCGTTTGCTGGAGCGCTCCAGGTCCTTCGAGGGGATCCGGGCGGTCACGAACCAAGCCGGCGAGGGAAGGGTGGTTGTGGGACACACCAGGCCGTGAGCGTCAGCCATGCCGCAACTGCTGGCTTGGCTCAATTCGCGGTGTTCACGCCACCTTTCTTGCTTTTTGCTGGAGCGCGCCAGAACCGCTTACTCGCGTCGCTGATTGGCTTTTTGGGCTTTTCTTGATCTATTCGGTGCTATTGCAAGCCCGCTGTTGTCCGGGTTTGCGTCGGAGACAAAGCTGTATGCAAAGATGTGTCCCCGGTTCTCGTCGGTCACTCGGATCCAATCCTTTTCCCACCTTCGCAGCGTAACATGTCGATCTGTCGACATGGCGGCGGCTTTGAACGGGCTCGGCGCGTTGATGACACGCACCGTAATCACGTCATCGCCCTCCATTTGTTCGACGAGGTACGTCTGCATAAAGGCCTCCCCAGCGCCCGTTGCAACCTTAACGTCAGCCAAAAAGTTCGGTTGCAGCGTAGCAAAGAGATTTTCGACAAATGTGACGGACCGAAGAGGCGTGTGGGCCGAGGGTTAGCCGTGGATCGACCAAGCGGCGCGCAGGTCGTTGGCTTGGGCGATCCTGACGCCGCAACCAGTCAGAGCGCCTTTGGTCGCTGTTACGAGCGCGGCATTGTCCTTGGCAGTCGTGCCGTCGGCCAGGGTAAAATTGTTCTCGAAGCCGACGCGGGCATGACCGCCCAGCAGCGCACCGGCCGTAACGCAAGCGGTTTCTTGCCGACCGAAGGCACAGACCATCCAGTGCGCGAAGCGCGGGCGGTCCTGCGCAAGGAAGGGCAGCAGATCGGCCGGTCGCGAAACCTGTCCCGGCGTGTAGCGGCCGAGCACATAGAGCACCGGGATGTCGTTGAAAGGCACCAGCCCGCGCTGCTGCATGGCGGCCAGGGCCGACGCCTCTTCGGGCGCGTAAAGGATGATCTGAGGGGCGATCCGCTCGCTCTTTAACCACGCCAGGAACTGCGCGAAAGCGGTCTCATGGGCGGCGTCCGGCACCAGTTCACGCAGCGCCAGCGAAACCGCCTCAGGGCGGACAGCGCGCACCACCGCCATCTGCTCGGCCGGCTGGTAGCGGCCGATCGCTTCGCTGGTGATCTGGATGATCAGCCGCTCGCCCACCGCATCACGTATCGCTTTCGTCGTCTCGCGATAGGCGTGCGCGTCGAGCAAATGGCCGCCGTCGCGGTCGCGGACATGGGTATGGATCATGGCGGCGCCCGCCTCGAGGCAGGCGGCGGCAGTCCGGGCCAATTCCCAGGGGCCGATCGGCAGGGCAGGGTGGTCTTGCTTGCCACGCCGTCCACCATTCGGCGCAACGGCGATTGCCGTCGGTGCGATAAGTCCGGGGCCGGTCGCGTTCCTGTCGATAGTCATAGGCTCAGTCCAATTGTTTCAGTATTGCGCAGTGTGTAACATATGTTGCATGGTAGGTTCGCTGCAAATCGCGCCATCGTCAATCGGGGAAGGCATGACACACATCCTGCACCGCCAGATCCACGCGAGCCTGCCCGTCGCGGCTGGCGGCAAGGGCATCGAACTGTTCGACCGCGATGGCCGCGCCTATATCGACGCGTCAGGTGGTGCGGCGGTTTCCTGCCTCGGCCACGGCCATCCCGAGGTGACAGCCGCGCTCCATGCGCAGGCCGACAAGCTCGCCTATGCCCACACCAGCTTCTTCACCAACGAGCCGGCCGAGACATTGGCCGACAAGCTCGTCGCCGGCGCGCCACAAGGTATCAGCCACGCCTACTTCGTGTCCGGCGGCTCCGAAGCGGTGGAGGCGGCGCTCAAGATGGCCCGGCAGTTTTTCGTCGAGACCAGCAGGCCAGAGCGGCGAAACGTCATCGCCCGCCGACAGAGCTATCACGGCAACACGCTCGGCGCTCTCGCTGCCGGGGGCAATGAGTGGCGCCGCGCCCAATTCCGCCCTTTGCTGATCGACACGCATCACATCGACCCATGCTATGCCTACCGCTACCAGAAAGCCGGTGAGAGCGAGGCGGCCTACGGACTGCGCGCCGCCCAGGCGCTCGAGGATAAAATTCTCGAACTCGGTCCGGACACTGTCATGGCCTTCGTCGCGGAACCTGTGGTCGGCGCGACAGCAGGAGCAGTGCCCGCGGTTCCCGGCTACTTCAGGCGTGTCCGTGAAATCTGCGACCGCTACGGTGTGCTCCTCATCCTCGATGAGGTGATGTGCGGCATGGGCCGCACCGGCACGCTGCACGCCTGCGAGCAGGACGGCGTTGCGCCCGACCTGATGACGATCGCCAAAGGCCTCGGCGGCGGCTACCAGCCCATCGGTGCGGTGCTGCTTTCGCGCCACATCTTCGACGCGTTCGCCGAAGGCTCCGGCTTCTTCCAGCACGGCCACACCTATATGTGTCACCCGATGGCCTGCGCGGCGGCGCTCGCCGTCCAGGAGGTGATCGCTCGCGACGATCTGCTTGCCAATGTCCGGGCGATGGGAGCGCATTTTTCGCGGCGACTGGGCGAACGGTTCGGCAACCATGCCCATATCGGCGACATTCGCGGCCGTGGCCTTTTCATGGGTGTAGAGTTGGTCGAGGATCGCTCGACCAAGGCGCCCTTCGAACCGAAGCGGAAGCTTAATGCGAAGATCAAGCGCGAGGCGATGGCGCGCGGCCTGCTGGTCTATCCCGCAGGGGGCACGATCGACGGCGTGCGCGGCGATCATGTGTTGCTGGCGCCGCCCTTCATCATAGACGCCGCGGCAATCGACGCGGTTGTTGAACGGCTCGGCGACGCGATAGACGCTGCAGTGGCATAGCGCCAGCGCTCTTCATTCCGGCAGATAGGCCCCGAACGCCTGTAACTCCAATTCCGTCTCCCTGACACGAGCCGCGGCTGCCGGCCCGCTGCGCGCCAGCATCGTTGCGGCCAGCGCTTCCACGATAGCCATGGCTGCGGCTACCGACGGGAAGAAGGACGGGCTGTCGGTAGAGAATCGCAAGACAACCTGTGCATGCCGCGCGATCGGAGCAGCCATGCTGTCGACGATCGCGACAATCGGAACGCTGTGTCGTTGCGCAGCCTCCACCACGGGCCCGAGTTCACGCGAATAGGGCGAAAAGCCGATCGCGACGACCGCTTCCTTCTTTCCAAGCACTGCGAGTTCCGCCTCGATCGCACCGCCGTCGCCGCCGAGCAGCGTGATCTCGCGCCGAAACATCCGGCAGAGATAGACAAGCGCGTGGGCGGGCGCGCGGCAGCTTCGGAACCCGGCGACACGTATGCGCTGAGCCTTCTCCAGTATCGCGCAGGCCCTTGCGATTTCTTCGCTGCCGTTGACGGCTTCGGCCGTCGCCAGATTGGCCACAGTCGTCCTCAGCGATTCGGCGAAGATCGTCTCCGACCTGCGCCTGACTAGCGCATCGGCCCTTGCCGCGAAAGGTGCCTTGCCGGAGCGCAGCCGGTCTTCGAACGGCTTGCGCAGCGCCGCCCAGTCGCCAAAACCCAGTCGCCGCGCCAGTCGCACGAAGGTCGTCGGTGTCACCTCTGATCGCGAGGCCAGCACCCGCATGGACACCAGCGCCACCTCGTCGGGGTGATCGACCAGGAAACGCGCCGCCTTGCGCAGTTCCGAGCTCAATTTTGGGAGTTCGGTCAGTATGCGCGCCAAAAGCGCGTCGAAACCCATCTCCCGACTGTCCATTGTAACAAGCATTTCCCTTGATTGATAAAGCGCAACAATCGTAGCATGCATCGACGTGCCTTGACACCAAAACACCGGACGGCCGCGACGGCACGCAAAATACCAAGGGAGAACCAGATGAAACATGCCCGGACTGCACGCCTCGGAGCGCAGATCGCCGCCTTGTCGGCGGCGCTGCTGTTTTCGGCCAGCGCAATGGCGCAGCAGAATTTCGTTACCATCGGGACCGGTGGCGTCACCGGCGTCTACTATGCCGCCGGCGGCGCTATCTGCCGGTTGCTCAACAAGGATCGCAAGACACACGGCATCCGCTGCTCGGTCGAATCGACCGGCGGATCGGCATTCAACGTGAACACGATCAAGGAAGGCGAACTCGACTTCGGCATGGCCCAGTCGGACGTCCAGTACAACGCCTACAAGGGGCTGGAATCATTCAAGGACGGTGGCCCCCATACCGACCTGCGCGCGGTCTTCTCGATCCATCCGGAGCCGTTCACGGTGCTGGCGCATCCCAATGCCGGCGTGACGAAATTCGAGGATTTTAAGGGCAAGCGTTTCAACGTCGGCAATCCCGGTTCCGGGACGCGCGCTTCCATGGAGCGTCTGCTCGGCGCGATGGGCTGGACGTTGGCCGACTTTTCGCTCGCATCGGAGCTGAAGGCTGACGAGCACGGGCCGGCGCTCTGCGACGGCAAGATCGACGGGTTCTTCTACGGCGTCGGCCATCCTTCAGCCAACATCCAGGATCCGACGACCACCTGCGCCGCCAAGCTGGTGCCGTTGACTGGAGAAGTCGTGGACAAGCTTGTCGCCGAGAATCCTTACTATGCCAAGGCGATCATCCCAGGCGGTCTTTACGCAAACAATCCCGACGATACCGGGACTTTCGGCGTGCTCGCCACACTGGTCACCTCGGCCAAGGTTCCCGATGAGAGCGTCTACCAACTGACCAGGGCGGTGTTCGAGAACTTCGACGAGTTCAAGTCGCTGCATCCGGCCTTCGCCAATCTCGATCCCGCCAAGATGGTGGCGGAAGGAAATTCCGCGCCGCTGCATCCGGGCGCTGAAAAATACTTCAAGGAGAAGGGTTGGTTGAAGTAGGCTTCGTGACCTGATGACGGGCCGGCGGGTCCAGCTGATCCGCCGGTGCCATCCGCAACAGGAGACGACGTCATGAGCGAAGTGAAGGCACAACCGGCCGGCGTCGATCTCGAAGAGCTCGAACAACTTGTCGCGGAGGCCGACACGGGTGGCCGGCATCCGGCTGGCATGGTCGGGCGAATCCTGCTGTGGGTTGCAGTCGCGTGGTCGCTTTTCCAGCTCTGGTACGCTTCGCCTTTGCCGTTCGTGTTCGGCTTCGGCATCCTCAACGACACGGAAGCGCGCGCCATCCATCTCGGCTTTGCGCTGTTCTTGACCTTCCTCGCCTATCCGGCGCTGAGATCCTCGCCCCGCGATTACGTGCCGCTGCTCGACTGGGTGCTGGCCGTGGCCGGCGGATTTGCCGGCGCCTACCTCTTTCTCTTTTACGTCGTGCTTTCCGGACGGCCGGGCCAGCCGACCACGCTCGATCTGGTGACCGGCACCGTTGGCATCCTGTTGCTGCTCGAGGCGACGCGCCGTGCGCTCGGCCTGCCGATGGTGGTCGTGGCGTGTGTCTTCATCTTCTACACTTTTGCCGGCCAGTACATGCCGGACGTGATTCAGCATCGCGGCGCATCGCTCACCAAGTTTCTCAACCATCAATGGCTGACAACCGAAGGCGTCTTCGGCATTGCCCTTGGCGTGTCGACGAGCTTCGTCTTTCTGTTCGTCCTGTTCGGCACGCTTCTGGAAAAGGCAGGCGCCGGCAACTGGATGATGCAGATCTCCATTGCGCTGCTCGGCCATCTGCGCGGCGGCCCGGCGAAAGTCGCGGTGGTCTCGTCGGCCCTCAACGGCGTTGTATCCGGCTCGTCCGTCTCCAACGTGGTTTCAGGCGGCATCTTCACCATCCCGCTGATGAAGCGCACCGGCCTTTCCGGCGTCAAAGCGGGCGCCATCGAGGCTTCAGCTTCGATCAACGGCCAGATCATGCCGCCGGTGATGGGCGCGGCCGCCTTCCTGATGGTCGAATATGTCGGCATTCCCTATGCGGAGATCGTCAAGCACGCGCTGCTGCCGGCGGTCTTCTCCTATATCGCGCTGCTCTACATGGTTCATCTCGAAGCGATTAAGACGGGCCTGAAGACGATCCCGCAGCGTCCGACGCCGGCAAGAGAACGGATGCTGCGGATGGGACTGGGACTATCGGGCAGCGTTCTCGCCGTCTGTATCGTCTATTACGGCATCGTTGCTATCCAGGCTGTCTTCGGTGGGGCCGCGCCGCCGCTGCTCGCGCTCGCCGGCGTCGCTCTCTACGTCGCCTCGGTCTGGTATTCCTCGCGCTATCCGGACCTCGCACTCGACGATCCGAACGCCCCAATCCTGGAACTGCCGCGCGCCTGGGACGTCACGCGGACCGGGCTCGATTTCCTCATCCCGATCGCGGTGCTTCTGTGGTGCCTGATGGTCGAGCAGATGTCGCCCGGCCTCTCGGCGTTCTGGGCGACCGTTTCAATCCTCGCTATTGTCGCCACCCGCAAGCCGCTGATGGCGCTGTTCCGCAAAGGAAATCTCGCCGCCTCAGTGCGGGCTGCCTGGGACGACCTGATCGACGGGCTGGCGCTCGGCGCCCGCAACATGATCGGCATCGGTATCGCCACCGCCACCGCCGGCATCGTCGTCGGCACGATCACGCTGACCGGTCTCGGCCTGATGATGACGGAACTCGTCGAGTTCATCTCCGGCGGCAATGTCATCCTGATGCTGATCCTCATCGCCGCGATCAGCCTTGTGCTCGGCATGGGCATTCCGACCACCGCAAACTACATTTTGGTCGCCACGCTGATGGCCCCGGTCGTGGTCGATCTCGGCGCCCAGGCCGGATTGCCGATCCCGCTGATCGCGGTCCACCTGTTCGTCTTCTACTTCGGCATCATGGCCGACATCACCCCGCCCGTCGGGCTGGCCGCGTTCGCGGCGGCGGCGATTTCCAAGGAGGATCCGATCGCCACCGGTTTCCAGGGCGCCCTCTATTCGCTGCGCACGGCGATCCTGCCGTTCGTCTTCATCTTCAATCCGGCGATCCTGCTGATCGGAGTCGACACCTGGCCCCAGACGATCTGGGTGGCAACCGTGTCGCTGATCGCAATATTGCTGTTTTCAGCGGCGACGATGAACTGGTTCGTGACGAAAAGCCGCCTGTGGGAAAGTGCGGCGCTGCTGCTCATCTGCTTCACGCTGTTCCGGCCGGACTGGTGGCTCAACCAGGTGTCGCGGCCTTACGAGGAGTTGCCGGCGAGCGAGTTCCTGTCGGCGGTGGCGCAGACGCCGGCCGATGGCCGCATCAATTTCGTCGTCGAGGGTGTCGACCTCATGGGCGAGGATGTCCGCAAGACGGTCAACGTGCCGCTCGGCGAGCCGGGCGAGCCGCTGGAGCGGCTGCGCGGCATCGGCCTTACCATCACGCAAGCGGGCGACGCGCTGATGATCAGCAATGTCGATTTCGGATCCTACGCCAAGCGCATCGGGCTGGATGTCGGGTATGACGTGGTGGCGGTGCTCAGAAAGGCCGACCAGCCCTCGAGCCTCATTCCGATCGGCCTGGCGCTCGCTGCGACGGCCGGCGTCGCCGGGCTGCAGTTTGCGCGGGCGCGCAAGCAGGCCGACAGGAAGGAAACCGGGCCGGCAGGCTGAGACTGGAACGGTTGATAACAGATGGTGGGGGTCGATTCCGGTAGGGGTGAAATGACACCCCAAGCGCCATGGCAACGTTCACACGACGGGGATATGGCCGGTTTCCGCCGTACAACGGTGATTGGACGGGCACCTAGTAGACGGCATCGACTTATTGCTGTCGTCCGGGAAGACCCGACGGCCGATTGCGGACACCTCGGGCTTAGCATAGTTATGCTCTTCTTTGAGGAGATTACATGTTTCGCATTATTATTAGCACGATCGCTCTGTCTTGTTTATCGGTGACGGTTGCTTACGGGCAGTCGCCACCGTTTTGTAGAAACAGCTTTGCGCCTGGGGAAGAGATTGAGACGCGTTTTATGGGCATTGGTTACGCGTTAACAATGTATGCGCTTGCCGAAAAATACTGTGGTGCCGGACCTGCCCCGATGAGGCCGAAGTTTCTCGGCTATTTGAAGAGGCAAGGCTGCGGCCCTGAGACAGAGATTTATCAGGATGTCGAAATGTCGATCGGTAGGTTGGAGGGGGCCAACTTGTCGCTATTGGCGCAGAGCGGAGACCCAAGCCTGTCTCTAACTGAGCAGCAGGCGAAAGCTTGGGCCATGAGCACATCGAAGGAGCTTGGCGGGTGCGAGCGCTTGATTGAGCTACACAATACCGAACCTGAGTCGTGGCAATAGATCGAGATGTCGATGCCAAAGGGACATTGCGGAGTAGCCACTTTCGGCCAAGTCGACAGTCGGTGTCGGCACAGTTGCCATAGCGCTCTGCCGCTGATGGTAGTTGATACCGAGCGATGGAAATATTCCGCCCATGTGTGAGAAGCACACCGCTTACTCTGTGGCCGAAGGAGCAGAGCGCTTAGAGGGCCATTTCGCCCTACCGGAACCGACCCCTGATGGGGAGGCGCCGGGAAAACGCCTCAGTCGGCGGTCAGCACCACCTTGACGCTCTGCGAGCGGTCGGCGGCCAGGGCAAACGCATCGTAGGCCGAGGAGAGGGGGCGTTCGGCGGTCACCAGCTTTAGGACATCTATATCCCCGCTGACGATGAGGTCGACCGCCTCGTTGAATTCTGCGCCGAAACGAAACGTGCCGTTCAGATTGATTTCCTTGGCCATCACCGCATTGGCGGCCACCGGGATCTGACCACCCGGCAGATTGCCGACCTGAACGACCGTGCCGCCGCGCCGGACGCTGGCGATCGCAGCTGCGAGACCCGCGGCGGTGCCTGAAATCTCGAACGCGACATCGATCATCTTGTCGGCCGCGAGCGCCTTGAGCTCGTCGTCGCCGCCGGACAGGTTGATCGTCCTGTTTGCTCCAAGTTTGCTGGCGAAGGCGAGCGGCGCCTTGGCGATGTCGGAAACGGTGAGCTCGCCACAACCCTTGAGCTTGGCGGCGAGCATGGTCAGGAGCCCGATGGGGCCGGCACCGATCAGGATGACGTTGCGGCCGGCGATGTCGCCGGCCCGCGCCACGGCATGCAGGCTGACGGCGAGCGGCTCGGCGAGTGCCGCCGCCTGGTAGGCGACATCAGGCCGGACTTTGATGCATTGCGCCGGCGTGGCGTCGAACACGCTGGCAAAACCGCCTTGCATGTGCGGCGTTTTCGACGCCGAGCCCATGAAATAGATGTTCTCGCAGAGGTTGGCGCGGCCCTCTGCGCATCGGGGGCATTGTCCGCACCAGCGCGACGGGTTGATCGCCACGCGATCACCGACGGCAAGTCCTGGCGCGTCCGCGTTGATTTCGACGATCTCGCCGGCGACCTCGTGGCCGAGCACGAGCGGCGATGTGACGACAAAATCGCCGGTCCGCGCGTGGCGGAAATAGTGCAGGTCGGAACCGCAGATGCCGCCGGCGCCAAAGCGCACGCGCACCATTCCGGGCGCGAGCGGGCCGAGCGGATGCTCGACGACGCGCAGATCCTCGGGGCCGAACAGCGTCGCTGCGATTGGACTGTCGATCAACGGATCAGCCCCATTTGCGTCGGCAGCCACAGCGTGATGGCGGGGACGAAGGTGATCAGGATCAGCGCGACGATCAGCGGCACGAGCCAGGGCAGAATTGCCATGGTCGTACGCTCGACCGACAGTTTTGCGACCCGCGAGAGGACGAACAACACCATGCCGAGCGGCGGATGGAGCAGACCGATCATCAGATTGAGCGTCATGATCAGACCGAAATGCACCGGATCGATGCCGTAGAGAACCACGATCGGCAGGAGGATCGGCACAAGGATCGTGATGGCGGCGATGGTGTCGAGAAAACAACCGACGACCAGCATCAGGATGTTGACCAGGATCAGGAACACCCATTTGTTTTCGGTCAGCGATGTGATGAAGACCGAGAACAGCTGCGCCGCCTGGCTGACCGTGAGCAACCAGGCGAAGATCGATGCCGCGGTGACGATGAAGAGGACCGACGCGGTCGTCTCGATCGTGTCGAAACTGGCCTTGGCGAGGGCTGCGAGTGTCATCGTGCGATAGCGCACGAGCCCGAGAAACAACGACCAGATGACGGCGGCCATGGCCGCTTCGGTCGGGGTGAACCAGCCCATGGTCATGCCGCCGATCAGGATGATCGGCGTCATCAACGCCATGACGGCGGAAAAGTCGAAATACCAGTCGCAGGCGATCAGGATGACGAGCACGATGCCAACAGCAATGTTGAGCGACAGTCCCGTCTGGACAAGGACATAAACCGCCAGCGGAAAGCAGCACACGACGGCAACCTCGATCGAGGCGGCGGCGAGCCGGTTCAGTTTGAACGGCGTGTCCGAACCCCAGCCCCGGCGGTGGGCGAAGATCGCGACCGTCACCATCATCAGCGCTGTCATGACGACGCCGGGCAGGATGCCGGCCATGAACAGCGCCCCGATCGAGACGTTGGCCATCATGCCGTAGATGACGAAGGGCAGCGACGGCGGGAAGATCGGGCCGAGCGTCGAGGAGGCGGCGGTGACGCCGACCGCCGCCTCGACGGGATAGCCGTGGTCCTTCATCGCCTTGATCTCGATGGTGCCGATGCCGGCGGCATCGGCAAGGGCAGCCCCCGACATGCCGGCGAAGACCACCGATCCGATGATGTTCACCTGCGCGAGGCCGCCCTTCATCCAGCCGACAAGCGCCAGCGCGAAGGAATAGATCCGCCCGGTGACACCGGCGATGTTCATCAAATTGCCGGCGAAGATGAAGAACGGCACGGCAAGCAGCGGAAAGCTCTCGACGCCGGCGATCATGCGCTGCGCAGCGATGATGTCGGGCGCCACGCCATAGAAGACGAGATAGAGCAGCGACGACACCGCCATCGACACAGCGACGGGCACGCCGATCAGCATCAGGACGAGAAAGGCTCCGATCAGAAGCAGCATGGCCTATTCCCCCAATCCGTCGAACGCGGCGGGGCGCTCCAGCGCCGAGTAGCCGCGGCGAATGTTGCCGATGAAGACCTGGATGGCGCGCAGCATCATCAGCACGAAACTGGCGAAGACGGCGTAGAAGACGACATTGCGCGGCAGGTTGATGGTGACCATCCGCTCGCGGTGGACGATCCCGACATAGCGCCAAAGCAGCCAAGACATGTAGGCGAAGAAGCAAATGGTAATCACATTGACCGCGAGCGCCAGGTAGCGCCCCGCCCCAGCGGGGAGATAGTGATAGAGCACGTCGACATGGATGTGGCGCGTGGTGCGCGTGCACATGACCGAGCCCAGGAAGACCACAACGACGAGGCAGTTGATGGCGATCTCCTCGGTCCAGGCAAAACTGTTGTTCATGACGTAGCGCGTGAAGAACTGCAGGAACACGCAGAACGACATGCCCCAGAACACGGCGAGCGTGACCCAGTCCTCCGCCGCGTATCGCGACAGATCGATGGGCGGCGCTTCTTCCTCGAAGGCATGCGCCAGTTCTTCTGGGGTAACCTGGGTGTGGACCTCTTGGGTCATCGGCAAGCTCCGGGCACTGTTGGACAGCGGGCTCGACAGACCCGACGCGCTTGTCGCGCCGGGCCCGGATCGATGCGGGTTACTTGACGGCGCGGATCGCCTCCCAATCCTCCTTGCGGTAGCCGAACTCGTCGAACGTCACCTTCTCCATCACGTTCTTTTCGAAATCGGCGCGATCGACTTCGGTGACGGTGAGACCGCGCTCCTTGAAGGTTTCAACCAGGGCCTTCTCGCGATCGACGATGATCTTTGTCGCTCGCGCGGCGGCTTCCTGCATCACCTCGGTGAAGATCGCCTTGTCCTCGTCCGACAATTGCGACCAGCGCGATTGCGACACGATCGTGTTGAGATGATCGACGATGTGCCCGGTCAGGATAATGTGCTTTTGCACTTCGTAGAACTTCTTGGCGTCGATCGTCGTCAGTGGGTTTTCCTGCGCTTCCACCGTGCCCTGCTGCAAGGCGAGATAGACCTCGGCGAAGGCGATCGGCGCGGTGTTGGCGCCGCAGGCGCGCGGCATGGCGAGATAGGCCGGCACATCGGGCACGCGGATCTTCAGGCCCTGCATGTCGGCGCATTTCTCGATGGGCCGGTTGGAGGTCGTGTGACGCGTGCCGTAGTAGGTGGTCGCGGTTATGTGATGGCCGGAGGCCTCTTCGAAGCCGGCGGTCAACTCCTTGTATTTGTCGCTCTTGGTGTAAGCGAGCAGGTGATCCGCGTCGCGGAAAGTGAACGGGAAGTAGGTCACGCCGATCGGCGGGTATTCGCGGGCGGCGAAGCTCGATCCGGAGATGATGATGTCGACCGTGCCGAGGGTCAGCCCCTGGTTGATGTCGGCTTCCTTGCCGAGTTGCGAAGCCGGGAAGACGTCGATCGTATAGCGGCCGTCGGTGCGCTTTTTGATCTCTTCCGCCGCCCATACCGACTCGGTGTGGAAGGGTTCGGACGTTTCGTAGACATGGGCCCATTTCAGCGCGGTTTGCGCAGAGGCCGAAGCCATGGGCAGAGCGAATGCAGCGATCGTGCCGAGCAGAACGGCGTATTTCCTCAACATCATATTCCTCCCTGTGAATGGATTGACGGTGCCGACAGGACCCTCCCGGTCGGCGGACTCCTATCCCGCGACCTCCCTGGCCGCGGATTTCTCACCGAAATTGCGTGAGAATCTCAGTTGCGACTGACGCAGATGTTCCTGCATCGCGGCCTTGGCCCGTTCAGGGTCGCGCGCCGCGATCGCGTCGCGCACCGCGCGATGCTCCTCCGCGGCGGCCCGCCAGGACTCCCTGTTCTCGAAATAGCTCGACAGGCGTTCGAAATATGGGTTCATGCGCTGGTCGAAGAGCTCGCCGATGCAGCGCACCAGAACGGCGTTTCCGAGAATGCCCGCCACCATCGTATGGAATTCGCGGTCGAGCGCGATCGTCATCCTGGTCGGGCGAGGTATGTCCTCCATGCGGCGCAGCACGTCGTCCATATGTTCGATGTCGATCGGCCGAGCATGGAGGGCGGCTTCGGCGGCGATCGCCCCTTCGATGAACTCGCGTGCCCGCAACAGCTCGAACGGGCCCTCATCCATTTCTGCCGTCAAAATTTCGGCACGCGGCGGTTCGGTGACGTAGATGCCCGAGCCGACGCGAATGCGTATGCGCCCCTCGACCTCGAGCGCGATCAGCGCTTCACGCACGGTCGGGCGGGAGATGCCAAGCTGATCGGCCAGTTCGCGCTCGGTCGGCAGCCGATCGCCGACTGCGAACTCGCCCGCGTCGATCAACTGCCTGAGCTGATCGGCGATCTGTCGGTAAAGTCGACGCGGTTCAACGGCCTGGATCGGCATTGTTACCCAGTTCTACTTCAACGGAATCATCTGGCTGATCCCGGATCGGTAAATTGGTCTGACCTATTGATCGAAACCTGCCGCGAAAAAGGCTGGGAGTCAAGCAGCAGAGAACGCCCATGGAACCCATTCTCCGTGACTTCTTGGAAACGACTGATCGGCCATGGCTGGACGGCAACTCTTGAACTTCCAGCAGCTGGAAGGATTATCGCGTGGTTTTCCGCCGGCGGACAGCCGAATTATTTCACCATCAACGGCCGCGCCTATCCTTCGACGGACACGATCAGGATGAAAGTCGGCGAAACTCTGAAAGTGCGCTTCATCGGCACCAATGTGCCACTTGTGGCAGCGGATCATGCTGCGGCGACTTCCGGCACCGTAGCATATCTCACCTGCGCAATGAGTAATAGACTGAGAGGGGGCGCCAGGGCAGCTAGGGGAGCCGTGTCATCGAGCCAGTGGATAGGTCTGCGGCGACTTCCGATATGCCTCTTCACAACGCGGCGAACAAAACCATGGCCCTTCTGGGGCGGCCCGTCGATAGGATGCATACGGAGCATGCATCTTGCACACTGGATCGATCCAGGCCGGGTCAGGCGAGGGGGCAAGTTCGATCTCGTAAAGAGGGATTTCATCAGCTACCGACCGCAGCGCCACCTCTCCGAGATCCCGCACCAAGATGCCTTTGGCGGCAGCGGCGTCGGCAATGGGTTGAGTCGCAAGCAATTGACCGGGGGACGCAAGCGCAGCAATACGTGCCGCTATGTTGACGGTCGATCCAAACAGATCACCTGCCCTGCGGATGACCGGTCCATGGTTCAGCGCCGACCGGGTGAGCGGGAGGCGCGGTTCTTCCCGGCATGCCTGCAACAGCGTTCCAAGCGCCTGGATCGCTAACTCCGGCTCCGGAAACGAGAGCATCGCTTCATCCCCGATCCACTTGATCGGAGGCTCGTAGCCAGCAAGCGCCTCGCGGACCATGCTCTCGAAAATCTCGAGCACATCGATTGCCGCTGCATCTCCATAAACGTCCGCGATGGCGCTAAAGCCCGCAAGATCGATGAATGCCACCGTAGCCGAAGCGCCGACGGAACTCTGCGTCTGGCTCATATCCCTGTCCATGCGAAGTTATTTAGCGCCTGTAACACGGGTTCGCGAATCTCGGACGCGATCGTCAGAGCTCCAGGGCGTCGGTACGCCACACCGCAGACCTCCCTTCGAGTGAAATTGGAGAAGGCGTTAGCCGCCTGTTTCCTCGGGAACACTTTGGTCTCGCAAAGTGTTTTGCCGCGTGGCAAAGGCGAAAGGGAGCGTGAACATGCGCGCAGTCATCATTGGTGCAGGCATCGCCGGACTTGCAGTTGCCAAGGGCCTGCGACTCCTCGGATGGGAGACCGAGATTTACGAGCAGGCGAGCGAACTGAAACCTCTGGGTGCGGGTCTCAGTCTCAGCGCCAATGCGCTTCGTGCCCTTCGTACGCTCGGGCTCTACGAAGCGGTTGTGGCCGAGGCGCAGCCAATACACAGGCTCGATCTTCTCGACGACAAGGGACAAGTTCTCCAATCCACGGATTTTCAGCGCTTCAGTCAGAAATATGGTCACCTCAGCATGGCCGTGCTGCATCGTGGCGATCTCCACAAGGCCCTTCTTTCGGAACTACCACGTTCTATCATCCGCACCGAAATGGAATGCGTGGATGCTCGGCAGGTTGGCGACAACATCGCCCTGCGCTTTGCGAATGGGGAGATCGTGGAAAGCGAGCTGGTGCTCGCTTGCGATGGCATTCACTCCGCGGTTCGTAGAGCGTTGTTTCCCCAATCGCGCGAGCATTTCGCCCGCTACGCTTGCTGGCGCGCGATCGCGCCGGGTTTCCTGCAAGGAATGGACCCGGCGCGTCTTACCGAAAGCTGGGGGGCCGGAAAACGCATCGGTCTGGCCGCGATCCCCGGCGAAAGGGTCTACTGGTTTGCCTGCTGTGGCGCCGATCGCCTGGACGACCCCGAGTTGGCTCAGGCAGATCTTGCCGGAGTGCAGGCAATGTTTTCCGGATTTCACGAGCCAATCCCGGAGGTCCTCGATCGGACCCCGGCAGATTCACTGATCTGGACGGATATTCACGATCTCGATCCAATGCCCTCGTTCACGTGCGGACGAGCGGTTTTGCTTGGCGACGCCGCGCATGCGGTGACGCCCGATCTGGGACAAGGCGCCGGACTTGCCATGGAAGACGCGGCCGTTCTTGCTGCGTTGTTCGGGCGACTTCCGGCCGACCGGGCCATCCGCGAGTATGACAAACGCCGTCTCGACAGGGCACATAGGGTCGCGGCTGAATCACGCCTCTATGCCAAAGTGGCGCAGTGGCAGAACCCGCTTGTCGTCCCGCTACGCAACTTGCTGGTAAAGAGCATACCGGAGCGTTTCATGGACCGGCAGCTCGAGGCGGTTCTCGATATAGATTTCGAGCCTGTCAGGAACGCCGCCTAGCGCCGGCGATTAAACGCACACCAATCGTCCAATTTTTCTTGTCGGCGGCATAGTGGCCAAGGCCCTGGCGGCAGGTGAAGGGGCGCCCATCTCATCCTGCGGCAGCCCACAGGGGGACACGCTGGCCATATCGCGGCGGAAGTAAGCGATCATTTTGCAGAAAGCCACTTGACCTTCCAGTAACTGGAAACCGTAGGTGGAAGGGGAGTTGCCCATTTAGGAGTGCCCCATGATCGACCGTCACGATGATGCCACCCACACCGACGCATCGCATGGCTCGTGCTGTTCCTCGCACGCGCCGGCCGCTGCCTCAATCGTCGTCACTCGCGATCCAGTGTGCGGCATGACAGTCGATCCAGCGGCGGGAAAGCCGTCAGCGACCTTGGGCGGCCACAGCTATCATTTCTGTTCGGAAGGCTGCCGGACCAAGTTCCAGAAGGAGCCAGAAGCCTTTCTGAATGCGACCGATCCGGTTTGCGGGATGAAAGTCGAGCGCGCCACGGCGAAGCATTTCGTGCGGCATGAGGGCAAGGGTTTTTACTTCTGCTCCGCCGGGTGCAAAGCCAAGTTCGAGGCCGATCCTCAGAAATATCTGAGCGGCCAGCCAGCGCCGGAGCCGATGCCGAAGGGCACGCAATATACTTGCCCGATGCATCCCGAGATTGTCCGCGACAAGGCCGGCTCCTGCCCAATCTGCGGCATGGCGCTGGAGCCGATGGGCGTGCCGACCGGCGACGAAGGTCCCAATCCGGAACTCGTCGACTTCACCCGCCGCTTTCGGGTAAGTGCCGTCCTGTCGATCCCGCTGCTTCTGATCACCATGGGACCGATGCTGGGCCTGCCGTTCCGCGACTGGCTCGGCGAACATCCGGCAGCCTGGATTGAGTTGGCGCTGGCGACCCCGGTGGTGCTCTGGGCGGCGATCCCCTTCTTCCATCGCGGCTGGGAGTCGATCGTCAACCGCAGTCCGAACATGTGGACGCTGATCTCGATCGGCGTCGGCACCGCCTATGTCTACAGCGTCGTGGCGACGTTGTTCCCGGATATCTTCCCGCACCAGTTTCGCGGCCACGGTGGCACGGTTCCGGTCTATTTCGAGGCAGCCGCAGTAATCGTCGCGCTGGTCTTTCTCGGCCAGGTGCTGGAACTGAAGGCAAGGGAGCGCACTGGCTCCGCCATCCGCGCACTGCTCGACCTGGCGCCGAAGACGGCACGGCGGATCGGGGCGGACGGTTCTGAGACGGATGTGCCGCTCGAGGAAGTGCAGGCCGGCGAGCGGCTCCGCGTGCGGCCCGGCGACAGTGTGCCGGTCGACGGCACGGTGCTCGAAGGCCGCTCCTCGGTCGACGAATCGATGCTGAGCGGCGAACCTGTCCCCGTCGAGAAGACGCAAGGCGACTTTGTGACCGGCGGCACGCTCAACAAGAACGGAACGCTGGTCATGCGCGCCGAAAAGGTCGGCGCCGATACGATGCTGTCGCGCATCGTCGAAATGGTTGCCAACGCGCAGCGCAGCAGAGCGCCCATCCAGGGACTTGCCGACCGCGTCTCCTATTACTTCGTGCCTACTGTCGTTCTGGTCGCCATCGTCGCCTTCATCGTCTGGGCCATCTATGGGCCTCAGCCGAGCATGGTCTTCGCCATCGTTTCGGCCGTCTCGGTGCTGATCATCGCCTGTCCCTGCGCGCTTGGGTTGGCGACGCCAATGTCGATTATGACCGCCACGGGACGCGGCGCGCAGGCTGGCGTGCTGATCAAGGAGGCCGAAGCGCTGGAGCGCTTCTCCAAGGTCGACACGCTGATCGTCGACAAGACCGGCACGCTGACCGAGGGCAAGCCCAAGTTGACCGACGTCGTCGGGTTCGATGGCTTTGACGAGGCCGAACTTCTCGGCCTTGCCGCCAGCCTCGAGAAGGGTTCGGAGCACCCGCTTGCCGAGGCGATCGTCGATGGCGCGCGGGAGCGCGGCGCGACCGTCGAAGACGCAGCGGATTTCGAGGCCGTCACGGGCAAGGGCGTCACGGGAACGGTCAAGGGCCGCGCCGTTTCGCTCGGCAATCAGGCGCTGATGGACGATCTGGGCATCGGCCTGGAGGTGGCGAAGGAGCGTGCCGACGCGCTGCGTTCCGACGGCAAGACGGTGATGTTCGTCGCGGCCGACGGCAGGCTTGCCGGTTTCGTCGCCGTGGCCGATCCGATCAAGGCGACGACGGTGGAAGCGATCCGCGCCCTGCATGACAGCGGACTCAGGATCATCATGGCGACGGGCGACAACGAGCGCACAGCGAAAGCGGTGGCGGCGAAGCTCGGCATCGACGAGGTGCGCGCCGACATGCTGCCGGAGAGCAAGAAGGCGCTGATCGACGAACTGCATGCGAAGGGCGCGGGCGTCGCGATGGCCGGCGACGGCGTCAACGACGCACCGGCGCTGGCGGCGGCCGATGTCGGCATCGCCATGGGAACCGGCGCCGACGTGGCGGTCGAGAGCGCCGGCATCACGCTGGTCAAGGGCGACCTCAACGGCATCGTCCGGGCGCGGCGGCTGTCGCAGGCGACGATCCGTAACATCAAGCAGAACCTGTTCTTCGCCTTCGTCTACAACGCACTCGGCGTGCCGGTAGCGGCGGGCATCCTCTACCCGATCTTCGGCACGCTGCTGTCACCGATGATCGCGGCAGCGGCAATGAGCCTTTCGTCAGTTTCCGTGATCGGAAACGCGCTGCGACTTCGTTCCTTGAAGCTTTGAGGTCAGACCATGAACATAGGAACTGCTGCAGAACAGTCCGGCCTGCCGCCAAAGACCATCCGATACTACGAAGACATCGGTCTTCTCAGGCCTGATCGCGCCGACAACGGGTACAGGGACTATTCGATGGCCGACGTGCATCGCCTGCGCTTCCTGCAGCGATCACGCAGCCTAGGCTTCTCGGTCGAGGAATGCCGCCAGCTCCTTTCGCTCTACGGCGACAAGGAGCGCGAAAGCGCGGATGTGAAGGCCATAGCGGAAGCCAAGCTCGCCGAAATCAACCGGAAACTTGCGGAACTCGCCGGGCTGCGGGACATGCTTCGGCATCTGGCCGACCATTGCAACGGCGATGACCGACCTGATTGCCCGATCATCGACGGGCTTGCTGGACACGGCACGGTTCAGTGAGGCGCGTCCCCATCATTGCAGCAGTCCTTGTCATCGCCGGGATCGCCGCCGGGACGGCGCTCCCGAAGACAGCCGTCGCCCCAGTCGTCGCCGAGCGCCAAGCGTCGATGAAGGCGATGGCGAGCGCCGCCAAGACCATCTCCGAAATTTTTGCCGGCAAGGTGGCCTACGATGCCGCAGCCTTCAAGGCGGCAACCGAAACCATTCGCCGCCGGTCCGGAAGTGCCATGGTAGACGCATTTCCAGCGGACTCGCTTGGTGAACCCTCGGCCGCTAAGGCGGATATCGGTCAGTCCCAAGAAGAATTCGCCGCGCTCGCTCGCCATCTCGAAAGCCTGGCTGCGGCGCTGTCAGATGCGGCTGACGATGCGCCCGAAGGCATTACGGAAGCCATGAGGATGAAACCCGGAATGGCAATGGGCAGCAGCCTGCTCGGAAAACGGGCTGGCGGCGCGGCCGATTCCGATCCTTCGAAGATCCCAGCCGAACACGTATTCCATCTGATGCTGCAGAACTGCACGAACTGCCACGCCAAGTTCAGGGAGAAACGGCAGTAGGCAAGGCATCGACTTCACCCGATGCCGGACTAGGTGACATTGACGACAATCGACAGGAATCCTGCAATGTTCGTACAGCCCGTCGACTACTTCCTCGCAGTCTGGTTCGTTCTGGCGGGCCTGAGCACGGCCTATGTTGCGTGGGACCAGTTCCGCAACAACCCCGAACCCGTGGTGATGAAATGGGGTTTCATCCTGGTCACGCTTTATATGGGGCCGCTGGGGCTGCTGATCTACGTGCTGGCCGACAAGGAGCCTCGGCCAGGCGAACATGAGGCGTTCACCAAACCGCTCTGGAAGCAAGGCGTCGGCTCGACGATCCACTGCGTCGCCGGAGACACCACCGGCATCATCCTTGCTGCGGCAATCACCGCCGCTCTCGGGCTGCCGATGTGGATCGATCTTGTTGTCGAGTACGTTGCCGGTTTCGCATTCGGCCTGTTCATCTTCCAGTCGCTGTTCATGAAATCGATGATGGGCGGCACCTACTGGGAGAATGTCCGCAAGAGCTTCATGCCGGAATTCATCAGCATGAATTTCATGATGGCGGGCATGGCGCCGATCATGAGCTTCCTGATGATGGGCAGCGACATGCGGGCCATGGAACCGACCGAGCTCCTGTTCTGGGGCGTGATGTCGTTCGGCGTGATCGTTGGATTCGTCACCGCATATCCCGCCAACATATGGATGGTGGCCCGTGGACTGAAGCACGGGCTGATGACCGAACGCGAACCGGAGCTCGACAAGGCAAGGGAAGGCAGGCGCGAGCACGCACATAGCGGCGCGAAAGCCGGGATGGTGGGGCAACACGCTTACGCCCGCCTCGATGAACATGCCAAGCCCAGACATGCCAACCCAGGCGGCAATCCCGGGCCTGGCCATCATGGATCCGGCCATGGCTCCTCCCACGGCGATGGGGGAGGAGGGTCGCGTGGTTCGCATGGCGGTCACGACGGTATGGAACCCGATGCAACTGTGCCGCAACTCGCGGCCTTCGGCGGCGTGTCCGTACTCGCGCTGGCGCTCGGCATGATCGCTCCGGCCAACTGGGTGAACCTCGCCCTCAGCGCGCGAGACGTAGGCGGCGCCATCATGCCGCCCGGCATGATCATGGACCGCGACACGCCGGCTGCAGCGATGCTGGACATGGCCGCCGTGCATCCTCGCCTGATCACGGCCAGCCATGGCTTGGAGGTTCGCGGCGACCGGGAACTGGAAGCCAGGATGGAGAACGGGGTAAAGGTGTTCGACCTGGAAACCTCGGTCATCCGCTGGGCGATCTTGCCGGACGTGAAAGTCGACGCCTATGCGATCAACGGCCAGGTTCCCGGCCCACGGCTGCATATCCGGCAAGGCGATCGGGTGCGCATCAACGTCACGAATCGCCTGCCGGAGAGTACGACCATCCATTGGCACGGGTTGATCCTGCCGAACGAAATGGACGGCCCGGCCGAGATCACGCAGGAGCCGATCCCGCCCGGCGGCAGCTACCGATACGAATTTACGGCAGGCCAATCGGGAACCTACTTCTATCACTCGCATGACCATGTCGATCGCCAGCAGGCGCTCGGACTCTACGGTGCACTCATCATCGATCCCGCCAATCCCCAGGACGAGATTGCGGCAGACCACGACTATGTTATCCAGCTTCAGGAATGGCTGATGCGGGAGGGCCTGACTTTTCCGTCGATGCCGATGGACGGCGGGCAGCCGAATTATTTCACCATCAACGGCCGCTCCTATCCTTCGACGGACACGATCAGGATGAAGGTCGGCGAAACTCTGAAAGTGCGCTTCATCGGCACCAATAATGGGTTTATCCACCCGATGCACATCCACGGCGGTCCATTCGAAGTTGTCGCCCGCGACGGCGAGACTATCCCGGAGTCGGCACGATTCCTTGCCGACACAGTCAACGTCGGACCAGGGCAACGCTACGATGTCGTCTGGCAGGCACGTCGGCCCGGAAAATGGCTGATCCATTGCCATATCGGGCATCATACGACCAACAACAATGTCGAAGAGAAGGGCGGTGGCGGACTGATGGTCGTAATCGATGTGCAACCCTGAAGCCCGCTCCGCAAGGCGAAACGTAGATGGATATCCTTGCCATCTACGGCGGCCTGTTTGCTATTGCCTTCGCTGCGGCGACCATCCTCCCGGCGCAGTCGGAGGCCGCCCTTGCAGGGCTCCTCGCCATGGATGCCTTCTCGCCCGCAATGCTGGTTCTTGTCGCCGGCCTGGGCAACGTCCTGGGTTCTGTGGTGAACTGGGGTCTTGGTCGAGGGATCGAACGCTTCCGGGACAGGCCCTGGTTTCCGCTGCGCCCAGCGACGCTCAACCGCGCCACGAACTGGTATCGCCGTTATGGTAGATGGTCGCTCTTGTTAAGCTGGATGCCGATCGTCGGCGACCCGCTGACAGTGGTCGCTGGGGCTTTGCGCGAGCCGCTATGGAGCTTTGTCGCAATCGTCGGCGTCGCGAAGGTTTCGCGTTATCTGGTTGTCGCCGGAGCGGTGCTGGGCCTGATGTGAAATCGAAATGCAGACGCGTCGCAGCAGGCAGTAGCGTTCACTTTTGGTTGCGTTGCAACAAGCCTTACGCACGCGAACTTGACAAATCAGACGAACAATTGTCCCAAGGGCACGATGACGAATGTTGGTCGAATCTCGAT
Source organism: Mesorhizobium sp. WSM4815 (assembly GCF_055811575.1). Lineage (NCBI taxonomy): Bacteria > Pseudomonadati > Pseudomonadota > Alphaproteobacteria > Hyphomicrobiales > Phyllobacteriaceae > Mesorhizobium > Mesorhizobium sp. WSM4815. The sequence continues at coordinate 59,551 of NZ_JBVVQS010000097.1, read as the reverse complement.
CTTGGGAAACTTACCGCTCCGAGCAATGCTGGCGGTCGTATTCCTGGTCATGTCGGCTCTTCAGCCTGGTCTGTTTGCCACAGCCAACGCCACGGGTTTTCACGCGGGGGCGGATCTTCACGCCGGGGTGGATTTCCAGGCCGAGACACCCGCACACGACATGGGCCATTATGGCGCCACGGCGGACGACGCGGACACGTCGGAGCATCATCACGGCGACAAGCAATCCTCCGACAAGAGCTGTGAAGTCCATTGTGCACCGGCACATGCGGTGCCGGTCGAATGCCCTGACCTGGAGCCTGTTGTCTCCCGCTGCTTTGCGTCGGTCGTTGCCGTGACTTTGCCGCTTGGCGAATACGCAGCGCTGATAAGGCCCCCCAAACACACCTGAACTGACGCGCCCTCTTCGGGCGTTCGCGCGCAGCGTCGGGAATCCGTTCCCGCGCGGCCAAACGCATACGTCATGCTTCAGGTATACAATGAAAATCGCAAGCTCCGCGATGCTCGCATCGCTGTTAGTTGCCGGATGTGCGGCGACCACACCCCCGGACATCCTTCCCACCTTCAATCCGGCCGATCCGGCAATGGGCGTCCGTGATGCGCACTACCACCCGGTCGTCGTTTATAGCCACCGGGAGCCAGTGGATCCGCAGAATTGGCGGCGCCTTAATGAAGAACGCTCCCCTGCGAACCCGGGAGCCGGATCATGAAGCGCCGGCTCCTGACCATGGTTGCGCTGGTAACCATCCCGCTGATCGCTGCCGGATGCACGACCAGCGGGGCGCTCAATGGCATCTCAGCCCCCATGGCCGGCTTCACGACAGTCGCGGCGCGTGCCGAATCCGTGACCGGCAAGCAAACCGTCTGGGTGCAGTCCAGCGAGGAAGCGCGGACGGTCTCGGAGCGCGTGAAGCGACTCGTCCAGAAGAAGACGATCGGCCCGGACACCGCGGTGCAGGTCGCCTTGCTCAACAACAAGGGCCTGCAGGCCGCCTACGCCGAGATCGGCTTGTCGGCGGCCGACATGTGGCAGGAATCGATGCTCGTCAATCCGACGATCTCGGTCGGCATGATCGGCGTCGATCCTGTGCGGACGATTGAAGGAGCGGTGGTCAGCAACATCCTTGCGCTCGCGACCCATAAGCGGCGCGTCGCAGTCGCGGATGCGCGTTTCCGTCAGGCTCAGCTCCGCGCCGCCGAAGAAACGTTACGTCTGGCCGCGGACACGCGGCGGGCCTGGATCAATGCTGTCTCGGCCTGGGAGAGCGTTTCCTATCTGAACAAGGCGCAAGCCGCCGCCGACGCTGCCTCCGAACTCGCTCAAAAACTTGGAGAGACGGGCGCCTTCACAAAGACCGGCCAAGCCCGCGAACACGTCTTTTATGCCGAGATCACCGGTCAGGCGGCGGAGGCGCGGCTCGCCGCCCGCACCGCCAAGGAAGAGCTCACCCGGCTGATGGGTCTATGGGGACCGGACGTCGATTACTCGGTCCCCAACATGCTTCCAGCCTTGCCGAAAGGCGCCAAGGCCAAACGCGCGATCGAGGCGGAGGCGCTAAGAAATCGCGTCGACCTCGAGATCGCGAAACTTGAGCTGGAAGCGCTGGCGAAATCCTACGGTCTGACCGAGGCGACGCGCTACGTCAGCGATCTGGAACTGCTTTCCGGCGTGGAGGTGGAACGCGAGGAGGCCGAGGAGGGCGGAACCGAGACGAGTGTCTCACCCACTCTCGAGCTCGAGTTCGTCATTCCGATTTTCGACACCGGCAAGGCACGCATGCGCAAGGCCGAACTTGCCTACATGCAAGCTGCAAATCGGATGGCGGAAAAGGCGGTCAACATCCGGTCGGAGGCCAGATCCGCCTATGACGCCTACCGTTCGACTTACGACATTGCCCGGCACTATCGCAACAATGCCGTGCCGCTGCGAACAAAGATCGAGGCGGAGTCGCTCCTCACCTACAACGGCATGATCACCAACACGTTCGAGCTGCTGGCGGACACACGCGCGAAAATCAGCTCGATCATGCTTTCCCTCAACGCCAAGCGCAATTTCTGGCTGGCCGACGTCAATCTCGGGACCGCCATCCACGGTGGCGGCGCAGGCTCGCCCGGCGGCGGCGACGCACCGGCAGCAGCCGAAGCGGGCGCCGAAGGCCACTGAACCTCAAGGAGAAGAAAATGCTTTCAAGACGTCAGTTGCTTGGCGCGGGAGCCCTGCTCGCCGGCGCCACTGCATGGACCAAAACGTCCGCGATGGGGCTGCCCGACGCTGCAATCATGGAGTCCCCTGACATGCAGCCTCCGATCTTCCCAACGAGCGGACCGGACTACCAGCCGGTCGTGACGCTCAACGGCTGGACCCTTCCGCATCGCATGAACAACGGCGTGAAGGAGTTCCATCTGGTGGCCGAGCCGGTCGAGCGCGAGATGTCGCCCGGCATGACTGCCTATCTCTGGGGCTACAACGGTCAATCTCCCGGCCCGACCATAGAGGCGGTCGAGGGCGATCGAGTCCGCATCTTCGTAACAAACAAGCTGCCGGAGCACACGACGATCCATTGGCACGGCATGATCCTGCCCAACGGCATGGACGGAGTGACCGGTCTAACCCAGCCCGGCATCCCGCCCGGCAAGACCTTCGTCTACGAGTTCGACCTCGTGAAGAGCGGCACATTCATGTACCACCCGCACGCCGACGAAATGGTCCAGATGGCCATGGGCATGATGGGCTTCTTCGTCATTCATCCCAAAGACCCGAAGTTCATGCGCGTGGACCGCGATTTCGTATTCCTGCTGAACGCTTTCGACATCGAACCGGGGTCGTACGTCCCGCGCATCATGGAGATGACGGATTTCAATCTCTGGGCATGGAACAGCCGCGTTTTTCCGGGGATCAGCCATCTTCCAGTGGCGAAAAACGACCGGGTCAGGGTCCGGGTGGGCAACCTGACCATGACCAATCATCCGATCCACATGCATGGCTACGATTTCGAGGTGACCTGCACCGATGGCGGCTGGGTCCGGCCGGAGGCGCGGTGGCCGGAGGTGTCGATCGACATCCCCGTCGGCGCCATGCGGGCATATGAGTTCGAAGCCAAATATGAGGGCGACTGGGCAATCCATTGCCATAAGTCGCACCACACAATGAACGCGATGGGCCACGACGTGCCGACGTACATCGGCGTCGACAACTCCAAAGTCACCGACAAAATCCGCCGGGTCCAGCCCGATTACATGGCCATGGGTGACCGCGGCATGGCCGACATGGGCGAGATGGAGATGCCGCTTCCCGACAACACGATCCCGATGATGACCGGCTGGGGCCAATTCGGCGCCATCGAGATGGGCGGCATGTTCTCGGTCGTGAAGGTTCGCGAGGGCCTCGCCTCGAACGATTATGCCGATCCGGGCTGGTACCAGCACCCGGAGGGAACCGTGGCTTACGAGTGGAAGGGGGATGTCCCCGCTCCGACGAAATCAGGCGACGCAAAAACGATGGCCCCGGCAGCGCACGGCGGTCACGGCAAACAGCGATGAGAACCGAAACCCCTCAACCTCAACCATGAGAGAAAGTGCAGCATGAAACATATAATCGCAGCGACCGTTTTGATGGCGGTCAGTTCGGGAGCAGCTCTTGCCGGTGGAACCCACGCTGGAGGCCATGGCGACAAAGCCGCCACGATGCCGATCGGCAGCCCTGGCGAGGCTGGCAAGGCAAAGCGGACCATCAAGATCTCAATGTCGGAGAAGGACGACGGAAAAATGTTGTTCCAGCCGGCCGTGCTCAAGGTGAAGAAGGGCGAGACCGTTCGCCTGGAGTTCGTCAACAAGGGCCAAGTCGACCACGAATTCGTCATGGACGTCCATGACGGGATCATGGAGCACAAGGCGCTGATGGAGAAATTCCCCGAGATGGAGCACGCCGATCCCAATTCGATCCGGCTGGCGCCCGGCGCCAGAGGCGAGATCATCTGGACGTTCGCCAACGCCGGCGAATTCGGCTTCGCCTGCCTGATCCCGGGTCACTACGATTCCGGCATGAAGGGCGATATCACCGTCGCCCACTAACCCCCAAATCGCAAAGGAAGCAGTCATGAAGATATTGATAAGAGCTTTCTCGACCCTCGCGCTCGCGCTCGCCATCGGCGGGAGCGCGTTCGCACAGGAATACGTGAAAGGCGAAGTCGTCAAAGTCGACGCCAAGCAGAAAAAGCTGACGATCAAGCATGAGCCGCTGACCAATCTCGACATGCCAGCGATGACGATGGTGTTCGTCGTCGCGGAGGGCGGCATGATCGAGAAGGTCAAAGCGGGTCAGGCAATCGAGTTTGCAGCCGACCGCGTCAACGGGCGCATCACGGTCACCGATATCAAGTGATCCACGACTAGCGCCGCGGGTTGCAAATCAACCCGCGGCCGCCGTCCGATCAGGCAAAAACGCGCTTCATGACGAGGGGGCCGCGCAGAATGTTATCCAGAGATTCTCTTTCCAATCGTCAGGTGCCCTCGCGCGCGAAGGCGAGCGCTGCTTCCGTCACCGTCTGAATTTCCTCGATGGTCTTCAGCATTTTTCCTGGAGATCGTGATCCTGGACGAACTCGGCGCGCAGCCGGGTCAGCGGCGTGCGCAGGTCGTGGCTGATCGTCGCCAGCATGCGCGTGCGGTCCTCGACGAAACGCTGCAGGCGCTCCTGCATGCGGTTGAGCGGGCGTGCCTGTCGCTTTGGGATCATCGTCCTATTCTCAAGACCACTTTTCGCCCATCGGAAAGGATTCCTGTTCCTGTGCCAGCTGGAGGTTGTCTGCTGGTCAGCGAGAACACGAATCGGGTTGAGAGTTGCCCGCAAACCATCGTTCCTTCTCCACGCGAAAAGGTAAGATTGATGGTAGTTGTCCCTCGGCATTCGACCCCGGTATTGGTCTGCCCGCGAATAGTTCCGCGCCGTGTGATGCTGTTGACGGCAGCCGTCCCGGAAAAGGAGAGCGTCCCATCAATAGTCTGACCGGAGACTGGTGCCGTAATGATGAGCGGGTTTTGCGCCTGCGCGTAGCCGGCAGCGTAGCCGACACCCCAGGCAATCAACATTGTCGCTAAGATCCGCCGGAAAGTACGGTGCATTTGGACGATTCCTGTTGAGACCGCTGCAGTGCAGACTGCGAGACGGTCATGCTCGGCCTTGCCTGCCAGTCGGTCGTGTCCCACCGCGTGGTGTAGGTCGGCGGTAGCGAAGCCGCTCGCGAGCGCGCCCTCAACAGCGCTGTAGCGAGCGAGCGGTGTAGCGGCGGTCATCGGTGTTCTTCAGTAGGGTTGAGTTGCTGACACAACCTGGTTCGAAGGAACCACCGATGACCAGCGACATGATGAACCTGCGCACGCTCGTAGAGAAGACCCCCCGACGCCGATATCCTGCGCGAGATGATCGGCTTTGCCGCCGAGCCGCTGATGGAGTTGGTAGCGGCCCTGCTTATGACTTGATCCTGCTACCGCATATCCGTGCCCCCTTAATGTTCAGAGGCCATTGGCGGAAGCTCTTGACCTTGCCAGCGACCGGAAGTCCTTATCCTGTGGTTTTGGAGCGATAGGGAAGGCGATGTCGCGTCTAGCAGCCGCGTCGGCCAGGAAAAGTGTTTATCAATCCCGGATATCGGGCACCATGCGAACTACAACAATGTTGAGGGAAAGGCGGTGGCGGACTCATGGTCGTGATCGATGTGCAACCCTGAAGCCCGCTCCGCAAGGCGAAACGTAGATGGATATCTTTGCCATCTACGGCGGCCTGTTTGCGATTGCCTTCGCGGCGGCGACCATCCTCCCGGCGCAGTCGGAGGCCGCCCTTGCAGGGCTTCTCGCCACCGGTTCCTTCTCGCCTGCAATGCTGGTTCTCGTCGCCAGCATAGGCAACATCCTGGGCTCGGCGGTGAACTGGGGGCTTGGTCGAGGGATCGAACGCTTCCGGGACAAGCCCTGGTTTCCGCTGCGTCCGGCGAGGCTCAACAACGCGGTGAAATGGTATCGCCGTTATGGAAAATGGTCGCTCCTGTTAAGCTGGATGCCGATCATCGGCGATCCACTGACCGTGGTCGCCGGGGTTTTGCGCGAGCCGCTATGGAGCTTTGTCGCAATCGTCGCCGTCGCGAAAGTTTCGCGTTATCTGGTTGTCGCCGGAGCGGTGCTCGGTCTGATGTGAAATCGAAACGGCAGCCATCGCAGCAGGCAGCTGCGTTCACCTTTGGTTGCACTGCAACAAAGCGTCCGCATGAAGAATGCTCCTCTTCGAACCCGCGAGCCGGATCACGATTCCCCGGCCCGTGACCATGGCCACGGTGGCGTCTGGAAATTTGGCAGCGCAGAGACTAGTTGGCCCCAGTACATTATTGGGACACAGATATACGGTAGCGATGAAAATCTATGACGCTCGACCCCGTGGCTGGACTCCCGCCCAGGGTGGGAAGTTGCCGTTCGTCTGGTCGATCGGAACGAGCAGGTAGCGCCATGCTCAGACATTCGCGGTGCTTCTCCAGAGCGGACGTTAGCTCATCGGTAGGAGTCGACCTGCGGACCATGCCTGATGGTAGATGTAGGGAACGGCGTGACCCCGAGGGCGGACGCGGTGGAGAGGTCCGGTATTTCGGCGAGGCGTTCCCCGCGCGTCGTCACCGGAACATCGTAGCCGTGAAGCCGAACCGTGACGGTCCCGTCATCGTGAACAAGGGTCACCTCGCCATCGTGATCGTGTCGCACGGCTTGGCTGAAGACCAAGGCCTATTCGATCGACGAATACGAACTTCTTGGCGTCGAGCGCGAGGCAGGCAAGCCGGCTTTCGCGCTCATGGCCGAGCGCGGCACGGACGCTATGTCGGCTCGGCTTTCATTACCTTGAACCGGGAGTTGCGCGAACGGCTCTGGAAACGGGTGCAGGAGCATGCAGGAGCCCCGCCAAACGGGATGAAACGGCCGGCGACGCAATGGTTCAAGCCGGGGCTGATCGGCCGCATGAAGCATCTCCGCGGCGAGGAGAATCTGCGCCATGCCTCGCTGCAGGATTTTCGGGAGGAAGACTAGGGTAAAACTCAGTCATTCTGGCTATGCCGCGAATGGCCGAGATGGGTTAGGCCCTGCCGTTTGAATCGGTCGGCGGCAACGAGCACAGAGCGCCAACTGCAGACGCTTGAAGAGATGTGCGCTCCGTTGGCTCAGAGAACGTTCCGCTCCGCCGGGTTTCGCTCTATCAACTCTGCCACAAGGCGTTGAAGTCGCCAGAGGTTGCGGTCGCGTATCCCCTTGGCTTCGAGGTGAGAAACCGTGTTGAGCAAGTACTCGGCCCCGGTGCCCCAATGACCGCAGGCCCGGGCCAGGACATCGGCAACTGCTTCAAGTGACTGACGACCGGCATAAAGAGGCGAGGCGCGGTTCATAACAAAGGTCAACGCCGGCGTGGCTCCCGAGGCGGTCTCGACCGTGATCCAGCGGGGCATGCTATTGGCCGGCTTGTAGGTGAACTCGCGTCGAAACAATTTGCCGAATTGGCGTTCGAGGTTGTCCTCTGGTAGGTCGTACAGGACGCCCCGGCATTGCCCTCCACGATCGAGGGCCATCATAAGGCCGGGCTGCTCTGGCGTGCCCCGAAAACGGGTCATGCGGAAGCAAAAAGCACGATGCCAACCCCGAGCAGCGCCTAGTTGCTCACCGATGTGCTCGATCTCCGGCTTCCAGATCAACGAGCCGTAAGCGAATAGGCGGGTCGGTGCCTTCGGGGCCGGATGAGCTCGGATCATTTGCTCGACCCAGCGGTCGTAGTCAGCATCGGTGTGTAGCTCGGCACCTGCCGTCAAACCCTGGTCTTGAACGACCTTGTGGACCCGCGCGACATGGTCCGCGGTCAAGGTCAGCTTTCTCCTTTGGCTTGGCATCCCGTGCTCCATCGGATCAGGATCGCGTATCCTTGGCAGATGCTACCGGCGTTGCAAGATACGAACCGACGCACGGCTTGAATGCGCCATTTGCTGACCTTCCTGTCGCTTCTCCAAAGCTGCCGTTCGTGCTTCGGGCGGTGTCGAACCCGAAGCCGACCAAGTGGAGTTACGGTCAAACGTCCCGAAATCGCGAACAGCTGTCATCCCCTCCCGCCGAGGACATGCGGCGCTATTCTGCCTGTGCGGATGCCTTCCTCACGCCTTCGACAAGATGCTCGATATCGGCAGCGTGCTCGAAGACAATGCCATTCTTGACGTAATCCAACGGGGAAAACCCTGCCACAGCGGCCGCGCCTAAGTGGTGCTTGGCGATTTGTAGTTCTCCCATCTGAGCGTAGCAGGCGGCGAGTCGGACGCGGGCACCGGGACCGAGCAGAGGCAATCTCTCAAGTTCTGTTGCCGCCGACCGATATTCACCGATTGAATACAGTGCCACAGACCGATCATAGTGGTACCAGTCCGGATGGACGGGATTGAGGCTAAGCGCCCGGTCTATCCAAGCCAGGCCATCAAGCGGCCTGCCGCGCATGGTCAGCAGATAGCCCATTTGACAAACGGTGTCGGCGTCATGAGGATTGAGGTCGAGCGAGCGTCTGACATGCTGTTCGGCGGCGTCGTGCTGCCTGAGATAAAGCCGAACGATAGCTAGAATTCGGTGACACCGCGGGTCTTCGGGGGCCAGCGTCACACCTTTGAGGGCGAGGTCGAGCGCCCCGGCAAGCACCTTCGTGGATGCCATGGCGTACCCGCCAATGATGACCTGCGACAGCGCCAGATAGGACTGTGCAACGCCGTAATGCGGGTCCTTTTCGATTGCTGCTTCAAACAACTGGCGAGCGTCCTCATTGTCTTGGGGCCGATAGCCGCGCAACGCCGCAATACCTCGAAGCACCAATTCATAGGCGGCAAGACTGTCAGTCGGCTTGCTCGACATCCGTTGCAGCCCGGCATCCTCCAGACGCGAGACGAGGCGGCTGACGATGCGATGCGCGATCTCGTTCTGGACGGAGAAAATCTCGGTATCTTGTGCCAGATATCGGTCACTCCAAAGCTGAACCCCACGGGAGGCCTCTGTCAGACGAACCCCGACGTCGAAAGTGCCGCCCAAGCGTTTGATATCGCCATCGACGAAGTAGTCGGCACCAAGCTTTTCGCCAAGCGTCCTCCACTCTTGGGCCGCTTCGCCGCTCACCGCGAAACTCGTGCTCCGTGCAAGCACCGTTACGGCCCTGAATCGACCCAAACCATTGAGAATGTCTTCAGCAATGCCGTCGGAGATCGCGGTTTCGGTCGGATCGTCGGTTCCATGGTGGAAGCGGAGAACGGCGACTGCTGGTGCGTCTGTTGTCAGGTCGGGTTCCGTTGCGACTGCCAGCATGTAACCTCGCCGGGAGACTGTGCGGACCAGCGCCTGCGCTTCATCCCCGAGGGCCTTTCTGATCTCGCGGACACACTGGGTCAGCGAATCTTCGGTGACCGTCACTTCCGGCCAGACTGCATCGAGAAGCTCCGACTTCGAAACCACACGGCCGGCATTTCGGACCAAGTGCGAAAGGAGGACCTGGGCTTTCGGCCGCAGAAAGATGATCTCACGGTCGTAAGACAACGCTCCGCTGCTGGGGTCGAAGCTGAACTTCCCCAGACGACAGGCTTGAGCTGACGCTTCGGTCGCCATCGAAAGCCGTGTTCCCGAATTGGCTAAGCCAAACCTTTATAGGCCAACGACCTGCAATTCGCATCAAGAAGGGAGGTCGGCTTGGCTCCGACGGACGTTCCAAGGAATGGTCGGTTTCAATGGCTGTCAATGCCGCTTCCAGCCCCTCCGTAATGGAGGCTTGTGACGGGCAGCACCAAAAGGTTGCCGCGCTGCTCGCGAGAAGCTCGAAAAGTTCCTGCCGGATTTCGTTTGTGCGCTCGAGGGAATGAAGCATCTCGCGTTCCTTTCAAGCCCGTTTTTCTGCTTGCAGCCGTTCGGCGACCAACGCCTGAAGCTGCCAGAGCTTCCGGTCTCGGATGCCCCTGGCTTCGAGGTGAGTGATGGTGTTGTAGAGATATTCGGCGCATGAACCCCAGTGTCCGGCTGCGGTCGCCAAAGTGTCAGCCACCTGTCCTAGTTCGAGCGAGCCGGCATAGGCGGGCGCGTTGCGATCGACCACGAATGCGAGCGCTCGGACCGGACCTTGTGCGGTCTCGAGCCCTATCCAGCGAGGCACGTTCGACGGCGGTTTTGCAGACATCTCGCGTCGCAACAGCTTGCCCAACGCCTTGGTCAATCCCTCCTCCGGCAGGCGAAAGGCGATCCCTTTGCACGCGCCACCCCGATCGAGCGCCAGCATAAGGCCAGGACGTTCCGGCGAGCCCCGCCAGCGAGTGATTTTGAGCGCAAACGCGCGATGCCAGCCGTAGGTATGTGCGATCCGTTCCTCGACGGCCGCAAACTCCGGTTTCCAGATCAGGGAGCCGTAGGCGAACACCAAGAATTCGCGGCTCTGCCCGCGTCCTGTAAGGATATGATCAACCCACCACGCATAATCCTCGTCCTGCAGATAGACAGTCCCTGAACGCGGTCCTGGATCGACGACGTGGCGATGGGCCTTGGCTACAAGTTCAGGGGTGAGGGTCAGCATCATGTTGGTACACGCTCAACGCTTTTTCGTCTCGGATCGAGCGCATTATGCCTCCGCGAAAGGGGCCTGTACCGACGTCGTTCTGAAGTTTTTCTGATTTTAGCTTGGTCTAGTCGGTGCGCGGCCGTACCACAGAATGTCTGCAGACAGGCGCAATCAAGTCATTTCGGCGGTCAATTTCGAGGGCAGGTTTCACACCCCGGCCGGACCTTCCCGAACCTCATCAGGCAATCTGAAGTCTCAACGCATCGACTGACCACATGCGCCATTTCTTGACATTTCGAGCGCTTCTGCGAACCAGACCTTCGCGCCAAGCTCCGGAATCGATCCCTCGCGGATTTTCCCTCGAAGAAGCCGAAAGGCAAGCCCTCGTCGCAAGTCAGCGGGGGAAAGAACAGTTCCTAATCCGACATTTTCGCCACCTCAACCAATATTGGCAATTTGCAGCGCATCGACACGGAGAGTCTTGCTGCGTCGTGTAAAATGGCTGCGTTGCGTCCGCTGCTTCGTGGGGACGGGGGCGCCCGGTTCCGTTGACCGGGCTGCGATTGGTCTGCAGCGCGATCAACTTGGCAATCGCGCCCAGCGCTCCGTGATCCGTATCATCGAACCGGAGGTGGTGCAGATGACACGGTTTGTCCCTAATTTTCAGGACACGAAGCGCCCGCGATCGGCAGTGGTACCAATGACGTATTCGAGCTATGCTTAACGCTGTGTCTGGGACCATTCCGATGAAGGAACTGGGTGTGCCGGGCTCGCTCATCGAGCTCGAGCAGAAGGTTGCGCTCCTCACCCAGGAGTTGGACGAGACTCGCGAGCAACAAGCAGCCGCTGCCGACGTCCTGAGGGTGATCAGCCGTTCGGCTTTTGACCTCGACGCGGTGCTCACTGCCTTGACGCAGACGGCCATCCGCCTGTGTGAGGCATCGCGCGGCGTCATATGGCTGAGCCGCAACGGGCAGCTATTCTTAGCAGCGCACGTCAATTATCCGGACGAATGGGTCGCCTATGTGCGAGCCAATCCGATCACGCCCGCAGCGGACGCAGTTACCACCTCGGGCCGTGCCGCGTTTGCTGGCGAGGTGTTCAACATTGAGGATGTGCAGAGCGACTCGCGCTGCAGCTCGCTTGCCGGCCATAAGCTCGCCGACCATGGTGCCGCGCTCGCAGTCCCGCTGAAGCGACATGGCGAGGTGGTCGGTGTGATTTCGCTGTCGCGAACCGAAGCGCGACTCTTCAGCGACCGCCAGATTGCGGTCGTGCAGACATTCGCCGACCAGGCCGTTATCGCTATGGAGAATGTACGTCTCGTCACCAGCCTCGACGACAGGAACCGCGAGGCGGCCGAAGCGTTCAGACAGCAGACCGCCACCGCCGATGTGCTCAGGGTCATCAGCCGGTCAGCATTCGACCTCCAGACCGTTCTCGATACCTTGACAGAGTCTGCAGCCCGTCTCTGTCAAGCGGACATGTCCGGCATCTGCCGTAGCGAAGGCCCCGGCTTCTACTATGCCAGCAGCTTCGGATTTCCGCCCGACTGGCTCGTCTACAACAAGAACCGTCGGCTCGACACGGGGCGTGGCTCGATCGTCGGCCGTGTGCTCCTCGACGGGGCCCTGGTGCAGGTCGCCGACGTACTCGCCGATCCGGATTATACCTATTTCGAACCGCAGGCGAAGGCCGGCTACCGAACACTGCTCGGCGTCCCCTTGATGCGCGAAGGCAAGGCGATCGGCGTGCTGGTGCTCGCCCGCCGGACGGTAGCGCCCTTCACCGACAAGCAGATCGAGCTCCTCGGAACCTTCGCAGACCAGGCCGTCATCGCCATCGAAAATGTGCGCCTGTTCGAAGAGGTCGAGGCACGCACGCGCGATCTCGGCGAAGCGCTTGAGCAGCAGACTGCAACCAGCGAGGTGCTGGGCGTCATCGCCGCTTCACCCACCGACATCCAACCCGTCCTGAAGACGGTCGTGGAAAACGCGGCAAGGCTCTGCGCGGCCTATGACGCCGCGGTTCTGCTGAAGGAGCAGGATTCGCTGGTCATCGCCGCGCATTTCGGCCCGATCCCGATCGACTTTACGAAATTTCCACTCAGACGCGATTGGGTGGCCGGTCGGTCGGTTGTCGATGCCAGGACTATCCAGGTGCCCGATCTCATGTCGGCAGGCGACGAGTTCGCGGCGGGGCGCGCAATGGCTGAGCGGCTCGGCCATCGCACCATACTGGGGACTCCCCTTCTGCGCGACGGAGAGGCCATCGGAACGATCCTGCTGCGCCGGACCGAGGTCGCACCCTTTACTGAGAAGCAGGTCAACCTGGTCGAAACCTTCGCCGACCAGGCTGTCATTGCTATCCAGAACGTCAGGCTATTCGAAGAGGTGCAGGCGCGGAACCGTGCGCTAACAGCGTCGCTGGAGCAGCAGACGGCGACCAACGACATTCTCAGCGTCATCTCGAGTTCGCCGACCGACGTACAACCAGTGTTCGACATGATCGCCGAGGCGTCGGCGCGGCTGTGCGAGGCGGAGTTTTCAGCAGTCTTTAGATACGACGGCGCGCTCATCCATTTCGTGGCTCAACATGGGCTCTCTCCGGCTGGTTATCAGGCGATTAGCGGCGCCTATCCCCTTTCGCCTGGCCGCACTGGGGCTACGGCCCGCGCGGTACTGAGTGGCAATGTCGAGCAGATACCCGACGTGTATGAGGATCCCGACTACGCGCTTGGCGATGTGGCGACGGCTGTCACCGCTCGCAGTATCGCCGCAGTGCCTATGTTGAAGAACGGCCAAGCGATCGGCGCGATTGCGGTTGCGGGATCGGAGCCAGGACTCTTTCCGGCCCAGCAGATTGCGCTCCTGCAAACCTTCGCAGATCAGGCGGTCATCGCTGTCGAAAACGTGCGCCTGTTTGACGAGGTGCAGGCGCGCACCGCCGAGCTCGGCGAAACCCTGCAGCAGCAGACCGCAATCGCCGACGTGCTGAAGGTCATCAGTCGCTCGACCTTTGACCTCCAGGCGGTGCTTGGCGCTCTTGCCGCGACGGCTACGCGCGTATGCGAAGCCGATATGGGCTCTATCATGCGCCGCGATGGCGAAACCTATCAATTTGCCGCGAATGCAGGATTCCCGCAGGAACTGGTGGACTATGCGAAAGAAAACCCTCTGACGATCGGCCAAGGCAGCGCCACTTCGCGTGCGGTGCTGGACCGGCACACCGTGCACCTGCCGGACGTGCTCGCCGACCCCAGCTACACCTTGACCGACTTTCAGAGCCTCGGCGGCTACCGCTCGTCGCTCGCCGTGCCGCTGGTCCGTGAGGGATCGGCAGTCGGCGTCTTCATCCTGACCCGCTCGACTGTGCGGCCGTTCACTGAAAAGCAGATCGAACTCGTTGAAACGTTTGCCGATCAGGCCGTTATCGCTATCGAGAATGTGCGCCTGTTCGAGGAAGTGCAGAAGCGCACCAGCGAATTGTCGAGCTCCCTGGAGGAACTTCGGGCCGCTCAGGATCGGCTTATCCAAACCGAGAAGCTCGCTTCGCTTGGCCAGCTCACCGCGGGCATCGCGCATGAGATCAAGAACCCGCTCAACTTCGTCAACAATTTCTCTGCCGTCTCCCTGGAACTTGTCGAAGAGCTGCGGCAAGCGCTGGACAGTGCCTCTTTGGACGGACCAATTCGCAAAGAGGTCGACGAACTGACTGGACTGCTCAAGGGTGACCTCGAAAAGATCGTGCAGCACGGCAGGCGAGCCGACTCGATCGTCAAGAACATGCTGCTCCATTCGCGACAAGGATCCGGAGAGCACCGGCCGACCAGCATCAACGCCATCGTCGAGGAGAGCCTCAATCTCGCTTATCATGGGGCCCGCGCCGAACGGAGGGATTTCAACATCACAGTCGAGAAGTCCCTCGATCCCGACGCCGGCGATGTCGACTTGTATCCTCAGGAGATCACGCGCGTGCTGCTCAACCTGATCTCCAATAGCTTTCATGCGACAACGCATCGCGGCCAGGGCGATGGCAACGCCTATTCGCCGGTGCTGTGCGCCTCGACGAAGAGCCTTGGCGACAAGGTCGAGATCAGGCTGCGCGACAACGGCACTGGCATCCCGCCGGAGGTGGTCGAGAAGATGTTCAACCCGTTCTTTACCACGAAACCAGCTGGCGAAGGGACTGGGCTCGGCCTGTCGCTCAGCCACGACATCATCGTGAAACAGCACGCGGGCACGCTCGAAGTGGACACAAAGCCGGGCGAGTTCACCGAGTTCCGCATCCTGTTGCCACGCGGCGCTGCATCGGTCGGCAAGAAGGCAGCCGCCCAATGAACCCGCTCATACTGGTGGTCGACGACGAACCAGACGTCGAGGTCCTGTTCCGCCAGCAATTCCGCCGGGACCTGCGTTCTGGCCGCTTCGCTATGGAATTCGCGCTCTCTGCACACGCGGCTCTTCGCGTGATCGGGGAGGTGGAGGGCACGACGTTGATCCTTATTCTCTCCGACATCAACATGCCGGGCATGAGCGGGCTCGAATTCTTACCGAAGGCGAGAGAGGCCCGTCCCGATGTACCGGTGATCATGATCACCGCCTATGGCGACTCCGAGACCAAGCGTACTGCGATGGAGGAAGGCGCCGCGGCGTTTCTGACCAAGCCGATCGACTTCTCCGCTTTGCGAGCGGAAATCGAAACCAGGCTACGGTGGGTCGCGTGACTGCGCACATCCTGGTGGTCGACGACGAGCCGGACCTGGAGGAGCTGGTCAGGCAGAAATTCCGCTGTCATATCCGCGACGGCGCGATCAGCTTCATGTTCGCCCGCGATGGTGTGGAGGCCCTGGCGATACTCGATGGAAACCACGACATAGACATGGTGGTGAGCGACATCAACATGCCGCGCATGGACGGCCTTTCGCTCCTGCAACGGCTGCAAGAGGCCGAGGCTCAGCTGTCGACCATCATCGTCTCGGCGTATGGCGACATGACCAACATCCGCACGGCGATGAACCGCGGCGCCTTCGACTTTCTCACCAAACCGATCGACTTTCCCGACCTTGAGGCTACGATCGCCAAGACGCTGCGCCACATCGAGATCCTGCGCGAAGCGCGGCGCCGTCAGGCCGCGGCCGAGCGGGCGCATGCGGCTTTGTCGCGCTACTTCTCTCCTAACCTCGCGGAGCGGCTCGCGGGCGCGCAAGACAGCATCGATCTCGCTGGGCAGCGGCGCGATGTGGCGGCGCTGTTCACCGACATTGCCGACTTCACGATGCTGGCCGAAACGATCGAGCCGAGCGTGCTCGGTGACCTGCTCAACGACTATCTCGCTGGCATGAGCGACATTGTCTTTGGGCATGAGGGGACGGTAGCCAAGATCGTCGGTGACGCGCTTCACGTATTGTTCGGTGCGCCCGGCGACCAGCCGGATCATGCGGTACGGGCGATCGCGTGCGCGCTCGACCTCGACGCCTTCTCTCAAGCCTTCCGGGAGACCTGGCACCAACGCGGCATCGCGCTCGGCGTGACACGCATCGGCGTCAATGCAGGGCCTGCAATCGTCGGCAATTTCGGCCGCGGACGTTTCTTCGACTACACCGCCTACGGCGACTCCATCAACATAGCGGCGCGGCTGGAGGCGGCAAACAAGCAGCTCGGCACGCGCATCTGCGTCAGCGAGGCTGCCGCCAAGCAAGTGCCCGATTTTCGCGGCTTGCCGGTCGGAGACCTGGTGCTGAGGGGTAGGTCCGAACCGCTGCGCGCCTTCGAGCCACTCAGGCGGGAGCAATACGACGAGCCAGCAACGGCCGCCTATCTACAGGCATTTGCGAAGCTGGAAACTGGCGATCCGGGCGCGCTTGCCGCGTTCGCCGCTGAAGTCGGACAGTGGCCTGAAGATCATTTGGCCAGTTTCCATCTCAGACGCCTCTTGAACGGCGCGGTAGGCGCCAGGATCTCGATTGATTGAGGCGCCCCGCTTGAAGGTTGGGGGAAGGAAAGGCGGACCCCAACATGCTACCACGTGATCACCTACGTCTTCGTGTGGCGACGCTATCGTTACGGAGACGTCCGAACGCGTCCTATCGGGCTCGCGGGACGCTATCAGCCGAATCAACGACGACTGCTCGTTGATCTCAGAGCCGATCATAAGAATCTCCGTTTCTGGTCATGGGCTCTGCTTGCGGTGAAAGTCGGCTTTCGGGCGACGAAGTCGGCCGATGAAGGGCAGCTCAGGGTCAGAACTTCCGGTTCAGGCTGTGGCGGCGGAAAGACAGAGAGAGGTCGAACCTTGCCGATCAGGCATCGGCGAAACGCTACCGTGAATCTGTGTCCCGACAATGGACAGGGGCCCAGCTGCTCCGCCGCCATCAAGGGCGTAGCCACCAACACGCCGGCAAAGAATGCAATGGCGCGCATTTCCTGCTCCCGGGGAGGCGAGACCATTGCCTCTTGCGTCGACATTCGATTCACTGTTCCAGGCAGTGGCCGAGGCATCCAGACGCGTTTTGCTTGCATGTCTCATCCTTCCGTTATCTCAAGTCAGGACCATCAATGGCAAATCCTCCGCGCCGACCGACAGATCCAATGGCTGCCGCCGAAGCCGCCTTCAAACCTGCCAGGAAGCCGAGCGCACCGGTTCGCGAAACCGCAGCTGCTCCAAATGTCAGAGAGCTTGTTTCAATCAGGATTGATCGAGCTGTCCTGGATTATTTCCAGGGCGACGGACCGGGCTGGCAGGACCGCATTAACGACGCTTTGCGGGCCGTGGTCGAAAAGCGGATCGCCGCCGAGGACGACCGTCCGGACGACATCACCTGAGCATCGCAGAGCCGCCGGCGGAGCTGGCGGCGAGCCAAATTGAATATGTTCTGCACGTCGGTTTGACAGGTTTGCTGGCCATGCCTCAGAGACAATCTCGAAAGCTCGCGATGATTGCTGGGTAACCACTGGCGGCGCCACGATCTTGCCGCCCATAAGCACACCGGAGGTGGCGTGCACAGAGTTTCGATCTCGTAGACCTTATCAAGCGGACCCAGATTCCGTTCGTCTGGTGCCGTAGACTGCTGCGGCAGGAGGCAGGTGTAAGCACCCAGTTCGAAATCGCGCTGAGTCACCGCGCCTATTGCCCGCCCCGTTCGATCCGGCTTGCGCTAAGCCTGAAATCAATCTTGATTTTTGCTGCACGCAACGCAGCGACCAGGTCGTCACTCATAAAAATGTCGTTGAATACCGTCTGCTCGCTCCAAAGGTCGGCGCCTTCCAGCGCGGCAGGCGACAGAGCAAGGCCATCGTCCTTGACCAATGATTCGACACCCCAGATTTGCCTTTGTATCGCCTTGTCGTAATAAAGCTTTCGGATCGCTTCGCTGTTGGATTGCTCTGGTAGGAAGCTGTCCTTAGGCCCGCCAAAATTGAGCAGGAAGAACTCCCCGTTTACCGGGGTTTCCAGATCGGCCTTGTAGACCGGCAGGGGCACGAGTCCACCGGCGCCGAGATTGAAGCGCGACAGCACCTCCGCCAGCTTGCCTTTGACGGCCATGAACGGCCCGGCATAGAACAGGTCACCGA
This sequence comes from Mesorhizobium sp. WSM4815, assembly GCF_055811575.1. Taxonomy (NCBI): domain Bacteria; kingdom Pseudomonadati; phylum Pseudomonadota; class Alphaproteobacteria; order Hyphomicrobiales; family Phyllobacteriaceae; genus Mesorhizobium; species Mesorhizobium sp. WSM4815. The sequence continues at coordinate 41,389 of NZ_JBVVQS010000097.1, read as the reverse complement.
CCCTCTTGAAGCGCGTTTCCTCCCACACTGCGACCGCTTCGGTCATCTCGGTTCGCTCCAGCGGGACGCCTTGTCTGTGACGACGCAGCGCGGCAAGCACTCTCTCACTAGCAACAGGGATTTCGAAGCGCGCGGGCTCCCAGTCCTGGCCATAGAACTTTGCGCGCAGACCCTGCTTGTTGCCGATCCGCGAGTCGCTCCTGACGCGACTGATCCAGACGCTGCCGCTCATGCCGCTTCCCTTCCCAAGCCGTTGTTTTGGTCCGCCGACGGCATCCGCTGGGGTTCGCCGGCGGCCAACCCGCCGTGGATAGGCGAGCGCATAATTCGCGGCGAGCCCGATCTGGTCAAGGGACAGCGGCGAATGAGCGGCATGGATCACTGCGGCCGTGTCGCGATTGGCAACATGTCGGCGACGTCATGGACGAGGCGTTCCCGCAAACACCGGCTGGCCGCCGAGGACGTCCGGCTCGCGCACCGGGCCGCGATCATGGCGCGCCGTTTAATTAGTCACGATGTTAGGAAAATGTGAGCGCCTGGCGCGATCGCGGGACAGTTTCGGTCAAGCCGGCAAGGATCGCAGTCCGGTCGGAGGGCTCGTCTCAGGCACCGGCGCCGGGGCAAGCTGCCTGGCCATGTCGATGAGCGGCAGCCTGACGATCGCGCGAAGGCCGTTGCTCCGGTTTTCCAGCACGATGTCGCCGCCGTGGTGGCGGGCGATGGCGCGGGCAATCGACAGGCCGAGCCCGACGCCGCCGGTCTCCCGGTTGCGCGACTGCTCCAGGCGGAAGAAGGGCGCGAACACCTGTTCCATGTCGGCTTGCGGAATGCCGGGCCCGGCGTCCTCGACCACAATGTCCAGGCTGTCGGTGCGCCTGACCAGGCTCACCTTGGCCTGCTCGCCATAGCGGACGGCATTTTCGACGAGGTTGCGGATCGCCCGGCGCAGCGAGTCCGGCCGGCAGCGATACAGCACCTTGGGCCCGTCGCTGACGGTGACGTTTTGGCCCAGCTCCTCGAGGTCGTCGCAGAGGCTGCCGACGAGCGCCGAAAGATCGACGGTTCGCGTCTCCTCCACCGCGGCGTCCTCGCGCGCAAAGGCGAGCGCTGCTTCCGTCATCGTCTGGATTTCCTCGATGGTCTTCAGCATCTTCTCCTGGAGATCGTGATCCTGGACGAACTCGGCGCGCAGCCGCAGCGAGGTCAGCGGTGTGCGCAGGTCGTGGCTGATCGCCGCCAGCATGCGCGTGCGGTCCTCGACGAAGCGCTGCAGGCGCTCCTGCATGCGGTTGAACGCCTCTGCGGTCTGGCGGATGTCGTCCGGCCCTGATTCCGGCAGCCGCGGCACGGCCTCGCCGCGGCCGAACAGTTCTGCGGCATTGGCGAGCCGTCGCAGCGGACGCGCGATTGCCTGCGCCCCGAAAATCGCTATAGCGGACAGGATTAGCGCGGTGAGCGCCAGCGATATCGCCGATTGCGCGGTCCAGAAGGCGCTCGGCATCACCTTGGCGTAGGCGGCATTCAGCCAGGTGCTGTCGTCAAGGCGGACGGAAAGCCCCATGCCGTTTGGGGCGCCGTCCAGATAAAGAAACTTGGCAGGCCGCGTGAACGGGCTGCCACTGCCGGACAGGTCCAGCATGCGCGGCGGCACCGAAGGATCGGCGGCAGCGACCGCGTTCGAGGCCTGCCCGTTCATGTAGGCTGCATATTTGGCGGCAATGCCGGGCAGCGGCTTGGCGAGTTGCGTCAGCGCCTCCTGTTGCCAGGCGAGGGGATTGCTCGGCCCGTCGTGCGAGGTCCAGAAGCGCGTATAGGCCGTGCCGCTGACGTTGAGGATGTCGGGTCGAAGCGAGGGCGGCGTCGTGTCCAGCAAGATGGCAAGCGAGGACGTGCGGCTGACGAACTCGCCCTTGGCCGCCGCGTGCAGGGCTTGTCCGCGCTCGTCCCACGAGATCAGGAAGGTGATCGCCTGCGACAGGGCGAGCGCAAGCAGCACCAGCATGAGGAAGCGGGCCGCCAGGCTGCGTCTCCATAACAGCATCATGCCTGGGCCACCTCGGCGGTGAAGCAGTAGCCGCCGCCCCAGTGCGTCTTGATCAGCATCGGATTCTTCGGGTCCGCCTCGATCTTCTTGCGCAGCCGGCTCACCTGGTTGTCGACGGCCCGGTCGAAACCGTCGGCCGAGCGCCCGACGGTGAGGTCGAGCAGCTGATCGCGGCTGAGCACGATCCCGACATGCTCGATAAAGGCGGTGAGAAGGCGGAATTCGGCCGTGCTGAGCGCGACCGCCACGCCGTCGAGCCCGACCAGCTCGCGGCGGCCGACATTCAGGGTCCAGCGGTCGAAGCGCAGCGCGTTCGACTTGAGCCGACCGCGCTGCGGCGGCAGGCTGTGGACGCGCCTGAGCACAGCCTTGATCCGCGCCAGCAATTCCCGCGGATTGAACGGCTTCGTCAGGTAGTCGTCGGCCCCGATCTCGAGGCCGACGATCCGGTCGACCTCCTCGGCCATGGCGGTAAGGAAGATGATCGGAACGTCGACCGTTCCGCGCACGTGCCGGCAGGCGGCAATGCCGTCCTCGCCCGGCATCATGACGTCGAGGACGATAAGATCGGGCAGGCTGCGGTCGAGCAGCCGCTTGAGCGCGGCCGTGCTGTCGGCGACGCTGACGCGATAACCCTGCTGCGTGAGGTATTTCCCCACGAGATCGCGGATGTCCCTGTGGTCGTCGACGACCGCGATGTGCTGCGCCACTTCCATGCAATGCTCCAAGGTCGCCGCTGAATAGTCGGTCAGTATCGACGATATCTAGTTTGCGTCTACACGGATGATCACCTTCCGCGCCATGGCGGCAATCTCGCCCGACATCAACAAAGCGTGAGAAGTGTAACGAAATGTATCAGAGCACTGCGCCCGCGACAACTTGCGATGAACTGCCGGTGTTCGGGACAAGGTTCTGCGACAGCTCCCGCCTAACTTGGCCCCGTCGCTAGCCGGGACGTCCGGTCTTTGTCGCCAGGGGCGGCATCCAGACTCGATCCTCGCCAGCCTTTGATCGAAAGGATTGCACAATGGCCAGATTGATCATCAACGGCACGCCACGTGACATCGAGGTCGATCCGGACACGCCGCTGCTGTGGGTGATCCGCGAGCAGATCGGGCTTACCGGAACGAAGTACGGTTGCGGCGTTGCCGCCTGCGGCGCCTGCACCATCCATATAGACGGCGTCGCCACGCGCTCCTGCGCGCTTCCGGTGAGCGCGGTCGAGCCCGACCAGCAAATCACCACCATCGAGGGGCTTTCGCCGGACAGCTCGCATCCGGTCCAGCAGGCCTGGCTGGCGCTCGACGTGCCGCAATGCGGCTACTGCCAGGCCGGCATGATCATGGCTGCGGCGGGTCTGCTCATGCAGAACCCGAACCCCGCGGACGAGGACATCAACGCCGAGATCACCAACATCTGCCGATGCGGCACCTACAACCGGGTGCGCGCCGCGATCAAGCTGGCCGCCAAGGCCGGCGAAGCCACGCAACGCGGTTGAGGAGAGCAGTCATGAACGCCACAATTTCCCTCTCCCGCCGCAGCTTCATCATCGGCGTGGCCGCCACAGCCGGCGGCTTGTCCCTCGGATTCAACGTGCCGTTCATCAAGCCGGCACTGGCCGATGGCAGCGAGGCGGCGCCGGAGATCAATGCCTGGGTGGTGATCAGGCGCGACGATACGGTGGTCATCCGCATCGCCCGCTCCGAGATGGGGCAGGGGACACTGACCGGCCTTGCGCAACTCGTCGCCGAGGAGCTGAACTGCGACTGGTCCAAGGTCACGACGGAATACCCGTCGCCGGCCCAGAACCTGGCACGCGACCGCGTGTGGGGCAATTTCTCGACGGGAGGCAGCCGCGGCATCCGCGAGTCGCACGAGTATGTGCGCATTGGCGGCGCCGTTGCGCGCGAGATGCTGATCGCCGCCGCGGCCGCCGAATGGGGCGTCCCGGCCAGCGAATGCACCGCAAGGATGGGCATGGTCACGCATGCAGCGTCGGATCGCGCCACCTTTTATGGACAGCTGGCTGCCGCCGCCGCGCGAATGACGCCGCCCGCCAATGTCACGCTCAAGGACCCGAAGGATTGGATCATAGCCGGCAAGCCGCTGCCGCGGCTCGACACGGCCGACAAGCTTAACGGCAGCCAGGTCTACGGCAGCGATCTCAAGCTGCCGAACATGCTCAACGCGGCGATCCGGGCCTGCCCGTATTTCGGCGGCAAGGTGGAGAGTTTCGACGCGGCGGCGGTGGCGGGCATGCCGGGCGTGCGCGCTGTCGTTCAAGTCGACGAGACCGCCGTTGCGGTTGTCGCCGACACCTGGTGGCGGGCGAAGACCGCTCTCGATGCCTTGCCGATCGTCTGGGACGAAGGCCCCAACAGGCAGGTCACCAGCGCCTCGATCGCGGCGATGCTCGAAGAGGGGCTCGCCGCAAATGACGCCTTCATCGGCGCCAGGCAAGGTGACGCCGGTGCTGTCCTGTCCGCCGCCGGACGCACGGTCACGGCGACCTATGCCTTCCCCTACCAGAACCACGCGACCATGGAGCCGATGAACGCGACGGCGCTCTACACGCCGGAGCGCTGCGAGGTATGGGTGCCGACCCAGAATGGCGAGGCGAGCCTTGCTGCAGCGGCCGAGGCCGCCGGCCTGCCGGTGCAGCAATGCGAGGTGCACAAGATCCATCTCGGCGGCGGCTTCGGCCGGCGCGGCAACTTCCAGGACTATGTGCGCCAGGCGGTCAGCATTGCCAGGCAGGTGCCGGGAACGCCGGTAAAGCTCATGTGGTCGCGCGAGGAGGATATGCTGCACGGCGCCTATCACCCGACCACAAGATGCCGGCTGACGGGCGCACTCGACGCGGACGGCAACCTGACCGCTCTGCACATGCGCATATCCGGCCAGTCGATCCTTGCTGCGGTACGGCCGCAGGGCATGCAGAACGGCATGGACCCGGTGGTCTTCCAGGGCCTTGTCCTCAGCGGCACCGAAGGCACGCTGGGATATACGGTCGACAATCTGCTTGTCGACCATGCCATGCGCAACCCGCCGATCCCGCCAGGCTTCTGGCGCGGCGTCAACCTCAACCAGAACGCGCTCTACGTCGAGTGTTTCATGGACGAACTCGCCCATGCGGCCGGCGTCGACCCGCTCGCCTTCCGCCGCAAGCTGATGGCCAAACATCCAAAACATCTCGCCGTGCTGGAGGCGGTTGCCGAACGGATTGGCTGGGACAACCCGGCCGCGGCCGGCGTTCACCGCGGCCTGGCGCAGATCATGGGTTTCGGCAGTTATGTGGCGGCGGCAGCGGAGGTTTCGGTCACCGATGGGCAGCTCAGGATCCATCGCATCGTGGCGGCCACCGATCCGGGTCATGTCGTCAACCCGGCACAGGTGGAGCGGCAGGTCGAGGGCTCCTTCGTCTATGGCCTTTCCGCCTGCATCTACGGCGAATGCACCGTCAATGGCGGGCGCATGGAGCAGGAAAACTTCGACAGCTACGAGGTCCTGCGGATGGCCGAAATGCCTGATGTGGAGACGATCATCCTGCCGTCCGGCGGCTTCTGGGGCGGCGTCGGCGAGCCGACCATCGCGGTCGCCGCGCCGGCCGTCCTCAATGCGATCTTCGCCGCCACCGGAAAACGCATCCGCACGCTGCCGCTGAAGAACCATGACCTCGCATGATACGAGGCGCGCAAAGAACAGGCCTGGCGGACGGGCGCTCGCGCCTGTCCTGCTTGCGGCGCCTGTCCTGCTTGCGGCGCTTGCGGCCAGCGCGCCGGCATGGGCCGACGCGGCGCCTGGTGCTACGGCATGCACCGGCTGTCACGGGCCGGCGGCACTCGGCTCAGCCATCCCTTCGCTCGACGGCCACGCGGCAGACGACATCGTCGCCCAGATGCAAGCATTCCGTTCCGGTGACCGCAAGGCGACGGTCATGGACCGCATCGCCAGGGGATTTACCGAGGCGGAGACGCGCGCCATCGCCGAATGGCTCGCCAAGCCGGAGGCCGCACGCCATGCCCAGCCGTAGAGCCCTGATCGGCGGCGTCGCGGCCAGCGTCACCGCGGCCGTCCTTGCCGCGCCGCAGCTGCGCGCACAGACGCAGCCCGGCGTAATCGTCGTCGGCGGCGGCTTTGCCGGGGCAAGCTGCGCCCGCGCGCTGAAACGGCTGGATCGCGATCTTGCGGTGACGCTGATCGAGCCAGAGCCCGCCTATCTGGCCTGCCCGTTCAGCAATGAAGTGATTGCCGGGCTGCGCGGCATCGAGGCGCAGACCTTCCACTATGACCAGTTCGGCGACATCGCGCTGATCCGCAAGCGGGCTGTCGCCGTCGATGCCGAGCGCCGGCACGTTCGGCTGGAGGATGGTACCGACATCGGCTACGTCAGGCTGGTGCTGGCGCCCGGCGTCGACCTGCGCTTCGACGCCTTGCCGGGCTACGACGAGGCGGCGGCTGCGATCATGCCGCATGCCTGGAAGGCGGGCGCGCAGACGCTGCTGCTGCGCGACCAGCTCGCGGCGATGCCGGACGGTGGGATCGTCGTCCTCGCGGCGCCAGCCAATCCGTTTCGCTGCCCGCCCGGTCCCTACGAGCGGGCAAGCCTGATCGCGCATTATCTCAAGACCAGCAAGCCCAGATCCAAGCTGATCATCCTCGACGCCAAGGACGCCTTTTCGAAGCAGCGGCTGTTCGAAGCGGCCTGGCAAGAACTCTATCCCGGCTTGATCGAATGGGTGCCGTTGTCGTCGGGCGGCAGGGTGACGGAAGTCGACCCGGCGACAAGGACGCTGGTGACCGAGTTCGGCAATCACAAGGCCGATGTCGCCAACGTGATCCCGCCGCAGCGTGCGGGCGCGATTGCGCAGTCGGCCGGCGTTGCCGACCAGACGGGCTGGTGCCCGATCGACCCGGTCACCTTCGAGTCCCGCCTACAGCCGGCGATCCACGTCATCGGCGACGCGGCGATCGGCGGGGCGATGCCGAAATCCGCCTTCAGCGCCAACGCCCAGGCAAAAGCTTGCGCCGCGGCGGTCGCCGCCCTGGTCAGGGAGCGGCCGCCGGCGCAGCCGAAGCTCATCAACACCTGCTACAGCCTGGTCGCGCCCGGTTATGGCATTTCAATCGCTGGGGTCTACCAGCCGCGTGACGGGCTGCTTGCCGAGGTGGAAGGTGCGGGCGGCACCAGCCCGCTCGAAGCGCCGCTTTCCGTCCGCGAACTGGAAGCGGCCTATGCGCAGGACTGGTTCCGGACGATCACCAGTGAAGTGTTCGGATGATGAGGCTGGCTTTTCTGGCTTTTTTGGGATTGCAGCTTGCGGCCTCGCCCGGTGCCGGCGAGGAGAGAGGGTCTTATGAGGAGACTGGGTCTTATGTCGTGACCGGCGATGCGATCATGCAGCCTCTGGTCGGAGGCAAGGGTGATCCGGCGCGCGGCGCTGCGCTGATCGCGGACCGGCAGCGCAGCCTCTGCACGCTCTGCCACAGCGGGCCGTTTCCCGACGCGCATCTGCACGGCACGCTGGCGCCCGACCTGACCGGCGTCGGGGCAAGACTTTCGCAAGGCCAGATCCGGCTGCGCGTGGTCGACATGAAGCGGCTCGTGCCGAACACGATCATGCCTTCCTACTATCGGGTCGCGGCTGAGCAAGGCCGGCGTGTCGCCACCGTCTGGCGCGGCAAGCCGATCCTGGGCGGCGCCGATATCGAGGATATCGTCGCTTATCTCACGACGCTGAAGGGGTGATCATGCACGAAGACCCGCTTGGAGTTTACGCAGGCCCGGGAGTTTACGCAGGCCCGGGAGTTTACGCAGGCCTTGTCGGACGGCGGGCGTTTCTTCGGGCGGCATGACCGGCCTGCTGGTGATCAGCCTGCCGCGCTGGGCCGTTGCCCGTCCGAGCCTCAAGGAAGCGATCCGGACCTTCACCGGCGGAGCCAACGTTCTCGACGGCCGCGTCCGGCTCGACCTGCCGCCTCTGGTCGAGAACGGCAACGCGGTCGGGATCGCGGTCGTCGCCGAGAGCCCGATGACCGAAGACGACCATGTCCGGCGCATCGCAGTCTTCAACGAGAAAAACCCGGAGGAGAATGTCGCGGTTTTCCACCTCGGGGCGCGCTCCGGCCGCGCCATGGTCTCGACGCGGATCCGGCTCGCGACCTCGCAAGTCGTTGTCGCCGTCGCAGAGATGAGCGACGGCAGCTTCTGGTCGAGCCGGGCGAGCGCCATCGTCACGCTGGCTGCCTGTATCGAGGACCTTTCATAATGGCGCGCGCGCTCGTCAATGTGCCGAAAGTGGTCACGCAGGGCGAAGTCGTCGAGATCAAGGCGATGATCGCCCATCCCATGGAAACCGGCTATCGTATCGGCCCGAACGGCTCCAACATCCCCCGCGACATCATCCGCCGTTTCACCTGCACCTACAACGGCGAGGAGGCGTTTTCGGCCGATCTCTTTCCAGCCGTATCGGCCAACCCGTTCATTGCCTTCACGCTGGTTGCCACGACGAGCGGCACGATCGACTTTACCTGGACCGACGATGCCGGGAAGACCCAAACGGCGTCGGCTGAAATCACGGTGAACTGATGCATGCGCTCTGGCGGCTTGCAGCCGTCGCTGTCGCCGCTATTTGCGGCATTGTCTCTGCCGCCGGCATCGAAGACGGCGAGAAGCGCTCCGGCTTCGACTTCATGACGCCTCAGACGCAAGCGCTGCAGGCCGACGACATGAGCAATCCCGGCATGCTGTGGGTGCTGCAGGGCGAGCAGCTCTGGCAACAGGCGCAGGGCAGGGCGGATGTCGCCTGCTCCGGCTGCCATGACGATGCGCGTCAGACGATGCGCGGCGTTGCCGCGCGCTACCCGGCCTTTGATGCGGCGACGGGCCGGCCGATCGACCTTGCCGGACGTATCAACTCCTGCCGAGCGGAGCGGCAGCAGGGCGAGCCGCTGGCGCCGGAATCCGAGGCTTTGCTCGCCCTGACGGCCTATGTGACGCATCAGTCGCGCGGCATGCCAATCACACCGGCGACCGACGCCCGGCTCGCGCGGTTTCGCGACAACGGCCGGCGTCTGTTCCAGAGCCGCATCGGACAGCTCGAGCTCTCCTGCGCCTCCTGCCACGACGACAATTGGGGCAAACGGCTCGGCGGCAGCGTCATCCCGCAGGCGCATCCGACCGGCTATCCGCTCTACCGACTGGAATGGCAGACGGTCGGTTCGCTGCAGCGGCGCCTGCGCAACTGCATGATCGGGGTCAGAGCCGAGCCCTTCGAATTCGGCGCAGCCGAACTCGTCGACCTGGAGCTCCATCTGACGGAGCGGGCCCGCGGCCTTCTGGTCGAGACGCCGGCCGTGCGGCCGTGATGCCAGACAGCGGATGGTTGTTCACGTGCCGCCGACGGACAGTTGATTGCAATGCGGCGCTCGGCCGGTAGCCTGAGCTGCGCACTCCCACGCTCTTGCATTCTGTGCTTGTCTTCGATCGATCTGCGCCTAGTTCAAGTCTTCTTCCAATTTTGCAGAAGCGGCCCTTTGCTCCCATAGACGGGATCCTTGCGTGGACGACCTACCTTCCGGATCGTGGCCAGCGCGCCATCATGCTCCTGGGCAGTCGTGCATTCGTCATAGGTCCCAAATGGAGGGTAGGCGCCGACAACCAGAAAATTGTCGGACGCCGAAAGGCATTGGTGCCCGGTGCCGGCCGGAAGAACCGCGACGTCGCCGGCCTTCAGTGACAGGGTTCGTCCCTTCTTGCCTCCAAACCGGACTTTGGCCGTACCGGCCGCAACCCCGAGCACCTCATGTATTCGTGAATGGTAGTGAACGTAGTCGTAGATGGCATTCCGCCAGCTATCCCCCCATCCATTGGCCTCAAAAAGCTCCTCCAAGACGGCTGCGGGATCAAATTCTTCGGGCAGCCTCACTGCGCTGCGATAGACGACAAGCGGCCAAAACGGATGATTGGGGACCAGGCCATCATCCTTGAACCAAAACTCATTTGCTTTTCGCCGCCTTACAAGATCGGTTACCTCTTGCCTGCCCGGTGCTGCGAAACCGGTAACCTGCTCGACGGCTTTCTTGGTACTCTGCAGAATGCTCATGATGTTGCCTTGCATTGCTGGTTGTCAGAGGACGACTCTTCATGCCGATTCAACCGGCTGCATGCCGGGTCGGTTCCGCTACCTTTTGGCCCACGGCAATCCAGCCGGATTTGTTCGATGACCGCAGGAGATAGTCGGCATGAGTAACGTGGTAACGCTGCATGGTGACAAGCGCTGGAAAGCGGTTCTTGTCTACGGCCACCAGAACGGCCCGATTACGATCGAACACTATCTTGAAGAGATTTCCGAGCTTCATAACATCATTGAACACGGCTCGGACGGGAACACCCTGATTGCGTGCACGGTGACAATCAACCGTCCCGACGGTGGTGAGGAGCAGAACAGCGAGGAAAAGGAGGCACGCCGTGAACATCGGTGAGATCCGCGGGAAACTATATTGAGTGCTGCCCACGCAAGCAGCACTCAAGCATCTGAAATCCGGTATCGATTCCTGCGGATGTACCCGTCAGACTCGAGGCCCCGAGCAAGTGCACAATGTGCTTGCAATCCCTGGCGAGGGCAGGGCCAGCAATCGAGCGTTCTCGCCTCATCATGAAACCCAAGGCCTTATCGGCTCTCTGTGGTGGTCATTTTTCGGTGCTGATTCATGACAAACCATGCATGACAAACATTCATGGGCAATCTCATGAGCTTCGATGACCTCGACCTGAATTTGCTGCGCGTGTTCGACGTCATGATGCGCGAAAGAAGCGTCACGCGTACGGCATGCGAATTGGGAAGAACGCAATCTGCGATCAGCCATTCCTTATCCAGGCTGCGGCACCTTTTCGGCGACAGACTGTTCACGCGCGATGGAGGCGTTATGAGGCCAACGCCGCGGGCGGTCGAGCTTCTGCCAGACATTTCGGCCGGATTGGCAACGATTCGAGCCTCGATTGATCGCCATCAAACTTTCGATCCCGCAACCACGCGGCGGAACTTTCGTGTCGGGCTCACCGACTACCATGCGATGATAATCATACCCCGTCTTCTGCGGGAGTTTTCCAGGCAGGCGCCCGGTGCCACGTTGAATATTATTCCAGCGAACGGGCTCGATATCCCGTCCTCGGTTCATCTTCGACAGATCGACTGTGCATTGACTGGAGCAGTGATCAAGGATGACCCAAGCCTTTTGAAGATCGAACTGGGCCAGGATCGTCTCTTCTGCGCAGTTTGGAGCGGCAGCCAAATCGCAAGTTCGGCGATGTCATTGGAGACATACCTGTCAGCGTCTCACTTGCAGGTTTCCGCCGATGGTGTTTCCAGGGGACTTGCGGATGCCGCGCTCAAGGAGCTTGGTTTGCGGCGGAACGTGGTCGCGACGATATCGAATTATCTGGCACTGCCGTGGGTCTTGCGAGGCACCGAACTTGTTGCTCATTGTGGTGACGGAATCCTCCAAATTCTTGATAAAGCGAGTGAAGTGACTCTCCTTTCGCCGCCGCTGCCGATCCCGAATGTGAGCGCGTGGTTGCTCCTTCATCCGCAAATGGCCACGGACCCAGGGACGATCTGGCTCAAAGAAGTTCTCTCAAACATCTACTCTGAGTCACAGATTAAAAAGAGAGAAATTGTTTCTGAGAGAGAACAGAAGAAATAAACAGGAGACACACGGCTGAAACCATTACGAGTGCAGCCATTGTATGAGCAGACCTCATAGTCATCATGACGAGAATGAATTTGACCAATAATGAGGCCTGCGCAACCTTGGTGCTCCACAAAAAATAAGGGGAACCAAGATGCAAGCAATTCTCAAGAGTCTGGTCGGAGCAGCGGTAGGGCTCGTTGTAACCAACGCGTCCGCCGCGACGATCGAAAATGTCAGGAAGAACGGAGTTCTGACCTGCGGAACCAACTCAGCGACGGCCGGATTTAGCCTTCCAGACAATGAGGGCAAATGGACCGGGTTCGTGGTCGACTATTGTCGCGCTGTTGCAGCAGCGGTTCTGGGCGATGCGCAGAAGGTAAGGTTCATTCCGCTTACGCCGAAGGACCGGTTCACCGCGCTTCAGTCGGGCGAGATCGATATACTCGCACATAACGCAACCTGGACGTCATCGCGCGACACGTCTCTCGGAATACTTTTTGCGGGCACGTATTTCTACGATGGCCAGGGTTTTATGGTCCGCAAAGCGGAGAACGTCGGTTCGGCCAAGGATCTGGATGGCGCATCCATCTGCGTCACCCAGGGCACTACGACAGAATTGAATCTCGCCGATTACTTCCGGTCGCATTCGATGACATTCTCGACCGTTGGGTTTGCCGATGAAGAAGCCGTCGTAAAGGCATACGACGAAGGTCGCTGCGACGTCCTCTCCGCCGATACGTCCACCTTGAATGCATCGCGCCAGCGCATGGCGAAGGCCGACGACAGCATCGTGCTTCCCGAACTAATCTCCAAGGAGCCGCTTGGGCCTGCCGTGCGGCAGGGCGATGATCATTGGCTCAACGTGGCCAAATGGACGCTCCTTGTCATGGTCGCAGCCGAAGAATTGGGCGTAACCCAGCAGAATGTCGATGAAATGAAGTCGTCGGACAACCCGAACATTCGCCGGCTGCTCGGAGCGGAGGGCAGCCTCGGAAAGGATCTCGGGCTTGGCGATAGCTGGTCCGTGGACGTTATCCAGCAGGTCGGCAACTATGGCGAAGTGTTCGATCGCAATATCGGCAAGGCCTCGCCGCTCAAGATGGAGCGCGGCCTGAACGCTCTTTGGAGTGAGGGCGGTCTCCAGTACGCCCCGCCGATCCGCTAGGCCGGGTCGGTCACAAGCCGCCGGCGATTGCGCCGGCGTCTTAAAGCGCGTCGGGGTTGAATGGAGTCATGCGACACGCATTAAGTTCTTGTTTATGCATGTCGTTATCGCAAAACCGCTGCGCACTTTTGCGCGACATGCATTAGTTCTGCACCAACACAGGAACAGGGTCATGTCCGACGTGCTGCTCGCCGCGCCCTCGCGCAGGAGCCTGCCCCTGCACGACGCCAAGGTCCGCGGCATCATCTATCAGCTTTTGCTGGCGGCCAGCCTGCTGGCATTGGCCGTGGGCATTGCCGTTCAGACTGCGTCGAACATGAGGGCACGCGGGATTCCGCTGTCCTTCGGCTTCTGGAACGAGACCGCCGGCTTCGACATCAATCAGACACTGATCCCCTACGACACGCTCTCCACCTACGGCCAGGCGTTCTGGGTCGGCGTGGCCAACACCCTCTACGTTAGCTTGCTTGGGATCGTGTTGGCCACAGTCTTGGGCTTTGTCGTCGGCATTGCCCGCCTGTCACCGAACTGGATCGTTTCAAAAGTCGCGGCCTCCTATGTAGAGATCATACGCAACATCCCGTTATTGCTGCAGCTTTTGTTCTGGTACAATGCAGTCCTGAAAGCACTGCCTGCGCCGAGGGCGTCGATCGAACTCCCCGGCGGCATCTATCTGAACAATCGCGGTCTCATCATTCCGGAAATCCAGCTCTACGCAGGAGCAGGTACCGTGGGACTTGCATTCCTGGCGGCCAGCATCTGCTGCGTCGCTTTTTGGTCCTACGCCAGGCGCGCACAGAACCGCACCGGAAAGCAGCTGCCCGTGCTTTGGGTCAGCCTCGCTGTCTTGATCGGACTGCCTCTGATCGTCTTCCTCCTGGTCGGTTCGCCGGTGTCGTTCGTGACGCCAGAGTTGAAGGGGTTCAATTACCGGGGTGGACACCAGCTTTATCCGGAGTTCGCCGCGCTTCTGATCGGTCTGTCCGTCTACACCGCTTCCTTTATCGCGGAAATTGTCCGCAGCGGAATCCAGGCTGTGCCGAAAGGCCAGACCGAAGCCGCCCATGCGCTCGGGCTTGCGCCGGGCAAAACGCTTCGCCTGGTCATTGTTCCGCAGGCACTGCGCATCATCATACCGCCCCTGACCAGCCAGTACCTGAATCTGACGAAGAATTCCTCACTCGCGGTGTTTATCGGCTACCCCGACCTCGTCCAGATTTTCGCGGGAACGGTGCTCAACCAGACCGGCGCCGCCATCCAGGTGATGGCGATCACGCTGTCGGTCTATCTCGCGATCTCCCTCGTCATGTCGATGGCCATGAACGCTTTCAATCAACGTTTCGCGATCGTCGAGAGGTGATGCATGAGCGGCCAGTCCCTGCATCCGCCCCTCGTTAGCGCTCCGCTTCTGCCGTCTATGGCGCCGCCTTCTGGAATCCGGCCGAGCCCGGCGACCTGGATCAGAAAGAACCTGTTCTCGACACCGTTCTCCGGCGTGCTCACGATCTGCTTCACAGTTCTCGCTGCATGGCTTTTGCATCAATTCGTGAGTTTTGCAGTCTTGGACGCAGTCTGGGCAGGCGCACAGGAAGAATGCCTCGCCAACCCTGACGGCGCCTGTTGGCCGTTCATCGTGGAGAAATTCGACTATCTCCGCTACGGAGCATATCCGGTTTCCGAGCGCTGGCGGGTGGACCTGACGCTGGCAATCGGCGCCGTGCTGATCGTCTGGCTGCTGTGGAAACGGGCGCCGCGGCGCAACGTGGCGGCGTTGCTGTTCTTTGTTGCCTACCCAGCCGTCGCCTTCGCGTTGTTGCGCGGTGTCGCGTCCTTCAATCTGCCGGTCATCGATACCGTCTTGTGGGGTGGGCTGCTCATCACGCTGCTCATGTCGATCGTGGGCATCGTCTTCTCGCTCCCGCTCGGTGTGCTTCTCGCGCTTGGCCGACGATCGGAGCTTCCCCTCGTCAGAGCAGTGTGTGTGATCTTCATCGAGGTCGTCAGGGGTGTGCCGTTCATCACGGTGCTGTTCATGGCGAATTTCATGATGCCGCTCTTCGTCCCCGACTATCTGACGCCCGATCGGCTGCTGCGTCCGCTGATTGCAATAGCGCTGTTCTCGTCGGCCTACATGGCCGAGGTGGTGCGCGCCGGCCTTCAGGCGATCCCGAAGGGGCAATATGAGGCGGCAAAGGCGCTCGGCGTCAGCTACTTCACCATGATGCGTCTGATCATCCTGCCGCAGGCGCTCACTATCGTCATCCCAGGCATCGTCTCGACATTCATCGGGCTGTTCAAGGACACGACGCTGGTGGCGATCGTCGGCATTGCCGACTTCCTGAGAGCCGTCGAAACGGCGCGTGTCGACCCGAACTGGGCCGGGCCGACGATCTCCTCGACCGGCTATCTCTTCGCCGGGCTGGTCTACTGGATTTTTTGCTTCGGAATGTCCCGGTACTCGCAGTCGATGGAGCGCGCGTTGGCGCGTGGCCACAGGAGCTAGGAAGCGGAGTATGCGACAGGCAGTTTCAGCAACGAGGCACGTGGCGCAAATCCTCAAATAGCCCGCCAAAAGTTCGAGCAGCCGCGAGCGGCGAAAACCACACCGGAAACCAGGCAATGGCTTGTGCAGATGCATCGCAACCGACGGTTGCGGAAAGAAATGTTGGAATGATCGACTTCGACAGGATCTATGATCGCCACCAGTTTGGGTCAGTCAAATGGGCCAATCAGTGGGACGAATTCTCGCCTCGGGTCGAGGGCGAAGATCTGCTTTCGCTGTGGACCGCGGACATGGATTTTCGCGCGCCTGAAACCGTCATCGCACGGCTGCGGGAAGCGGCGGACCATGGAATCTATGGCTATACCCGCCGCGACCCCCGTCACTACGAGATTGTGCAATCATGGTTCGCGCGTCGGCACGGCTGGTCGCCGGCACTGGAATCGCTGCTGCCGGCGCCTGCGATCATGCCGTCGGTAGCCGCGATGCTTCGGACCTTCACGAAGCCCGGGGACGGGGTGATTGTGCAGTCTCCCATTTACTCGCCCTATTTCGAAATGATTCAGGGGAACGGCAGGAAGCTGCTGGTCAACAGGCTAAGGTTGCAGGATAACCGATATGAACTCGACCTGGAGAACTTCGCGAAACTGGCAGCCGGCGCCAAGGCCTTCCTGTTGTGTAATCCGCACAATCCAGCTGGAAAGGTGTGGACGCGCGGGGAATTGACGGCGCTGAACGATATCTGCGAGCGCTACGGCATCCTTGTCATATCTGATGACATCCATTGCGATATCAGATTGTCGGATCGCCCGCACATCGTCTTCTCGTCCCTCTCGGAGGATGCCGCGGAAAAGTCATTCATCTGCACGGCTCCAACGAAGACCTTCAATCTGGCCGGCGTGCCCTCCGCAACCGTGTCGGTGGCCAACAAGCAGCGGCGCGAGGCGCTTCTGGCCACCATGCAGGCATCGTTCATGGTCAATGCCAACTTCTTTGGACGGCTGGCGCTAGAGGTCGCCTACAGCACCGGCGCGCCGTGGCTGGATCAGCTGACGCGCTACATCGGCGGTAATGTCGATTTCGTCCTCAACTTCGCCGAGGATCGCCTGCCGGGCATCACACCGATGCGGCCGGACGCTTCCTTCCTGGTGTGGCTGGATGCGCGCGGGCTCGATCGGAAGGTCGGAGGCGTTCAACGGTTTTTCGTCGACCGAGCCGGAGTCAATTTGTACGACGGGCGCGTCTATGGACCCGGCGGTGAAGGCTTCATTCGCCTCAATGTCGGTTGCCCTCGTCCGCTGTTGCGCAGAGGGCTCGAACGCATGTCCAGGGCGCTGGAGTCGTTGTGAGAGCGTTGACGGGACCGGAGCGGCCCTGCGGCATCGGCGATAGCCGCCCTGCGGCATCGGCGATAGCCGCCCTGCGGCATCGGCGATAGCGTGCTTGCATTCAGCTCCAGGCGTGGCTGGCCAATCCATAGACCCAGGGCTCGTTGCTTTCGCGGTTCAGAAAGCGGCGGCCTTTGGACATCGTCGTCACGGTCTCGGCAATGCCGAGGCCGCTCTGCTGCAGAAACTCGGCAAACACGCCATCCTTCTCGCGCGTATCGACGCGGGCGAATCGACCTGCCAGCTTCTTCAGATGGACGGCTGTGAGGTGGACCGCGTCCTGGTCGTTTCGGGCTATTGTGGGACCAATCACATGGCCGCGCCCGAACTCGCGACACATGGAATAGCCAACGACCTCGCCGCCGCGACTCAAAGTGGCGATCGAGGCATCCTGCGAGAGCAACGCAAGCAGCCTTGCACGGTTGGTCCCGAATGCGCGCGCGTCCAGTTCGGTGATCTCGCGAAGTCTGCCGCTGGGCAGATCACTTAATTCACCATCCGGAGCTGGCATTGGCGGGAGTTTTTGTGGGATCTCGCCCTGGCGCATGTAGACGATCGCCTCGTTCGTGAAGCCGAGCGATACATACAGAGGATAGGCGGCATGGGTGGCATTCAGGGCCAGATTGCGATCCCCGCACTGCTCGAGGACCTGGTCCATGAGCCATCGGCCGCCTCCCTGCGCCTGTGCGCGAGGCGTCGTGATCACCAGGCCAATGGTGGCAAAATCGTCCCCTTGGGGAAACCACATCGCGCTTCCGAAGACGCGCCCGATTCCGTCAACGGCGACGATGCCGTGGCCGGCGCGGCGCAACAAATCCCAGTCCTTGGGGCGATGCGGCCAGCGGACCGAAATCGATAGTGCATGCAGCAGATCAACATCGACATCGTTGATGTCGCGCGCGACCAGTTCAAAGGATTTCAGGCGTACTGATCTCTGCATCTCAGTCGATCCGCTCCTTCAACGAATGTCTTTCAACGAATGCCCAGGGCACGCGGTGTTAACTCCTGGCGCCGATAGCCATGTTTGCGACAGGCTTCATTTGCAGCAGCATTACAGTGGAACGCCAGCAGGTTTCGCTGGTTCGAGGCGTTTTTTCGCAATCTTCAACCAAAGCACGACGCGATTCGGCAGGGAACACTGCTGCTCAGGGATAGGCTGGGCGCAACCTACAGTGTGCAAGCAGAGCGGATCGCCATGAACGTGGAAGAAATCCTCGCGACCCTGATTGCGTTTCCCTCAGTTGTGGGCACGCCAAACGGTGAGATCGTCGATTGGATCCGCGACTACTGTCAGGCAGCCGGAGCCGAGGTGACGGTTCTGCCCGGTCCCGAGGGCGACCGGTCCAACCTGTTCGTCACGGTCGGCCCGCGTGGCGGTCGGGGCTACGTCATCTCCGGACATATGGATGTCGTGCCGGCCGGCGAGCCGGAATGGAGCTCGGATCCGTTCGTCCTGCGTCGCGAGGGCGGCAGGCTTTACGGCCGTGGCACCACCGACATGAAGGGCTTTCTCGCCTGCGCATTGGCCGCGCTGCCAGGACTTGCGGCAATGAACCTGCGGCAGCCAGTCCATCTCGCATTCTCCTACGACGAAGAGGCGGGGTGCCGTGGTGTGCCGCATCTCCTGGCTGCGTTGCCGAGCCTGTGCGAGAGGCCGCTTGGCGCAATTGTCGGCGAGCCCAGCCGGATGCAACCTGTGCGTGCGCACAAGGGAAAGGCCGCCGCGCGGCTCGAGGTGATCGGGCGATCCGGCCACTCGTCACGCCCCGATCTCGGCCTCAATGCCGTGCACGCCATGGCGGGCGTCATCACGCACGCCGTGGCATACGGCCAATCCCTCGCCGGCGGCCCGCTCGATCATAATTTCGAGCCCCCATATTCTTCCTTGCAGGTGGGCGTCATCGCCGGTGGACAGGCGGTCAACATCATCGCTGGCCACTGCACAGCCGATATCGAGGTGCGCGCCGTGCCGGGCGTTTCCCCAGCCTCCCTGCTCGAGCCGGTCAAAGCCCGGCTTTTCGATCTACGCGAGGGCGGCTTCGAGGTGGCTTGGCACGAGTTGAGTTCCTACCCCGCCCTTGCGCCGGCGGATGGGAGCAAGCTGGCGGCCGTCCTGACCGAGCTGACCGGGCAGGAGCCGCTCACAGCGGTCAGTTACGGCACCGAGGCCGGACTTTATCAGCAGGCCGGTATCGATGCGATCATTTGCGGCCCTGGCGAAATTTCCCGCGCGCATCGTCCCAATGAATACATCGAGATCGGTGAGCTTGCTGCCTGCCAGAGCATGATCGAGGATCTCGGCGCGCGCATCGCGGCGTGAACTAGAGGCGGGTTCCATGGCATTCCTTTTCAATTCCGATGCGGCGCGTGCCGCGGTGTTCCGCGAGATTTTTGCGCGCGAACTCCCGGATCTGGAATTCTTCCATTCCGGCGATGAGTTGGAGCCGGACAAGGTGCGCTATCTCATCACCTGGACGGTGCCGGACGACATCTCCCGCTATCGCAACCTGGAAGTGCTGTTTTCGATCGGAGCCGGCGTCGACCAATTCAAGCAAGACGTTGTGCCAAGCCATGTGAAGCTTGTGCGCATGGTCGAGGACGGCATCATCCGCATGATGCAGGAATACGTCGCGCTTGGCGTGTTGGCGCTCCACCGGGAGATGCCCGCCTATCTCGAGCAGCAGAAGAGGTGCCTCTGGCAACCGATTGCCGCTCGACAGGCGGCTGAGCGCCGGGTCGGCTTTCTTGGTCTTGGCATGCTGGCGCAGGCGGCAATCGAACGCCTGAAGCCATTCCAGTTTCCGCTTGCCGGGTGGAGCCGCAGCGAAAAGCGGATTGAGGGAGTCACCTGTTTTCACGGCGCCGATCAGTTGCCCCGCTTTCTGAAGCAGACGGACATTCTCGTCTGCCTGCTGCCGCTGACGCCGGAAACCAGCGGCATTCTCGATGCAAAACTCTTCTCCTTGCTACCAGCCGGGGCGCGGCTGCTGCATGTCGGCAGGGGTCCGCAACTCGACCAGGCCGCGCTGATCGACGCGCTCGATACCGGTCACGTAGCTGCGGCGATGCTTGATGTCACTGATCCGGAACCGCTCCCGGAAAACCATCCGCTGTGGTCGCATCCGAAGGTGATGATAACGCCGCACATTGCTTCGGTGACACAACCACATACGGCGGCGCAAGCCGCCGTCGACAACGTCCGGCGCCACCGCGCCGGCGAAGAACTGATCGGCCTCATCGATCGGACACTCGGCTACTAACCAGGAGACCCACATGTCACTGCTGACCACGATTGACACAAATCCCGCCTTCTCGCCGAAGGAGGCATTGCCGCTGCCTGAGCGGCTCATTTCCGGCACTCCATCCTTCAAGAGCTGGGCGCAGGATGCCTCGAAAGGTGAGAAGGTTCTGACCGGCGTCTGGGAAGCCACCCCCGGCGAGACGCATTCGATCAAGGGCACCACCTACGAGTTCTGCCATATCCTTTCGGGCCTCATCGAAATCGAGGAGAAGGGCGGCGAGACCAAGACTTACCGCGCCGGCGACAGTTTCGTGATGAAGCCCGGTTTCGTGGGTGTCTGGCGCACGATCGAGACCGTGCGCAAGATCTACGTCTGCGTTTACGACTGAGTTCAGTGCTCAAGGTACGGCCGAGTAGAGCGCGCGGCGGTTCCAGAACAATCGGCTATCCAAGTTCGGCCCGACGCGATTCGACGCTGGCGGGCCGCTTATTCTCGACGAAAAATGCGGCGCGCGGTCCGCTATGGTTCCGCTAGTGCGAATGAGGACCTCGATCGATGAAGACCTATGACATAGCGCTCATCCCCGGCGACGGCATCGGCAAGGACGTGACCGGGGCGGCATGGCAGGTGATGCAGGCCGCGGCCAAACGGGGCGGTTTCGCCCTTGATGGCACACGCTTCCCATGGTCGTGCGCCTACTACCTGGAAACCGGCGCAATGATGCCGCCAGATGGCATCGAGACACTCCGAAAATTCGATGCGATCTATCTCGGCGCTGTAGGCTGGCCCGCGGAAGTACCCGACTCAGTATCGCTTCACGGACTGCTGCTGCCGATCCGGAAAGGGTTCACGCAGTACGCCAACATACGGCCGCACAGGCTGTTGCCGGGCGTTCAGGGGCCCCTCCGCTCCGATGGTTTCGACATCCTGTGCATTCGCGAGAATACGGAAGGCGAATATTCCGGCGCCGGCGGGCGCGTGCATTCCGGCACGGCCAATGAGGTCGCGATTGAGACGTCAATCTTCACGCGTGCCGGTGTCGAACGGATCATGCGTTTCGGTTTCGAACAGGCGCGGGCGCGCGGCAAGAAGCTCGCATCCGTGACCAAATCCAACGCCCAAAAGCATTCCATGGTTTTCTGGGATGAGGTCACGCGTGAGGTGGCGAAGGACTATGCCGATGTCGAGGTCTCGCACTACCACATCGACGCCATTGCCGCCCGCATGGTGCTGGCGCCGGAAAGCCTCGACGTGATCGTCGCCTCGAACCTGTTTGGCGACATCCTAACCGATATTGGAGCGGCCATTCAGGGCGGGCTGGGTTACGCCGCCTCCGCCAATATCAATCCCGATCGCAGTGCGCCTTCCATGTTCGAACCGGTCCACGGTTCGGCGCCCGACATCGCGCATCTCGGTGTCGCCAATCCGATCGCCGCGATCTGGTCCGGTGCGATGATGCTCGAGCATCTGGGCGAGGGGCATGCTGCGGCAGACGTGATGTCGGCAATCGAGTCCATAACCGCGCGGGGCATTGGCACGATCGCAGGCAAGGACCGGACTGAAACAATCACGCAAGCCGTGCTTGCGGCGTTGAGCTGAAAGGGCAGAGGAAAGACCATGAATGCGATAACGAAGATTGGCACGTTTGACGATGCGGACCTGTTCCGCCAGCAGGCGTTGATTGGCGGTGTGTGGCGGGAAGCGGATACAAAGGCCGCCGTCGAGGTCACCAACCCTGCCACCCTGGCCGTTCTTGGCAGCGTTCCCGATATGGGCGGCGACGACACCCGGGCCGCGATCGGTGCTGCGGCCGAGGCATTCAAAAGCTGGAAGAAGACGACCCATGCCGAGCGTGCGAGATTGCTGGAGCGCTGGCACGACCTCATTCGCCAGCACGAACAGGATTTGGCGCTTCTGCTGACGCTGGAGCAGGGCAAGCCGCTTGCCGAGGCGTCGGCGGAAATCCGCTACGGCGCATCCTTTGTAAAATGGTTTGCGGAGGAGGCGCGCCGCATCGGTGGCTCGACCATTCCGTCACCCACCGCCGATCGCCGCATTCTGGTTCTCAAGGAAGCCGTCGGCGTCTGCGCCATCATCACGCCGTGGAATTTCCCCAATGCGATGATCACGCGCAAAGTAGCACCGGCGCTGGCCGCCGGCTGCACGGTTGTCGTCAAGCCGTCGGAGTTCACACCCTTTTCGGCGCTCGCGCTCGGTGTCCTGGCGGAGCGGGCGGGCATCCCGGCAGGCGTTATCAACGTCGTGACCGGCATGCCGGGCGAGATCGGCAAAGAGCTGATGGCCAACGAAACGGTGCGCAAGATCTCGTTCACCGGTTCGACCCGCGTCGGTGCGCTGCTCATGCGTGGCGCGGCCGACAGCATCAAGCGGCTGAGCCTGGAGCTTGGCGGCAACGCGCCCTTTATCGTCTTTGACGACGCCGATCTGGATAACGCAGTTGAAGGGGTGATCGTATCCAAGTTCCGCAATGGCGGTCAGACCTGCGTTTGCGCGAACCGGATTCTCGTGCAGGAAGGCGTTTACGACGCTTTCGCCGAAAAGCTGAGCCAGCGCGTCACGCGGATGAAGGTTGGCGCGGGGACCGACGAGGGCACTGAGATCGGCCCGATGATCAACACGGCCGCGATCGACAAGATCGAGCGTCACATTGCGGATGCGAAGAAAAAAGGCGCGCAGATCCTCGCCCAAAGCGAGGCAGTGCCCGACGGCAGGCAATATGCGCGGCCCGTCGTCCTGGGGGAGGCTACTACCGAGATGCTGCTGGCATCGGAAGAGACCTTCGGTCCGGTGGCGCCGCTTTTTCGCTTCGAGACGGAGGAACAGGCCATCACCATCGCGAACGCTACGCCGTTCGGCCTTGCCGCCTACTTCTACACCGACGACCTCAAGCGGTCATGGCGTGTCGCCGAGGCGCTGGAGTTCGGCATGGTCGGGCTCAACACAGGCCTGATCTCGACCGAGGTTGCGCCTTTCGGCGGTGTCAAGCAGTCAGGCATGGGGCGGGAAGGATCGCAACTCGGCATCGACGAATATCTCGAGGTCAAGACGCTCCATGTTGGCGGGCTTAATTAATAGAGGCCTTTCGGAGTCGCAACTGCGAACTAAAGTGCGTCGCGTTTGACCGGCCTCATGCGGCGCGCTTTAGGTTGTTGTTTATGCTGTCGCTATCGCAAAACCGCTGCACACCCTCGGTCAGGCCCAGGGTCAGGCCCGAGGGCATCCCTTTGCGCGACATGCATTGGACCAACTCCCTTTCAGCGGCCGATTTTCAGTGGCAATCGCAAGCCTCCGAGATTGGCCGAAGCATCCCTCCACTTCGTCATCCCAGGGCGGAGCAAGGAGCGAAGCGACGCGGCGTAGACCCTGGGATCCATGCCGTTGCCTGGCGGCAGTGCTCCTGCGGAGCAGAACCGTAGCGGCCGGTGAAGCGCGAGCCGTTGCCGGACTTGTGCTCCGGCATGCGGCGGCCGAGGTCGTGGCGACGCCGATGTAGATCGTGTCGCGCTTCTGGTGGCATTGGCCGGCAGAAGGGTGACGTGCACCGTTGCGCATGCGAGCGCCGTTCTGAGCCGTTGCATTCTTCGGCTGGCGTAACGGCATGGATCCTAGGGTCTGCGCCGCGTCGCTCCGCTCCTTGCTTCGCCCTAGGATGACGAAGTTGGGTGGCCTATGCCAATCGCCAGCGTTGGAGATTGGCTGCCCGACCGGCAGGCAGCAGAATGGATGACAGGGTCTGCGCCGCGTCGCTTCGCTCCTTGCTCCGCCCTGGGACGACGAGCGAGAGACATGCACCAGCAATCAGAAAGGGGCGGTCGAACCGCCCCTTTCTCATTTCGATACTTCGGATGGCGCGATGCCGGAGGCCCGCCAGCCTCAAGCAACTTCCCGAACGGGCTCCAGGCCGACCGCGGCGGCCAGCCCGCCGATATCCTTGATCTCGGTATATTCGTAGAAGGGGTTCGCGGGCTCGTGGCCGCGGTTCACCCAGACCTTGCTCTTGATGCCGAGATCGTAGGCGGTCATCAGATCGTAGCGGAACGAGGAGGAGACATGAGTGATGTCCTCCGGGCCGCAGCCGAGCTTGTCGAGCATGTATTCAAAGCCCTTCATCAGCGGCTTGTAGGCGCCAACCTCTTCGGCGGTGATGACGGTGTGAAAGGGCGCGCCGAGCTTTTCCACATTCGACATGATCAGGCTGTTCATGGAGTTGGACAGGATCACCAGTGGGATTTCCTTGGCCACTCTGGACAGGCCAGCCGGGACGTCGGGGTGCGGACCCCAGGTCGGCACTTCGTCATAGATGCGTTGGGCGTCTTCGGGTTTGAACTGGATACCGATGCGCTTGCAGCTGCGTTCGATGGAATTCTGCACCACCTCGAGGAAGGGTTTCCATGGCCCCAGCACCTCGTCAAGGCGATAGCCTCTAAAAGCCTCCACGAAGCTGGCCATTGCCTCTGGGGAGAGGCGCTCGCCGTAGACGCGCCGCGCGGCACCGGCCATATCGAAATTGGTGAGCGTGCCGTAGCAATCGAAAGTGATGTATTTCGGTCTGAACGTCGACATGGCGACCATCCTCCTGGTTTTCTCGGCACAGCGTGCCTGTACCACAATCACCATAGGCGGAGATCTGGAAGACTAACGGCCGCATTCGCCGCGACCTGAAGCAGATCGTTTCGTATTGCATCGCCGGTTTGGCAGAGAGTTGCGCCAGGAGTCCTTTCGAGCTTTGGGAGCGGCGCGGCCTGTCGGCCTTGCTTCGGCAGAAGATGCGGCGCGAGCGGCGAAGGATAGTGAAAACGCGTCGCGCCTGGCTGCCGGTCGGGAGGAACTGCTGTCTTTGTTCGTCTACCGTCAGCACTGAAGACGAAGGCTGGAAATTCATCATGACCACACAACAGATCATCCTTGAAGAGATGACACCGGGGCACCTGGAAGGCGCTGTCGAGTTGTCTCGCCAAGTCAATTGGCCGCATCGTCGCGAGGATTGGGAACTGGCCCAGTCGGTCAGCCAGGGGATCGTCGCCCTGGAAGAAGAACGCGTGGTGGCGACGATCATGATGACCCCCTACGGCGACAATACCGCCGCCATCAACATGGTGATCGTCGATGCGGCGATGCGCGGCCGCGGACTCGGCCGAAAGATGATGGAAGAGGCGCTGGCCAAGGCGGGTGAGCGCACCTGTTGCCTGACGGCGACACAGGAAGGCCTGCCGCTCTATGAGAAGCTGGGCTTCGTCACGACTGGCGAGATCGTGCAGCATCAGGGCGAGGCGTTGGCAGTTTCGGCGCCGGCCCGTGTATCCTGGGCAGAGAGCGGCGATCTTGCCCGCCTTGAGGTGCTGGATCGCGAGGCATTTGGCCATGACCGATCGGCGCTGATGAAACGGGTTTTCGAGCGCGCGAAGCTCGCTGTCATTCGCGATGAAGGCGTTGCCCAGGCCTTTTCCGCCATCCGGCCATTCGGCCGGGGGCTGGTCATCGGCCCGGTGGTGGCGAGAAACGGTACCGAGGCCAAGGCACTGATCGACTTTCTGCTCGCCCATCATCGGGGCAAGTTCGTGCGTGTCGACACCGACGTCTCAACGGATCTTGCTGAATGGCTCACCGGGCGCGGGCTGGCGCATGTCGGCGGCGGGATCGCGATGCGACGCTCCATAGCCACGCACAAAGAAAGCAAGCCGGCGCATCATCGCACATATGCGTTGGTCAGTCAGGCACTTGGTTAAATCAGGCAATCGGTTGAATCGGAGGAAGAAATGCTGGCAAATTCACTGATCGAACTCGATCGCGCGCATCTGGTTCACCCGTTTTCATGCTATCGGAGCCACGAGGAGACGGGCGTGCGGGTGCTCAAATCCGCCAAGGGCGCAACGGTGACCGATGCAAGCGGGAAAACCCTGCTCGACGGATTCGCCGGTCTATGGTGTGTAAACATCGGCTACGGCCAGGAAAGTGTCGTTGAAGCAGCCGCAAAGCAGCTAAGAGAGCTTCCCTATGCGACGGGATATTTCGGGCTGGGGTCCGAGCCTGCCATTCGCCTTGCTGCCAGGCTTGCCGAACTGGCGCCCGGCGATCTGAACCATGTCTATTTCACGCTTGGCGGCTCCGACGCAATCGACAGCACGATCCGCTTCATTCGCTATTACTACCATGCCAAGGGCACGCCGCAAAAGGACCAGTTCATCTCGGTCGAGCATGGCTACCATGGCTCCTCGACGGCAGGGTCAGGCCTGACCGCAATTCCGGCTTTCCATGCAGGTTTCGGCGTGCCTTACGACTGGCAGCACAAGATTCCCTCGCACTACGCCTATCGCAATCCGGTCGGTTCCGACCCGCAGGCGATCATCGATGCATCCGTCGCGGCCCTGCGCGCCAAAATCGCGGAACTCGGTGCTGGCCGCGTTGCGGCCTTCTACGCCGAACCCATCCAGGGTTCGGGCGGTGTCCTCGTTCCACCGACAGGTTGGCTGAAGGCTCTGCACGCCGTGTGCAAGGAACACGACATCCTGTTCGTTGTCGACGAAGTTATCACTGCCTTTGGCCGCACCGGCCCCCTCTTCGCCTGCGAGGAAGACGAGGTCGTGCCGGATCTCATGACCACGGCGAAGGGACTGACCTCCGGCTACGTGCCTATGGGCGCCGTCTTCATCTCGGACCATGTGTACAATACGATCGCGGACGGAGCCGGCAAAGCGCCTGTCGGCCATGGCTATACTTATTCGGCCCATCCCGTGAGCGCGGCAGTCGGGCTCGAATGCCTGCGTCTCTACGAAGACGGCTTGCTCGAGAATGGGCGCAAGGCCGGCAAGCGCTTGATGGCAGGCCTTCGCTCGCTCGCCGACCACCCGCTGGTTGGCGACATTCGCGGTCGCGGCATGCTGGCAGCAATCGAGTTGGTCACCGACAAGGATCGCAAGACGCCGCTGCCGGCGGCGGCCGATCCGGGGCGCCGCATCTTCGAGCGCGCGTGGGCGAACGGCCTTGTCATCCGCGCCTTCAACAGCGGCATTCTCGGCTTTGCGCCGCCGCTCTGCTGCACCGATGACGATATTGATGGAATCCTCGAACGCACCCGGATGACCCTGGATCAAACCCTCGAGGACCTGGACGTGCGGTCGGCGATAAAGGGATGATCGTCCGGGCTGCCGCCGCATGCACGCGGCAGCCTCTTTCTCATCTGTCGAATATCGCGTCGAGAGGCAAATGGGATTTGACGATCGGTGACTTCAGCACGACGAAGCTGAAATATTTGTCGATTCCGATATCCAGTTCGATCATGCGCTCCATGATCGTCTGGTACTCGCTGATGCCCGCTGTGACAAACTTCACAAGATAGTCGTAACCGCCTGAAACCAGGTGGCATTCGATAACAGAATCGACCTTCTGGATTGCGGTGAGAAATCTCGCGAAGTCGTTCTGCTGGTGGTGCTTGAGCGTGACTTCGGTGAAGATCGTCAGAGTCTGCCCGAGCTTGGACACATCGATCTGGGCGGAA
The DNA here is from genome assembly GCF_055811575.1 of Mesorhizobium sp. WSM4815. NCBI lineage: Bacteria > Pseudomonadati > Pseudomonadota > Alphaproteobacteria > Hyphomicrobiales > Phyllobacteriaceae > Mesorhizobium > Mesorhizobium sp. WSM4815. Next base: position 13,841 of record NZ_JBVVQS010000097.1, on the reverse strand, counting down.
TAGCCGGTGATGAAGCCTTCCGTCTGAAGCTTCTTCACCCGCATCAGGCAAGGGCTCGGTGAAAGGTTCACCAGGTCGGCGAGCTCGACATTCGTGACCCGCCCGTTCTTCTGCAGTTGGGATAAGATCTTGATGTCGATCTTGTCGAGCTTCATTGGAAACCTGTCAAACGTTGGAACCGCGGATCGTCCGGCAGACGGCGTCCGTCACCTCCTGCGTGGTCGCTGTCCCTCCGACGTCCGGCGTCAGCACGCCCTCACTCGTCACCGATTCCACAGCGTTCATCAACCGGACGGCCGCTGCGCTCTCGCCCAGATGTTCGAGCATCTGGGCAGCGGTCCAGAAGGTGGCGACCGGGTTGGCAATACCCTTGCCGGCGATGTCGAATGCCGAGCCGTGAATTGGCTCGAACATCGAGGGATAGCGCCGCTCGGGATCAATGTTGGCGGTCGGTGCAACGCCGAGGCTGCCCGCGAGCGCGCCCGCAAGGTCCGACAATATGTCGGCGTGGAGATTGGTGGCGACGATCGTATCGAGGCTCCGCGGTTTCAACGTCATACGCACTGTCATAGCATCGACCAACATCTTGTCCCAGGAGACGTCCGGAAATTCCGGCGCGACCTCGGCTGCGATTTCGTCCCACATTACCATGCCGTGACGCTGCGCGTTGGATTTTGTAACGACTGTCAGGAGCTTTCGCGGCCGTGACTGCGCCAGCCGGAATGCATAGCGCATGATGCGGGTGACGCCGACGCGCGTGAAGATCGCGACCTCGGTTCCGACCTCCTCGGGGAGGCCGCGATGGGCTCGGCCGCCGTGGCCCGAATACTCGCCCTCGGAATTCTCCCGCACGATCACCCAATCCAGATCGCCAGGGCCAACGCCCGCCAGCGGCGAAACAATGCCGGGCAATATCCTGGTCGGCCGCACGTTGGCGTATTGATCAAAGCCTTGGCAGATCGGCAGCCGGAGGCCCCAGAGCGTGATGTCGTCGGGCACATCGGGAGCGCCTACCGCGCCAAAGAAGATGGCGTCGAAGCGCTTCAGTTGCGCCACCCCATCTTCGGGCATCATCCGACCATGCGCCTTGTAGTAGTCTGAGCCCCAGTCGAAGTGCTGGACGCGCAGCTTGAAGTCGCCGCAGCGCCGCTGCAGCGCCTCAAGCGCCTGGAGACCGGCGGCAATGACCTCTGGGCCGATCCCGTCGGCAGGAATGGCGGCAATCTCATATTCGCGCATCGTCACTTTCCCTTCAGTGCTGGCCGCCTCGCGGCCTCGATCGCGTGTGCGACCTGATGTAGCTTGGCAAACGGTCTTCTCAGAATTCAGCGACCTTGCCCCACGCAGCTGTCTTCAGACGCTCCGGCCTATAGGGACGCGGATCGACGATCGGCTCGCTGCCGGTGATGATATCGGCGATCATATGCCCAGCGCCGGGGCCGATCCCGAAGCCGTGGCCGCTGAATCCCGCGGCGAGAAGAAAGCCCGGAATCCCCTCCACTTCACCAATTGCCGGGACGCCATCGGGCGTGCTGTCGACATAGCCCGCCCAAGCATGAGAAATCGCGACGCGCTGGAACTCGGGCAGCAATTCGCAGGCTCTTTGATAGGTCAGGCGAATCTGCCTCATGTCAGGTTTGGGGTCGAGAATCCGATTCCGTTCCATTGGTGTCACGTCGTCAACTGCCCATTTCCTCAGGCTTTCATGACCTTGACGCCAGCCCTCGAACGCTCCCGGGGCCAGACTGCGCCAGCGGCGGGCGAACATCGGCACGAACTCGCGGCTGAACCTGAGCTGCTGCGGCGTTGGATCGACTCGCGCCCGCCCGCTGATCGCCAGCGCGTATCCGCCGTTGCTGCGCCGCGTCAGCGAGACGCGCGCGGTATGCAGGGCATCCGGCAGGCCTTCTGCTCCCGGCGCTACGGCTAGAATGGACTGACGCACGGCAGCTTGCGGGAAACGGATACCAAGCTGGTTGCAGAAGGAAGAAGCCCACGCGCCTCCGGCCATGACCACGGTCGTCGTCCGGATGGTTCCGGCTTCTGTAACGACGCCGCTGACCCGGCCGGCGCTCAGTTCCAGCCCGCGCGCCGCGCAATTCTGATGCACGGTGCTGCCGGCCACCATGATGCCGCGCGCGGCAACCGGCACCGCCTTTGAAGGATCCGCCGTTCCGTCAGTTGGCGAGAACACGCCGCCTTTCCATTTGCGGCCGGTCGCCTTGCCGCGCTCGGTGGCTTCTTGCGCGCTCAGCACATGCGTCGTGACGCCAACCGTCCTTGCGAAATCGCGCCACTTTGCCCAGCCTGCCAACTCGTTTTCGTCCTGCGAGAGATAGAGCAGGCCGCAGCGGCGGAAGCCGGTGTCCTCGCCGGTCTCCTGCGCCACTTTTTCCCAGAGATCGAGGCTCCTGGTTGCCATCGGCAACTCGCGTGCGTCACGGTTCTGCTGACGGCACCAGCCCCAGTTGCGGCTGGACTGTTCGGCGGCAACGCGCCCCTTCTCCAGCAGGGCAACGCTGATGCCGCGGCGTGCGAGATAATAGGCCGTGAATACGCCGACCACGCCGCCGCCGATGACGACGACGTCCGCCTCGCGAGGCAGGGATGGGCTGGACTCGATGTGAATGAGCGGTGCGGGCATGGATGGGACTCCGGTAATTTGATGCATCCTAGCCTGCGGCCCGCAGAGGCAGGCTGCGGAGTTCATGCCTGGACGGAATTTCCTGCGGTTTGCAGCCCATAGAACAGGCAATCGTTGCCGAAAAGCGCTCGCTGGCCCCAACCTCGCAGGGGCAAGCAGGAGTGCACTTCATCCAGTCGCGTGATCTGCGGCATGGGCTTTTCGGGACGCGGCGCGCAGTGACGCAAGGCCTTTCGCGCACAAATTAGCGGACGAAGGACCTGGTTGTCTGATCCCGGTTTCTGCGCCGGCACCGGAGCAGAGTGAAATGCCGTACCTGACGTTCTTTTCAGAAGTTCCTGCCGCCCGAGGGGCAAATTTCGACGACTATGCGGATACAGAACAGTCAAACTGGCTGAAAGAACGGAGCAACCTTTCCTTATAGGGGGTAAGCTCCAGAGGACTTCCGGTAGGCAGGGCTTACGCCTTCGGAGAGTTCTCCAACAAAAGGGAACAGTGTCCGGTCCACGGACCGAATTTCATCAAGGGAGCCGCCAGGATGAGCAGAATCCGTCTCTCGCAGCCTCAGCGCTCGAAGCGCCGAGATGACCAGACGACGGACGCTATGGTGAGGCGCTTCTGCTCAAAGCGCGATGATGTGGTCCGCAACAGCGTGGACCCGCTCGGTTCAAACGGGAGATGATCGCAATGGTCGCAACGATCCAGCCTGTAGCCCCCGCCGATGTGGCGCTTTCGGTGCGCGACCTCACGGTGAATTTGCCGAAAGGCATGGAACGGACTTATGCCGTCGAGAACATCTCCTTTGATCTGAAACGCGGCCAGATCCTGTGCGTCATTGGCGAATCCGGATCCGGCAAGTCGGTCACCGCGAACGCCATCATGGGGCTACTGCCCAACGTGATCCGCGTCTCCTCGGGCGCCATCCACCTCGATGGAATGAACATCGTAGGCATGCCGCAGGACAAGCTGCGCAGCCTGCGCGGCCGAGTGGTGTCGATGATCTTCCAGGACCCGCTGTCGGCGCTCAATCCGTTGATGACCGTGGGCGCACAGATTGACGAGGTCATGGCGGCGCACGGCGTCGGCACTGCCAAATCCCGTCGCGGCCGGGCTATCGAGTTGCTGACCGAGGTGGGGCTGCCTGACCCGGAACTCATGTACCACCAGTATCCGTTCCGCCTCTCCGGCGGGCAGCGGCAGCGGGTGATGATCGCCATGGCGCTGGCGCTCGAGCCAACGATCCTGATCGCGGATGAACCGACCACCGCGCTCGACGTGACCACCCAGGCGCAGATTCTCGAGCTGATCCGCGACATTCAGCGCCGCAAGGGAATGAGCGTCATGTTCATTACCCATGACTTCGGGGTGGTGGCCGAGATCGCAGACAGCGTCGTCGTGATGGAGAAGGGTCACATCGTCGAGCAGGGTAGCGCTCAACAGGTCCTGAAGTCGCCGGGCCATCCCTACACAAGGCGCCTTATCGCAGCCGTCCCGCACCTGACCGGTGAGGACCGCGTTCCCCTGGAGAAGGCCGACAAAGCGCCGATCCTGAAGGTCGAAGGCCTGATGAAGACCTACCGCAGCGGCAGTTCCCTGTTCAGCGCGCAGCGCGTCGTGCCCGCGGTCAACGAGGTCTCGTTCGATCTGGCGCCCGGGCGCACGCTGGGCGTTGTCGGCGAAAGCGGTTCCGGCAAATCGTCGCTTGGTCGGCTTTTGATCAAGCTGCTGGACAGCGACGGCGGCGGGATTCTGTTCGAGGGCCGCGACATCGCCACGCTTTCCGAAGCCGAGTTCCGCCCGCTGCGGCCGCGGGTCCAGATGATCTTCCAGGATCCGTTTGCCTCGCTCAACCCGCGCTCGACGATCGGCCACATCCTGACCGTTGGCCCGGTCGCGCACGGGACGCCCTATGCCAAGGCGCGTGAAGAGGCGAAAGCGCTCCTGGCTCACGTCGGCCTCGATGCCGGCGCCTTTGATCGCTTTCCGCATGAATTTTCCGGTGGCCAGCGCCAGCGCATCGGCATCGCCCGGGCACTGATGTTCAAGCCGAAGCTGCTGATCGCCGATGAGGCGGTGTCGGCGCTCGACGTGTCGATCCAGGCCCAGATCCTGCAGCTGCTCGACCAGATCCAGCGGGAGACCGGCGTTTCGATGATCTTCATCACCCACGATTTGCGCGTCGCCAGCCAGATCTGCGACGAAATCGCGGTGATGCAGAAAGGGCGGATCGTCGAACGCGGTCCGCCATCGCAAATCTTCCTCGACCCGCAATCAGCCTACACACGTGAGCTGGTGGCGGCGATTCCTGGAGAGCAGCCGGGGTCTACCCGTCCGGTTGCAGCAAATGGGTAAGAGCCACGGCGGATACCGCCAGAACAAGGGGAATTCCAATGACTGAACGCTCAAACACCAAATCAAGCTACTCGCGCCGCGATGCACTGCGATTGATGGCGATAGGCGGGGCTGCAGGCCTTATTGCGCCGAATCTGTTGGGCAAGCCCGCCTTCGCCCAGAACCCGCCAGCGAGCCCAACCGGCCGTGTCATCGTCGGACTTTCGCAGGAACCTACCGTCTTCAATCCACTGATGCCGCATACCGAAGTCGACGACGCTTTGCATTTCTCGGTGTTTGATGCGCTCGTTCGCATGGACCCCAAAGGCGTTCTTCAGCCCAATCTTGTAGTCGAAGTGCCGAGCCAAAAGAACGGCGGCATTTCGGAGGACGGTCTCACCTGGCGCATTCGCCTGCGTGACGATGTCCGCTGGCACGACGGCGAGCCCTTCACGGCCGAGGACGTGAAGTTCACGCTCGAGCTCATCACCAATCCGAAATTCCGCGCGTGGCGCACGGCCGGCCATTCGCTGGTGCGCGACATCAAGGTGGTCTCGCCGACCGAGCTGACCTGGCGGATGGAGGAGGCTTTCGCCCCCTATTTGTCGTTTCTCGCCGAAACCTTCATGGTTCCCAAGCACATACTTGAAAAGGAGGCCGACCCCAACGCCGCCGCCTTCAATCAGGCGCCTGTCGGCACTGGCGCATTCAAGTGGGCGCAGCGCATTGCCGGCGATCATATCGAACTCGTCGCGAACACGGACTATGTGGGGGAAGGCCCCTATTTGGAGCGGCTCGTCTTCAAATACATCCCCGACATGACGGTGCTCTACACCCAGTTCAAGAGCGGCGACATCGATCTTGTCGACCAGGCATACATAACCGCCGACCACTACGCGGAAGCCAGCGCACTATCGGAGCGTGTGGTCAAGCTGGAGCCTGGGGCATCGGTCGAGTCCATCTATCTCAATCTTGAGAAGCCGCAATTCAAGGACCCGGCGGTCCGCCAGGCGCTCTACGCGGCAATCGACAGGACAGCGATCCTCGAAGCACTTTATTACGGGATCCACAAACCGACCGAGACGTTCATGCCGCAGAGTTCCTACTACTACAATCCGAACCTGCCGGCACAGGAGTTCAACCTCGAGCGCGCGGGCCAGATCCTCGACGAGGCCGGCTGGGTACCCGGAGCCGATGGAATACGGGTGAAGGACGGGGTGCGTCTGTCGTTCGCCAACTCCACGACCTCGGGCAACAATCTGCGTGAGCAGACGCAGCAGTTCCTGCAGCAGACATTCGCCGAAATCGGCGTCGAGATGACCATATCGAACCTGCCGGGGGCGGTCATGTGGGGCGATTTCTGGCTCAAATCGCAGTTCGAGTCAGCCATCTCCGGTGTAACCAATGTCATCGCGGGCGACCCCGACGTTACTAACCGCCTGCACAGCAAGGCGATCGTCGCCAAGGGCGGAAAGGGCTCGAACACCGGCCAATACTCCAACCCGGAGGTCGATGCGCTGCTCGAGAAGGGCGCCCGCACCTTCGATCGGGAACAGCGCCGCGCCGTCTATCTGCGCGTGCAGGAAATCGTCCGTCAGGATCTGCCGTTCCTGCCTCTGTTTGCCTATACCAACGTGTTCGGCCGCAAGGAAGGGCTGGAGGGTTTTGAGGCAAATTCCAACACCCGCGTCGCATCCTGGCATGCCGCCGGATGGCATTGGAAGGGCTGACATCCATACGCCGCCGCCTCGCGGCGGCGGCCAGTCATCGGCCCTGTCTTGAATGAGGGGCGCTGTCTTGAAAGAGGAGAGATGAATGCGCGGCTTCCTGCTCAACCGGCTCTCACAGAGCCTCATCCTGCTCCTGATCGTCTCGGTCATCGGCTTCCTCGTGCTGAACCTGCTGCCGGGCGGGCCGCTGGCGCAATTCGGGCTCGATCCCGGCATGACGCAGGACGATCTCGAGCGACTGAAAGAGCAATTGGGGCTGAACCGTCCGCTTTTGGTGCAATATTTCGACTGGGCCTGGCGGCTTCTCCAGGGCGACTGGGGCCACTCATTCCGCGACGGCACGCCTGTGCTGGCTGTGATTGGCCGGCACGTCCCTGCGACGCTGCTGTTGATGGGGACGTCCACCGCAATTGCGATCGCCATCGGCACCTGGATCGGCATTCGTGGCGCCACGCACCGCTATTCGCTGTTCGACTATATGGCGACGATCGGAGCCATGGTCGCGCTGTCAATCCCGACCTTCTGGTTCGGGCTCGTCGGCATCTACGTCTTCTCCCTGCAGCTGGGCTGGCTGCCTGCAGGCAACATGTACACGATCGGTGACGGTTCGATCCTGAACTACCTGCATCACCTGATACTGCCTAGCATCGTGCTGTCGCTGGTGCATGTCGCGATCTGGAGCCGCTACATGCGCACGGCGACGCTCGACGCCATCAGCCAGGATTTCGTCAAGACCGCCCGCGCCAAAGGCCTGAGCGAACGCCGAGTCATCATGAAGCACGTCGTCGGCAATGCGCTTTTGCCGATGATCACACTGGCCGGGGTGCAGCTTCCCAGCATCCTGACCGGCGCGCTGGTGACGGAGACAGTGTTTACCTGGCCGGGGATGGGTCGACTGTTCCTGGACAGCCTAGGCTACAGCGACTACCCGGTCGTGATGGGACTGCTGATGTTCTCGGCCATTCTCGTTATTCTGGGCAACCTGATCGCAGATATTGCCGTAGCGATCGTCGACCCGCGTATTCGTCTGGGTTGAGCGCGTAACCTCACACCCAACAGGAGGCACCCGAAATGACCGCTCTCGTCGCAAATGTAGGACCAAGCCGCTGGTGGCGCAGCCGCACCGTGCGTCGTTTCACGAGCCATCATCTGGCGTTGCTGGGGGTGGTGATGATCACCCTTCTGACGCTGGCATGCGTCTTCGGCCCGCATCTCCTGCCCTATGATTCCCTCTACATCGATTTGCGCGCCCGCTTTTCACCACCGCTGACCGGCTACCACTATCTCGGGACCGATCCTTTGGGGCGGGACGTGGCGGCGCGACTGTTGATGGCGGGGAGGACCTCATTGCTGGTGGCTTTCTCTGCCATGCTGCTGTCGACGATGATCGGAACGCTCGTCGGTGTGATCGCGGGCTACCGCGGCGGCTGGATCGGCGCAGCGCTGATGCGCACGGTCGACGGCTTCCTGTCATTCCCCTCCATCTTCCTGCTGCTTGCCTTGGCCGCGGCACTCAAGCCGAGCCCGGCTATGGTCACCGTCATCGTCGCTATCACCAGCTGGATGGAGGTAGCCCGAATTGTCGAGGCCGAGGTGCGGTCTTTGCGCGAGCGCGAGTTTGTGCTGGCCGGGCGCATGCTGGGGCTTAGCGGTGCGCATATCATGTTCCGCGAAATCCTGCCCAACGCCATGGGCCCGATCATCGTGGCCGCGACGCTGACAGTTGCGCACGCTATTCTCCTGGAAGCCTACATCAGCTTCCTGGGCTATGGCATTCAGCCGCCGCTGCCCAGCTGGGGCAACATGCTCGAGGGCGCCCAGCAGTATCTGGACAGTGCGCCCTGGCTGGCGATCATTCCCGGCGCCGCCATCACCATCGCCGTGACAAGCTTCAATTTCATCGGCGACGGGTTGCGCGATGCGCTCGACGTGCGGGACGACCGTGTCTGACCTCGCCGGCATGGACCGACCCAGCCTCCTGAAACCGCAACGAGAAGTCCCTCACGTGCACGAGCCCAAAGTCGCCAACAAGAGCACACCCTACTGGTGGGAAGCGGCGCCCGTCATGCCGCTGCCGCCGCAGCCCCTGGCGAGGACAGTCGATGTGGCGATCGTCGGCGCCGGTTATGCCGGGCTTTCGGCCGGGCTTGCGCTGGCGCGCGAGGGGCGCTCGGTTGCCGCTTTTGATGCGATGAATCCGGGGGAGGGGGCCTCGTCGCGCAATGGCGGAATTACCAGCGGGAGCATCCGGCTGGACTACGCCACGATCACCCGGCGCTTCGGCGAAGAAAAAGCCATGGCGATCGAGGCCGAGGGCAAGGTCGCGCGCGAATTCCTTTACGACTTCATCAAGTCGGAAAAGCTCGACTGCGACTTTCAACCGGTTGGCCTGTTCAAGGGCGCCATCGGATATGAACAGTACGAGAAGATGGCCCGCGGCGCCGAGGCGTTAGCAAGGAAACTGGGGATCGAATCCTACGCTGTTCCATATGCAAAGCAGCGCGACTACGTCGGCACCGACTTCTATCGCGGCGGCATGGTCAGGATGGACATCGGCGGGCTGCACCCGGCCAAGTTCCACGCGGAGCTCCTGCGGGTGGCGCTCGCTTCGGGACTGGCGGTGCATTCGAACACGCCCGTGACCTCGATTGAAAGGGATGGCTCGGGGTTCCGCGTCGCCACTTCGGCCGGAACGGTGCAGGCGCGGCAGGTGCTGGTCTGCACAAATGGCTACACCGACGGCGCCAATCCCTTCCTGCGCCGCCGGCTGGTGCCGGTTCGCAGCCGGATCATTGCCACCGAGGAACTCGCGCCTGAGCTGATGGCGCGCCTGATGCCGAAGCGGATGATGATGGGTGAGGGCCGCGAGCTTGGCTTCTATTATCGCCCTTCGCCGGACGGCAGACGCATTTTGCTCGGCGGGCGCGACAGCTCGCGTGCAGGCGATCCGGCAGCCCCGACGCTGCGTTTGCGCAACGGGCTGGGCGAAATTTTCCCAGAACTGGAGAACGTTCGTCTTTCGCATAGCTGGTTCGGCAATGTGGCGATGCACCGTGACATGCTGCCCAGGATCTTCGAGAAGGATGGCGTGGTCTATGCCACCGGATTCTGCGGTTCGGGCGTGGTCTGGGCGCCATGGGTCGGCACACGTGCGGCTCACAAGCTGATGGGGCACGGCGAGCAGGCGCGCACCGCGTTCGACTTTCGGCCGCCCGCGGCCGTCCCGTTCTATCGCGGCAATCCGTGGTTCATCCCGGCCGTTATCAAGGGCTACGCCCTGCAGGACCGTATCGCCTGGTGGCGCGCCAGCCGCTGAAGGCCGAACGGTTGGCGGTCTATCGACCCTTGCCGAACGATAGCGGCAACAAGGAACAGCATCACATGCACTACATCTCCACGCGCGGCCATCCCGAACGCAGGAAGTTTTGCGAGATTCTGCTTGAAGGTCTCGCCCCGGATGGCGGCCTCTATGTGCCTGAGGTCTACCCTCGGCTGGATGATGCCACGCTGGATCGGTGGCGGGGCTTGTCCTACCCGGTGCTCGCCTTTGAAATCCTGTCGCTCTACATCGACGATATTCCGCCCGCTGACCTGAAGGCCATCTGTGCAAAGACCTACAGGCCCGAGGTTTTTGGGACCGCCAGGATCGCGCCCGTGCGAACGCTTGAGAGCGGTCTCCATGTGGCGGAACTGTCGAACGGTCCCACCCTGGCGTTCAAGGACATGGCGATGCAGTTGCTCGGCAATTTGCTCGAGTATGAACTGGCGCGGCGGGGTGTGGAGCTGAATATCCTCGGGGCAACCAGTGGCGACACGGGCAGCGCGGCGGAATATGCCATGCGCGGCAAGAAGGGCATCCGCGTCTTCATGATGTCGCCGCACGGACGCATGAGCGCCTTCCAGCAAGCCCAGATGTTCAGCCTGCAGGACGACAACATTCACAACATTGCCATCGAAGGGGTGTTCGACGATTGCCAGGACATCGTGAAAGCCGTGTCGGGCGATGCTGACTTCAAGAGGCGCCACCGGATCGGCGCCGTCAATTCGATCAACTGGGCCCGGCTGGTCGCTCAGGTGGTGTATTACTTCTCTGCCTATTTTCAGGTGACTGAAGAGAATTCGTCAGAGGTCGACTTTGCCGTTCCCTCGGGCAATTTCGGCAACGTCTGCGCCGGTCATGTTGCGCGTATGATGGGACTTCCCATTTCCCGTCTCCTCATTGCGACCAACGAGAACGACGTGCTCGATGAGTTTTTCCGCACTGGGGTGTATCGCGTGCGGGGCCGGGCAGATACCTATGAAACCTCGAGCCCATCCATGGACATTTCCAAGGCCTCCAATCTCGAGCGTTTCGTGTTCGACTTGCTCGGTCGCGACGCCAGCCGGACGAGATCGCTGTTCGACGATCAACTGCGCGAAAGCGGGTCGTTCGATCTCAGCGGGGATCCGGCCTTCGGGACGGCGGCGGACCATTTTGGTTTCCGCAGCGGGAAGAGCACCCACGCCGACCGGTTGCAGACGATCCGTGACGCGTGGCACCGCTTCAACGCGCTGATCGATCCACACACTGCAGACGGCATGAAGGTCGCGCGCGAGCATTCGGTTTCGGATGTGCCGATGATCGTGCTCGAGACGGCCCTGCCGGTCAAATTTGCGGAGACCATCAGAGAGGCCCTGGGCCGAGAGCCAGTTCCTCCGCAACGGTTCGACGGCATAGAGGGTTTGCCGAGACGGTTCAAACTGCTTTCCGCCGATGCACAGACCGTGAAGACCTACATCGCTGAAACGCTGCAGGCTTGCTGAAAGGCTGCTTCCACGACCGGGACCTCTTTCGCCATGGCCGTATATACCGAGTTGTCACCTAACGAAGTCGCAACTTTCTTTCAGGCTCTGGGCCTGGGACAGCCGAACTCCGTTCGCGGCAGCGCGAGCGGAATTGAGAACACGAACTACTTTGTCGACACCGAGGCAGGCGAATATGTGCTGACCCTGTTCGAGCGGCTCACATTCGAGCAATTGCCCTTCTACCTTCACCTGATGAAGCACCTTGCGGCGCGGCGAATGCCGGTCCCGGATCCGGTTGCCAACGTCAGAGGCGAAATCCTTCACACGCTGAAAGGCCGGCCTGCCGTGATCGTCAACAGGCTTCCTGGCGAGAGCGTGACGGCGTCGACAGAGTCGCATTGTCGCGCTGTCGGGGAGATCCTGGCGCGAATGCACGTGACCGGGAGCGATTACCCACGGCGGCAGGCTAATCCGCGCGGCCTCGAATGGTGGAACGCGGTGGTGCCGGTGGTCGGCCGATGCGTATCTGAGGGACAGCGCTCGCTGCTCACGAGCGAACTGGCCTTTCAGAACCAGATCGCCGTGTCCTCCACCTACGAGGAACTCCCAAGCGGGCCGGTGCACGCTGATCTCTTTCGTGACAACGTGTTGTTTGAAGGTGGTCACCTGACCGGCGTCTTCGATTTCTACTTCGCCGGATGCGACACCTTTCTTTTCGATATAGCCGTGTGCCTCAATGACTGGTGCGTCGATAGTGGCACCGGCCGCCAAGACACTAAGCAAGTTGCCGCCTTTCTCGGCGCGTATGAGTCAGTTCGCGCGCTCACTGGACCCGAACGCCTATTGCTTCCTGCGATGCAGCGCGCTGGAGCATTTCGTTTTTGGTTATCGCGTCTCTGGGATCTGTACCAGCCCCGGGAAGCTGCGCTCCTCAAAGCACACGATCCAAGCCACTTCGAGCGCATGTTGCGCGTGCTCCGGGGAGAAGTCGCATGAGCAAGACCGCGAAGATCACCAATGGAAATGGAAGCACGATGGCACCGACTCTCAAAGACCACGTTGGCGAGCTGCTTTCGCAGATCGAGACGGAGGGCCTGTACAAGCGCGAGCGAGTCATCACCTCGCCCCAGTCGTCCGAAATCGAGGTTGGCGGCCGCAAGCTGCTCAATTTCTGCGCCAACAACTATCTCGGCCTCGCCGACAGCGAAGAGCTGCGCGAAGCGGCGAAGGCCGCGCTCGACCGATACGGCTACGGCATGGCCTCGGTGCGCTTCATCTGCGGCACACAAGAGGAACACAAGCAGCTCGAGGCAAAGATATCGAGCTTCCTCGGTATGGAGGACACAATCCTCTACGGTTCCTGCTTCGACGCCAATGGCGGTCTGTTCGAGACGCTGCTTTCCGAGGAGGACGCGGTCATTTCCGACGCGCTGAACCACGCCTCGATCATCGACGGCGTCAGGCTCTCCAAAGCAAAACGCTTTCGCTATGCCAACAACGACATGGCGGCGCTCGAGGAGGAATTGAAGAAGTCCGAAGGCAGCCGCTTCAAGCTGATCGCCACCGATGGTGTATTTTCCATGGACGGCATCATCGCCAATCTGAAGGGCGTCTGCGATCTCGCCGACAAGTACAATGCCATGGTGATGGTCGACGACAGCCATGCCGTCGGCTTCGTCGGCAAGAACGGGCGCGGCTCGGCCGAGCATTGCGGCGTCGAGGGCAGGGTGGATATCATCACCGGCACGCTCGGCAAGGCATTGGGCGGCGCCTCGGGCGGCTACACGGCGGCGAGCAGGCCGGTGGTCGAATGGCTGCGCCAGCGCTCGCGTCCCTATCTGTTTTCCAACACGCTGATGCCTGCTATCGCCGGGGCCTCGCTGAAGGTGCTGGACATGATCGAGCAGGGCGGCGGCTTGCGCCGCCGGCTCTACGACAACGCCTCGCGCTTCCGCGCCAACATGGAAAAAGCGGGCTTCACGCTGGCGGGAGCCGACCACCCGATCATTCCGGTGATGATCGGCGATGCCGCGCTGGCTTCGCAAATGGCCGACATGCTGCTTGAGCGCGGCATCTACGTGATCGGCTTTTCCTTCCCCGTCGTGCCGAAGGGCCAGGCGCGCATCCGCACGCAAATGTCGGCCGCCCATTCCAGCGCCGATATCGACCGCGCGGTCGAGGCGTTCGGCGCGGTCGGGCGCGAACTTGGTGTGATTTCCTGAACGACCGGAACCGAAAAGAGATTCCGGATCAAGAGTTTCAAGGGAAAAAAGAATGTCGAACATGATGAAGGCGCTGGTCAAGGCCAAGGCCGAGCCGGGCATCTGGATGGAAGAAGTGCCGGTGCCGGA
>NZ_JBVVQS010000096.1:0-270615 GCF_055811575.1 Mesorhizobium sp. WSM4815 | reverse complement strand
TCGCGCCATCGCCGACATCTGCCGAAATCCGAAATCCCCATAGCCATCGCCTGTGGCCCGCGGGTTCCTTCCTCGGGGACTTTCGTACGCCTGCCGGCGCCCGAAACTCTTCACGGGAGCGGACTGGCGGCTTTCAAGTCAATTATTCAGAAGCGGACTGTTGCCGCCCTGGTATTGACGTTGTCCGACAGCAGGCCGCCGACTTCGGGCGTTGCGATGGGGTAGTTTTCGCGAACAAGACTTGCGTCTGTCGGCGACGTCGAGGCCTGCCTGACATCGCTGCAGCCTGTATATCGAACCCTGCTTCCGTTACGCACTCATCAAGTGATATTGAAGATGGTGCACAAGACTTCGCCATAGGTCAGACGACATGTCGAACATCGAGGAATTGACCAGCGTCCGGCGAAGTCGCCAAACGGTCGGCCATTATCTCAAGCTGAGTGCGTACTGCTCGGCTGCCATTCTCTTTGCATCGTTATGTGGTCCGACCTCCGCTTTTGAGAGCCTGGAGCAAGCTAGCGCAACGGATTATTTGAGTTGCGGGTCCTCTGGCAATCGTTCCGCACCGAGCGAAGGAGCCAGCAAGCCCCAACCGAACCCAAAACGACAACCCGCCGGCCCCATATTCAGGCAGAGCCTACGCAACGCTCCTGATCGCAGAGTTGCGCTTCTACAGAGCGTGCTGGCGGATAAGGCAGTTTATGCATCTGTGATCGATGGCTTGTTCGGCTCGCAAACAGTGAGCGCGGTGAAGTCCTTTCAGGCCAATAGTGGGATGCCTGTCGACGGCATGGTCGGCATTGAGACAGGCAAAGCGATGGGGTTGCCGTTTTGGGACGCCGGTCACACTCGCAAGCTAACTCCTCCATTTCGTGATTCTGCGAAATATCCTGACGATATAGAATTCAGGTTCAGGAGCCTGATCGGGATTGGCAATTTCTTCAGCAGCGTGCCAGACGCCCGCTACAGTTCGTCCGATACGCTCACTCGACGGGCGCTTCGAACAAACAATCCCGGCGCCATCAACATCTCGAGATGGCAGCGAGATAGCATGAAAGGGTATGTGGGTTGCACGCTGCCCGACAGGTACGGCAACCAGACCGCCGTTTACGAGACTCCTGAGTTTGGGGTAGCCGCTTGGGGCTTTCTTCTTCGCAAAATCTATTTCGGGGGCAAGAAGGACAAGGTCACCATTGGCGCCATCGTAGACAAGTACCGCGGCGACAATCCTCGTGATGCGTATATTGACGGCTACAAAAAATATTCAGGCGGCAAATTGGCGGAAGGCTATGAAATCGACTTATATGACAACCGGCAACTGGCCTTGCTGGCAATCGCCGCATACTCACACGAATTCGGCTCCTGGTACCCTCTCACGGGAAAGCAGCTTCTGGCAGGCTTTTCCATTACCGATGAATACATCGACTCTGGCGTTAACGACGAGGTCATCGTGGCGCCGGAGGAAATGGATCCCGGCCGATATATAAAGCATTCCGATGCCGAACGCCCCGCACCCACGCCCCCTCCGCCGGCCGCGCGGTCAGCCACAACCGATGCAGCGGTGCGACACGGCCTGCAGCAGCTAGTCGAGACTGAGGGTGGGCCGCCAGGTGCGATAGCAACTCTTTACCGCGACGGCCGCCTAACCGTACTCAGTGCGGGCCGCGCCAATGTGTCCTCGGATGTAGCGCCAGCGGTCAATCAATACATGCGTATCGCCAGCGTCTCAAAAGCCTTCAACGGGGCCATTGCCCTGCATCTCGTCCAGACTGGCCGGATCGGCCTCGACGAGACTATCGGCCAACATTTGCCCGGGCTGCCGGCGGCATGGTCCGCGATCACGCTTCGGCACATGCTAAACCACACCAGCGGGTTACCTGATTACCTGCGATCCGACGGCTTGGCCAAGCAAGTGGCGACAGATCCCCAAGGCTACGTCGAGCCGAGAAAGATCATCGACTGGGTCCGCAACGATCCGCTCGAGTTTGCCCCCGGTTCTAAGTATGCCTACTCAAACACCGACAATATCGTGGTTGGGCTGATTGCCGAAGAAGTGACCTCCAAACCTTACGAGGCACTGTTGCAAGAGATGATATTTGGTCCTGCCAACCTCGCGCAAACTAGCTTCCCGACAACGGAAATCGCGCTGCCGACGCCCTACATCCACGGCTACGCCGTTGAGCCCGGATCCCAGCCAGAGGACGTGACCAACTTTGTCAGCCCCAGCGGCGCGTGGGCATCTGGTGCGATCGTGTCGACTCCTGAAAACTTGTCCACGTTCATACGGGCTGACCTTGCGCTGAAGTTTTTCGGCGCTGCCGAGCAGCAGGAGCAGATGCAGTTCATATCAGGAGATTCCAGCCCGCCCGGACCAGGGACGAATGAGGCTGGCCTAGGACTGTTCCGCTACACCACGCCGTGCGGCGTCGTGTACGGCCATACTGGCGACTTCCCGGGCTATACGCAGTGGGCCGCGTCCAACGCCGACGGTACGCGCTCGGTCACTACCACGCTGAACGCTGCCGAGCCCACAGGTGCCTTGATTGAGCACTTGAGGGAGGTTCAGGCTCAGGCTGTCTGCGCGTTACTCGGCCATTGACGGTATTTTTTGCCAGTGACGGACCCGCGGCATACTGCTAAACCAATTCAGAGTTACCGCTGATTTCCCTGCCACGATAGTTCAGCGAGTTTTGACATGCCTGGTCGCAAGGCGCTGTCCCGATGGTCCGACGCAGTGCGTTGCCTATCGATTTGTCTTGCGATCAGTGCCTTCATTGTCGGGCCCAGCCTTAGCCAAACAATTCCCGAGCAGATCGACTCGGTGATCTCGGATCAGAACGAGACTGTCCGACGCTATTCCGCACCGAGGAAGCCTGGAACGATCGACCTTTCGGTCCCCGACGCGCGCAAGACTACGCCACCCGAACAAGCCGAACGAATATTATTCACCTTGAGGTCGGTAACGGTTCGCGGCGCCGTGACGGTGCCGGCGTCACAGTTGCAGCAAGCGTGGGCCTACCAGTTGAGCAAAAGGATAAGCCTTGGCGACCTCTACGCCATTGCCGAACGGATCGACGAAATCTACCAAAAGGCGGGATATTTTTCGTGGGCGGTTGTTCCTGAGCAGGACTTTTCATCGGGCAACGTCGTCATCGTCCTCTACGAATCCTACGTACGCCAGGTCATCATCGACAGCGCCGTGCCTGATATTGAACGGCGTTTAAAACCTTACATCGATCGCATCGTCGCCATGCGGCCCATCCGGATCAAGGAAGCCGAGCGGGTACTCCTTCTGATGAGCGATCTTGGCGGCCTTACCATCGAAGGCACGTTCATTCGTCCTGAGACGCCTTCCGCCGGGGGCGCCTTAAAACTCGAGGTTGGGTTCACGCGGACTGGCGCGAACGTCATTGTCGACAATCTTGGTAGCGATGCCGTTGGTCCTTATCAGGTGTCTGGCACCGGCACACTAAACGATGCGTTGAGGCTTTTCGACGTGGCAAACATCGTTGGGGTGACCATTCCAGACACTCCGGATGAATTAAGGTTCGTGCTGGGTTCGCTCGATGTTCCGATTGGGTATGACGGACTGCATTTCGGATACAGCCTAGGCTACGTTTCATCCCAGCCCGGCGCCGACCTCGCACCGCTTGATCTCGATATAGCCTCTACGTTCGGCAGCGCGTATGCCAATTACCCGCTGCTGCGGACAATCGAACACAGCTTGTTTGGCCGCCTCGAATTGAACTTCAAGAACAACTCGCTGGCTGCGGGCGGTGAAACGCAAACCGACGAGGACCTCCGATGGCTGGCCGCGTCCCTTAAGTATGTCGGTGAGTTGGAAAATGGCGCCGTCACACTAACCGGTATTTTCGGTCAGGGCCTCGACGGTCTTGGGGCGAGCAGCAGTACTGATCCGCTTGCGCCGCGTCCAGGCGTCCCTGACGACTACAGGTTTTTCCGAGCCGACCTCGACCTCACCACGGAAATCGCCTCACTGGCGGTCGCCCACTTCCGAGTAGCGGCGCAATACGCGCCGACCGCTGTGCCGTCGTCGGTCCAGTTCGTGCTCGGCGGCGATCCTTATGGCCTGGCTTTCGATGGTTCGGCGGCGTCAGGCGACAGCGGCATAGCAGCGTCGCTGGAACTGGGACGAAATATCGAACTCCCGGAAACCTTGCCGATCTCGAACCTGAATGTGTTTGCATTCGTCGACTATGGGGCGGTTTGGAACCACGATATCGGCGTGGAATATACCGAGGCTGAGCTAGGATCGGCCGGCATCGGTGCGAGGGCTGCCTTCGGGCAGCACCTGAATGGTAGGGCGCTCGTTGCCATACCGTTCGAAGATAACCAAGGTCTGACCGATACCGGCACCCGCTTCCTATTCCAGTTGATCGGCTCGTATTAAGCTCGCGGCGCCTACCGACATTCGGCTTTCTTCCAGCATCATCTGGGCGCGAGTTGCGCGATGAGATCGTTGGCTGCCTCGACCATCCCGTTAAACCCGCTGATGCTAAACTGGTTGATGGAGACGAAGACGCCAACACTACGCGTCGGCGCAATCACCACATAGCTGAACTGACCTTGCAGGCCACCGGACTTGTTGAGCATCAACGGCTTGTCGTCATTGGGCAGCAAACCGACCCAGCCTAGGGTCATCATGCCCATCGGCCCTCCATCATCCAGGCCACTGACCGGCGACAAGCCGTCGCGCCAGAGCCAGCCGGCATGGTTGATGGTTCGCCATGTGTCGTCGGCGGTGCCCTGGTCGAGGTGCCAGGCCATCCATTTCTGCATGTCGGCGGCGGAGCTGTAGAGCCCTCCGGCACAGCCAATCGTTTCCGGTGTAGGCACCAACGGCATAGGGGCGCCGTCGAAGAAATGGCCCTGCATGGTCCGCGATTTGTCACTTTCTTCGAGGTTAAGTTTGGTATCGGTCATGCCGCGCGGAACGAGCACCCGATCAGCAAGAAGCTGCCCGTAGGACTTGCCTCCCGCATTGGAGAGCGCAAGGCCGAGCAGGTCGTATCCCCAGTTGGAATAGAGGGCGCCAGTGCCCGGTGGAAAAAGATAGGGACTGCCCTTTGCAAGCCCGGTCCTGCTGAGCTCATAGGTGTTACCCGTAAATGGATTGTCCGGAGTTCCACCGGTCTGGTTCGGCACTTCGCGCGGCAGCCCGGATGCCTGGGTGACGAGGTCAACTAGCCGGAGCGTACGGCCCTCGAATTCCGGGACGGTCCAGCCTTTGTCCAGATGAACGGCAAGTGGGTCGGTAATGCCCAACGTTCCGTCCTCAACCATTCCACTCATGAGATCGCCGCAGAAGGCCTTCGAAATCGATCCGATCCGCATCAGCGTATGTTCGTCTGGCGTCTTGCCCGAACCCTTGCTGATTTCGCCGAAGCCGGCGAAGGCCGTTTCGCCATTGCGAACGGCGGCGATGATAAGACCCGGTGCGCCGGAGCCGAGAAACGCGAAGACGCCGGTGAAGCCAACGGCTTCCTCCAATAGGCGATCCTCGGCGTCTGCCTGAGGAACCGCGAAGAGACAACCAGCCATGGCGGAGGAGATGAGGAAACGCCTGTAGCTGGAACCGGTCATCTCGAAGCCCTCAATGAAAGTCAGCGCGGTGCGAGTTGGTATATCAGTTCGTTCGCCTGCTTCACCATTGAAGCAAAGCCCCCTGCGCTGAACTGGTTGATCGCCACAAAGACGGCAATGCGGCGCGTCGGGGCGATGGCTACATAGGTGAACATGCCCTGCCGGCCCCCGGATTTGTGGAGGATCAACGGATGATCGCCGTCGGCTTCGATCATCACCCAGCCCAATCCCATCGCATCCATCGGCGCCCCACCGTCGTCGAGCCCCAGCACCGGCGAGAGCCCGTCCCTCCGGACCAGGCTGGCGTGGTCGATGATCCGGCGTGCATCATCCTCAGGACCGCCTTGAGCCAGATGCCAGGCGATCCATTTCAGCATGTCGTTGGGCGTCGTGTAGAGTCCCGATGCGCATTCCATCGTCACCGGCGTCGGTACGAACGGAAGCGGGGTGCCATCGAAATTATGGCCCTGCATCAGCCTCTTCTCATCGCCCGGGCGGGGATTGAAAACGGTATCCACCATGCCGCGCGGGCGCAAAACCCGTTCCTCCAATACGGCGGCATAGGGCTTGCCGGTTGCGCCGGCGATCGCCAATCCGAGGAGATCGAAGCCGAAGTTCGAATAGAGCGCACCGGTCCCGGGCGCAAAAAGAAACGGGTCGCCTTTCAGCGCCTCGATCATGGCCTTATGGGTATGTCCGGCATAGGGATTGGCTGGCGTGCCACCGGTCTGCGACATCTCTCGGGGCAGGCCGGATGTCTGGCTGGCGGCGTCGATGATCCGCAACCTCCGGCCGTCCTTTTCTGGCACGATAAACCCATCAGGCAGGTGCGACTGAACCGCGTCCCCCAGGCCAATTTCTCCCTTTGCAACCAAACTGGCGAGAACGTCCCCACAGACAGCTTTCGAGATGGATGCGACTCGCATCATCGTGTCGGCAGTAGGCACGATGCCTGACCCACGAGCGGTTTCGCCGAAACCGGCAAAGGCAGTCTCACCGTTCCGAACGGCAGCAATCACAAGACCGGGCGCACCTGAACCGATGAAAGCGAAAGTACCGGCGAATCCGACCGATTCGTCCAGCAGCGGATCGGCAGTAGCAGGAGTTGCACAGGCAACAGAAGCAGCCGCGAGCAGGAGGCGGAAGGACATCATGCGGGTTGTGGTCATGGGTATCGCGCTCTGCGCTATTGCGGCCAGGTAACGACGGAGAGGTCAAGCGGCAGCACATTTTTTAGCTGTTGAGGAGGCGAGCGCGGCGTCAGCGTCAGTGGCGACCCCGTCGCTTCCGCCTTGTCGAAATCCTCTGTGCCGGCTTCGTCGACCGCAGTGATGGTAAAGCGGTCGAAGACGTAGGGAAGGCCATCCGAAGCCAGCGGAGAGGCGTTGTCCATGACATGCAGGTGCAAATGCGGCGCCTGGCTGTTGCCGGTGTTGCCAACCTCGCCGAGTTGGTCGCCACGCCGTACTTTGTCGCCCAGCTTCACCTTAACACCGCCCGGCCGCATGTGCGCGTAATTGACGAACAGACCTGAGCCAATGTCGAGCACGACGAAATTGCCGTCGGCCTCATCAATCGGCAGGTTCGGAGGCAGCGCACCGGGGACCTGGTCCTGCAAGTCGTTGCGAGTCCCGACTACCGTACCGTCGGCAACCGCGAGGATCGGGTTGCCGTAGATGTGGTAGTTGGCCGGCACTTTGAGGTCGCCCACAACCAGCGTATTCTTGTCGTCGAGCTGCTCCCAGTCGATCGCGAAGCGCTGGGCAAGATGGAACTTGCCGTCGAGCGACAGCAGCGCCCGGACGTGGCGGATGGAATCACAGCAGCCGTCGGCGGCGACGTAGCCGTTGCCGCGCAACGGAGGTCCGAGTATCACGGGAGCCGTAGCGACAACGGTAGCCTCGCCTAGTGTCAGAGTCATCTCAGCGCCTATGACTGCGAAATGCGCAGTCACCTCGTGGGTGATGCGAGCCGGGACCGCCGCCCCCTCAGCCAAGGCAACGTGCATAAAAATGACAGCGAACTGATACGCCGTCAGTTCGCGGGTTTCGTTGCCGCGGCTCGCCCCCGGCGTGACGCGGCTGGCCAGTTCATCAGGGCCGAGTTCTGCAAGCTTTGCCCCGCTGTCAGCATCGATGACTGCGAGCCTCTCGAAACGGGCATCACCGCCGGTGACATTGGTCACCGCGACTTCGTAAACTATGTGGCGCTTGCCGTCCGAGCCAGGAACTACGTGCGGAGCAGCGATGATCTCGGCGACGAGTGGCGTGAGTTTCGGATTGTTGCCGGCGGCGTACACGGCAGATGCAAGCGTTACCGACAAAAGCACAAGGGTCGAAAGGAGCCAGATCAGACACCGCATCTCGAACGCGCCTCCTCTGCACACGCTTACGTTGCCGCATGAAGCTACGACAAGAAGGGCTCATAGCCAAGGTGGTTCGTGGCACAAGCGGGCCGCCGAAACTGGAGGGCAAACGGTGCCTAAAGCAGCTGAACAGCTTGGCCTGTCATACGACAGCGCACTCACCTTGCTAGCATTTGCACGAAAGCCGGCGCTCAAATCAACGTACGACGGTGGATTCTACTACTGCCTCGCTAAGATGTCCGCTTTCGGGCAATCAGGGGCCGGCGATTAACGACCGACTTCAGGCGCGTTGCTGCCATTCGCAACGCCGAGAATGAAGGTCTCGAATGGGTCAGAACCGGCCGTTAAATTGACGGACGTCCAACGGCGGAAGTCGACCCCTTGGCGGAAGTTAGAACCAGCCTCCTAGGCGCCAAAATAACGCGGCAACGGAACTCACGACGTTGGACGTTAGATGGGGTTGGTCAATCGACCCTGTTCACTCGCCCATCGTCTTTAGAGCCCGGGCGTGATTTTATTCAAAGCGCATGTCGATCCGCCGGGGGCTGGTTCGTCGACTTATTAGCGAGACTGTTCAGCGGCCACCACGTCCGCGGCTCGCCTCAGGAGGAGTTCTCAAATGCGCTTCATGTCGTTCGTCACTTCCGCCCACGCCGGACCGCCAACGGCGGAACTCATCGAGGCGATGAACAAGCTCGCCGACCGGGAAATCAAGGCCGGCCGCATGGTCGACATGGGCGGGCTCACGCCGGTCGCGATGGGCGCGCAGGTGCGCATCGCCGATGGGAAGCTCAGCGTCATCGATGGCCCGTTCGTCGAGGCGAAGGAGGTCATCGGCGGCTACGCGATCATGGAGTTCCGGAACAAGGAAGAGGCTGTGGCATCGGCGGTCGAGTTCATGCAGCTCCACAAGGATTTCATGCCGGATTGGGAGGGCACGTGCGAGGTCCGCGCGTTTGCCGGCCCTTGAGGCGACGTTCCTGCAGACGCGGTCGGCGGCCATGACGGTCGCCGACGCCCATCGCACGATCCTCGCCGTGTGGCGGATCGAGCAGCCCCGGCTGATCACCAGTCTGGCGAGGATGCTGCGCGATGTGCCGTTGGCCGAGGATTTGACGCAGGAAGCCCTGCTGGCCGCCCTTGAGCGGTGGCCTGCCACAGGCGTTCCGGAAAAACCCGGCGCCTGGCTGATGGCGACCGCCAAGCGCCGGGCCCTGGATCATCTGCGCCGCAGCCGGATGCTCGAGCGCAAGCACGACATTATCGCCTGGGATATGGAGGAGGAGCAGCAGGCCATGCCCGACCTCGACTCGGCCCTGGACGACGACATAGGCGATGAACTGCTTCGGCTCATCTTCACCGCCTGTCACCCGCGACTGTCGCACGAGGCGCGCGCGGCGCTGGCACTGCGGATGATCTGCGGTCTGACAACACAGGAGATCGCCAGGGCCTTCCTGCTGCCGGAGGCGACAATCGCCCAGCGCATCGTGCGCGCGAAGCGGACGCTTTCGGAATCGGGGCCGGCCTACGAGACCCCAAGCGGCGAGGAGCTCTCAAAGCGGCTCTCCTCGGTGCTGGAGGTCGTCTACCTCATCTTCTGCGCCCCCAGCTCTGCAATGAAGCGCTTCGCATGGGCCGCGTGCTCACCTCCATCGTGCCGCACGAGCCCGAAGCCCATGGACTGCTCGCTCTGATGGAGCTGAACGCCTCGCGCACGGCGGCGCGTACTGATGCAGGGGGCGAGCCAATCCTCATGCTGGACCAGAACCGCGCACTCTGGGACCAGCTCCAGATCCGGCGCGGGATGCAGGCGCTCGGGCGAGCACGCGATTAGGCGGAGCCGGCGGCATTTACGTCCTCCAGGCGACGATTATCGCCTGCCACGCTCAGGCGAGGACAGCGGGCGATACCGACTGGTCGCGCATCGCCGGACTTTATGCGGAGCTGGCGGCTGTCGTGCGCTCGCCAATCATTGACCTCAACCGCGCGGTTGCCGTCGGCATGGCCGAGGGCCCAGAAGTGGCGCTGGCGATCGTAGACCGCCTTGCGCGCGAGCCGGCGCTCAAAGGCTATCACCTGCTGCCGAGCGTTCGCGGCGACCTCCTCCACAAGCTCGGCCGCTACGAGGAGGCGCGCGCCGCGTTCGAAGCAGCCGCGGCGCTGGCGGGCAACAGGCGGGAACATGCCCTGTTGAGGCGGCGCGCCGCCGAGGCGGCCGACGCAGCGATGTCATCATAATCCCTGATCAGACAAGGACATGATCGACCCAGGATCGACTGCTTCCGGGCTTTTGTCATTTTCCTGCAAGATATGACTTGGATATCGCGGAACGTCCGCTGTCCCACCCGGCCCGAACTTCCAAGGTGAAACGGCAGCTTAGGGTCAGAACCGCTGGTTGCGCTCAATGTGCGATTTTGGGAACGGATATAGGCTCCCGAACGCTTCTGACATTCAGCCTCTAAGCCGCAAGCCCGCCAACGGCCGCAAGGCTGACTGTCAGCAGCGCGCCGCCAAATCGACCGTTCACCTACGAACCCTTGCCGCGTGAAAGCCGACATCCCTGTTGAGGACGTTAAGCGTTCCGGAACTACGGCAAGAGATCCGTCACAGCGCGCCCACTTCCGTCCATTGCCATAGGGAAGCTGGCATGTTCGTGGATGATTTTCCAAGAACCGGCGATGCGCCTTAGCACGATGGTTCGCCGGCTCCAGGAGTCGACCTTTGTGCCATCGGTCTTAATGCCAGTCATGCGCGACAGCCCGAAGGCCACTGCAAGATCGCCGTCGATCATGAGCTGCGGGTCAGCCATGTGAACGGTGACGCCGTTGCGCCAAGTTGCAAACCAAGCATTTATCCCTTCGATGTCGCGTGCCTGTTCGCCTCGATAGGCAAGCGGCGGCGGCAGATCGAAAACCACGACATCCGGGTCCATGGCATCAACGTTGGCGCGGGCGTCCCCCTTGGCAGTTGCGTCTTCCTGGCCCCGGATAACAGACAAGACTTCCTTTTCAGACATATCGTTGCTCCTTCATTTTCTGGAACGACGAGGCCGGGGCGATCAATCCGACATCGACACCATTCGTAACAAATATGGCCGGTCCTAGCTGCTGTTGCATCGTGGGATCAGGAGTGATGAGCCCCTCATCTGCCGGACATCGTATCATCGGGGGCTCTAGTGGCCCACCACGAGTGCCAATACGACTAAGAGCCCGACCAGCAAGATGGCTGGTCAAACGAGATCAACCGCGTTGGGTTGGGGCATGGCGGGTGGCGTCTTTAGTTCCAGCCGAGTTACCAACGCGGCATGAGACTTTCGATCATTGGCTTCACTGGTGCACCGGCAGCATGCCGCGTGGTTCACGAGTTAGCCGGCGTGGATCGCCTCACTTCGACCATTGAGATGGCCGTTGCTACTGCCTGAAAGCAGACATTGTTGCGACCATTCTGGACGTCGCGGTTGCGGCATAACCGACGTTCGCGCGAGAACTGGAGCCAGGCGGTCAATACGTTGGGATTCAGTTCGCCGCGCCGACCCGCTTGCGCTCCCGGGTTTCCAGCAGCCTCGTCAGCCAGTCTGGATCCATCTCCGGCACGGAGGAGAGAAGCAGTTCCGTATACGGAGCATGCGGCGGCGTCAGGATTTCGGTCTTGAGCCCCTGCTCGACGACTTTGCCGTGATGCATGACGACAATTTCGTCTGCGATTGCCCGCACCGTCGCGATGTCGTGCGTGATGAAAATGTAGCTGACTCCGAATTCTTGTTGGAGCCGCATAAGAAGTTTCAGGATCTCTTCCTGTACGATCTGGTCGAGGGCCGAGGTCACCTCGTCGCAGATGATGAGCTCCGGATTAGCAGCCAGCGCCCGGGCAATGCAGATGCGCTGCTTCTGACCGCCCGAGAGTTCGCCCGGCAGACGGTCGAGGAAGCTTTCGTCCATCTCGATCATGTGCATGAGTTCGCCAACGCGGCGGTCGCACGCCGCCCCTTTGAGGCCGAGATAGAACTCAAGTGGCCGGGAGATGACCTCCTCGACGGTCTGACGCGGATTGAGCGCGTTGTCAGGCATCTGATAGATCATCTGGATGCGGCGCAGAATGTCTTTGGGCCTCTCTTTCAGTGTTCTTGGCAAACGATGCCCCGCAAATGAGATCGAGCCCGAAACCGGCGGCAGCAGGCCGGTGATGACGCGGGCGAGCGTTGATTTACCGGAACCAGATTCACCGACGACCGCTACCGTCCGTCCGCGCGGCACCTTGATCGATACATCCTGCAGAACCTTGACTTTCCCTGCGTAAGCGGCGGTGATGTTATCGATCGTGAGCAGATGGTCCGCGGCCGGCACTTCGGGTTTGGCTAGCTTTCGCACCGCCCAGAGCGTCCTCGTATAGTCTTCGGCCGGCGCCGCAAGCATCTGGCGTGTTTCGGCCTCCTCCACAGTACGGCCATGGCGCAGAACCATGATCCGGTCCGCCATCTGCGCAACCACCGCCAGATCATGCGTGACGTAGATCGCGGCAGTGTTGAACTCTTCGACAATCTTGCGGATCGAGGCGAGGACCTCCACCTGTGTGGTCACGTCGAGCGCCGTCGTCGGCTCGTCGAAGATGATCAGGTCGGGCCGGCAGGCCATAGCCATCGCGGTCATTGCCCGCTGCAACTGCCCTCCGGAGACCTGGTGAGGATAGCGGAAGCCGATGCTGTCCGGATCCGGCAGGTGAAGACGCCGGTAAAGTTCGATGGCATCCCGATTCGCTGCCTCGCGACTGGCGATCCCGTGCGCCACGACCGTTTCGACGGTCTGATCGAGGAGCCGGTGGGCCGGGTTGAAGGAGGCGGCCGCGCTTTGCGCGACATAGGCGATGCGCGAGCCTCGGAGCCGCCGCCGTGCGGTTTCGCTCATGGCGAGGAGGTCGATCCCGTCGAACAGGATCGATCCTTGCGTTATCCGGCAACCTGGCTTGGCATATCCCATCGCGGCAAGCCCAATGGTGGATTTTCCGGCGCCGGACTCGCCTATGAGGCCGAGAACCTCACCGCGCTTTAGCGAGAGATCCACACCGCGAACGATCGGGTGCCAGCGCTCGTCGGAAAACCCTTCGACGTGAAGGTCGCGAACGCTGAGGAGTTTCGTTCCCTTTTCGCGTGGGCCAGAATCCTTACTTTTCATCGCGCAACCCGCTTGTCGTGTGCAGGAACCAATCGACAACGAAATTCACAGAAACCGTGAGAAGGGCGATCGCGCCTGCCGGCAAGAGCGGAGTGATGTCGCCATAGGTGATGAGGGTGGCGTTTTCCCGCACCATCGAGCCCCAGTCGGCTGTCGGGGGCTGGATGCCGACGCCGAGAAAGGAGAGCGCGGCGATGGTGAGGAAAACGAAACAGAAGCGCAGACCGAATTCCGCGATCAGCGGCGGCAGCACGTTGGGCAGGATCTCCTTGGTCAGAATCCATCTCGGCCCTTCGCCACGCAGTTGCGCGGCTTCGACATATTCCATGACGGCAACATTCAGCCCGACCGCACGCGCCAGCCGAAATACGCGGGTTGAATCGAGCAGGGCGATGATGAGGATCAGGCTGGTGACCGAGGAACCGAAGATGGATAGCAACACCAGCGCGAAGATGAGGCTCGGGATCGACATCAGCACGTCTACCGCGCGTGACAAAATTTGGTCGAGCCAACCCCGGTACATC
The DNA here is from genome assembly GCF_055811575.1 of Mesorhizobium sp. WSM4815. Classification (NCBI taxonomy): domain Bacteria; kingdom Pseudomonadati; phylum Pseudomonadota; class Alphaproteobacteria; order Hyphomicrobiales; family Phyllobacteriaceae; genus Mesorhizobium; species Mesorhizobium sp. WSM4815. Next base: position 256,954 of record NZ_JBVVQS010000096.1, on the reverse strand, counting down.
GCGGCCAGCAAGCCGAGAGTGACGCCGACCGCGAAGGACAGAAGCGTAGTCGCGAGAGCGATGCCGACCGTATTGCGCGCGCCATAGATCAGCCGGGTGAGCACGTCGCGGCCGAGTTGGTCGGTCCCGACGATGAATTCCTGGCTCCAGGGCGCGAAGGCTTCGCTGAAAACCTGCGTTTCCCCGTAGGGCGCTATCCAGGGCGCCGACAGCGCGACGAAGACATAGCCAAGGATGACCACGATGCCGAACCAGGCGCTGAAGGGAGCCTTTCTGAGTGCGGTTTTTACCCGCGAGGCGCGCGTGCGCCTTTGTCTCGGAACCGCCACGGCGTGTTCGATACTGGTCATCGCGGGTGCAAAAGCCTCGGATTGGTGGCGATGGAAATGATGTCGGCGGTCAGGTTGAGCAGGATGTAGGTTGCCGCGAAAATCAAGGCGCAGGCTTGCACGACCGGAACATCCCTCGACTTCACCGCATCGACCATCAATTGGCCGATGCCGGGATAGACGAACACCACCTCGACCACGACCACGCCGACGATGAGATAAGCGAGGTTGAAAGCAATTACCGTGACGATGGGCGCCCAGGCATTAGGCAGGGCGTGTCTGAGAACGATTGCCATTGGCGACATTCCCTTGAGCCGCGCCATGTCGATATAGGGGCTTGCCAGCATGTTAATAATCGCCGCTCGCGTCATACGCATCATATGGGCAACAATCACCAGCGTCAGGGTGATGGACGGCAGCGCTGCGCGCCAGACGTGCTCCCAGAACGGCGTTTGGTCGCTGATATTCGCCAGTGTCGGAAATTTGGGAACCAGGTTCAGGACCCAGTTGATCGAAGACGCGAGCCACTCGGGTAGGGATTGTGCAAATTCGGTTCCGATGAACGTGTCGCGCGAGATGATGAGATAGGCCAGCATATAGGCGACGAAGAATTCGGGGAACGAAATCGTCGTCAGCGTCACCGTGTTCACCACACGGTCGAACCAGCTGTTGCGATAGAGAGCGGCGAGAATGCCGAGTCCCAGCGCGAGAGGGACCGCTATAAGGGCGGTCATCACGGCGAGGAACATCGTGTTGTAGAGCCGGGGCGCAATGATCTCGGCGACCGTGCGCCGGTAGCCGGTGCGGCTTGCGAAGGAAGAGCCGAAATCCCCCTGCACGATCTGTCCGACCCAGGCGAAATAGCGCTCGACCGGCGGACGATCGATGCCGATCTCGCGCTGGAAGGCAGCGACCGTCTCGGGCGTCGCAGATTGCCCAAGCATCGCCTTGGCGAAATCGCCCGGAAGCATGGCAATCGCCGAAAATATGATAATCGAGACGATGAAGAGCGTGATCAGGCCAAGGCCCAGGCGCTGCAGAACCGTTCTAACGACCGGGTTCATGGGCGGTACCTTCGAGCCTTTCCCCTGAAAACAGCGAACCGCCCGCGCCGCGGGCAGTTCGCCTGGCGAACGTCACGCGTTGGCTATCCACCAGCGCTCGGCCATCTTCAGTCCGTCATTCTCCCAGTTCGGCGCCACCTCGCCATGCGCCAGTTTCTTGGACTTGGCGCTGACAAAATTGTTGAAGACCAGGACGATGGCGCCGCCGTCGTCATGCGTCAACTGCTGCATTTCTGCATACATCGCGGAGCGCTTGGCCTCGTCGGTCTCCGCGCGTGCCTGGATCAGCAGTTCGTTAAAGCGAGGATTTTTCCAGAACGTGTCGTTCCAGCTGGAATCGGCCGAGTAGGCCTGCGTGAACATCCAGTCGGCCGTTGCACGACCGCTCCAATAGGAGGCGCACCACGGTTTCTTGAGCCAGACATTGTCCCAATAGGCGTCCTCGGCCTCGCGCACCACATTGACATCGATGCCGCATTGGGCCGCCGTCTCGCGGATGAGGGCGGCTGCGTCCACGGCGCCGGCGAAAGCGGCGTCGGCGACCGAAAGGTCGACCTTGAGATTTTCGATTCCCGCTTTTTTCAGATGGAAGCGCGCCTTTTCCGGATCGAACTTGTGCTGCGGCTCCGGATTGATGGCGAACTTGATCGCCGGTGCGATCGGGTTGTCATTTCCGACGGTTGCATGGCCAAGGAAGATCTTCTGCGCGATTTCCTCGCGATCGATGGCCCATTTCAACGCCATGCGCACATCGGGGTTGTCGAATGGCGCCACCGTCACGTTCATCGGCAGCGTGTAATGGCCGTATCCGGTGACCTCGAGGATTTCGATATTCGGCTTGCGCTTCAGCATACCGAGCGTTTTCAGGTCGGCGCGGCCGATATAATCCACCTCGCCGGTTGACAGCGCCGCCATACGCGCTGCGAGGTCCGTGATGGCGATAAACTCCACCTCGTCAAAATAGGGTTTGCCGTTCTTGAAGTAGTTGGGATTGCGCTTGAGCTTGGCCGAGACGCCGGGCTGAAAGTTCTCAAGCACGAAGGCACCGGTCCGGACGCCCGATTCCCAGTCCGCCTTTCCGTCCTTGGCAGGCATGACGACAAGGTGATAGTCGCTCATGATGTAGGGAAAGTCTGCATTGCCGCTGTTTAGTTTAAAAACGATCGTTTCCGGACCGTCCGCCTTGATATTGGTCACCGATTCCAGCAGCGACTTCGCCGCCGATTTGGTGTCGACTCCCATGTGGTATTGCATCGAGGCGACCACGTCGTCCGCTGTTACGGTCTTGCCGTTGTGGAAGGTCGCACCTTTGCGCAGCTTGAAGACCCATGTCGTCGCGTCGTCCGAGGTCTCGAAGCTCTCGGCAAGGTCCGGTTGGATGCTGCCTTTCGCGTCGACCTCGGTCAGGCTGTTGGACATGGCACCCGAAAAGGCGGTTTGCGTGAAGGTGTCGAGATAGCCGGCCGGATCGATCGAATCCGTCGTCGCGCCATGTGCCATGCCGAGCTTGGCGAAGCCGCCCCGCTGCGGTTCGGCCCGCGCCACGGTCACGAAGAGCTTGTCGCCGGCGGCGACCGTCAGGCCGGCCGCCAGCCCGAGCTGGATGAAATCACGGCGCGAAACCTTGCCGCGGCCGATCAGGTTTTGCGCCAGGCGAAGTTTATATTCAGATTCTGACACTGCTTCCTCCCATTGCGGATTTCCCGCATTCTTGTTGTTGGTATTATCGAGCAGATCTGGCGGATTCAGCCGATTTGCCTCCTTTCGATTTTCAGCGTTTTCGACACAAATCTTACGCCGTTACATAGATTTCACCAGCTTCCACCGTGACCGGGAATGTTCGGGCACGTACGCCCGGATCGACCAGGGCCGCACCGGTTTTTATGTCGAATTCCCAACCGTGCCAGGCGCAGCGCACGATCTCGTTCTCGCGGTGATAGATGAACTGCGCTTGGTCGACCGGCGCCGTGGTTCCGCATTGCGGTCCCTCGCAAAGCGGAGCGCCTCGGTGCGGACAAACGTTCAGCAAGGCATGGAATGAATCTCCGATGCGGAAAACCCCGACTGAAAGGCTGCGGATTTTGGCGATGTAGGGAGTTCCGGTCTCGATTTCGTCGACCCGGCAAATGTATGTTTTCTCAGCCATTGTCTGCTCCCGTCAGGCGGCATTAGCCGCTTGCGTGCGGGGAATGCGTTTATAGACCTCGAGCGCATTCAACCCCATGATCTTGCTCCTCCAGGCAGGCGGGATGTGCAGCGTGTTGGCATCGTCATAATCCCAATGCGGGTAGTCGGAGGCAAACATCAGCGTGTTCTCGCCGTCCATCGCTTCGAGAGTGGACCAGAGATGCTGTATGTTCGCGGGCTGCTCCAGCGGCTGCGTGGAAAAGCGGATATTGCGCCGGCAATACTCCGAGGGCAGCATCTTCAGCCACGGCGTTTCCTTGCGCAGCGCTTTGTAATCTGCGTCCAGACGCCATAATACCGATGGAACCCAGGCCACACCGCACTCGATGATCACGAAATACAGGTCCGGCCATTTTTCGAAAACGCCATGCGCGATCATGCTTGCCACATGCGACAAGGCCGACATGTGAAGAATAGCGTGCGTCTCCCAGAAGAAGGTCGTGGGAGCCGGTGCCACCGCGTTCCAGTTGATGCCGCCATGGCCGCCCAGGTGGATCGCGAATGGCAGCCCGACTTCGGCGCAAGCCTCGAAAATGGGATGGTAGAACGGATCACCGTAGGGTTTGACCGAGCCTTGGGAGGCCAGAACCTGCACCATACGCGGATGGTTGCCGAGGCGGCGGATCTCGGCTGCTGCGAGCTTCGGGTCCTGCGGTGCGATGATGATGGAGCCCATAAAACGACTGTCTTTGGGAAGCCATTCGGCGATTTGGTAGTCGTTATAGGCGCTGACCAGTGCACTTGCGTAATAGGGATTGGCCAGCGTGGAGGCTTCGATCGGCTCGTCGCCGGTGAGGATAGCGGCTCCGACATTGTATTTGTCGAGGTGCTTTTCTTTCATGACGAAATAGTTGTCGGCCTCCGTCTCGGGCCTGACGTCCTTCCGGGAGAAATCCTGCGGGTGAAACCACGGACGGTGACCGTGGGGGAAGGCGCCTCTCGGACCAGTTTTTTCGCCTTCTGTGAACATGTCTTTCCAGACGCCGGAAAGATAGGGCTCGAGCACCGTAGCGCTCGACCAGTAATTGTGACAATCGCAATCGACTATGAACACCCTAACCAACTCCCCTGGCGCGGCAGGCCGGCTAACCCAGCCGGCTTCTTCAACCGCAGCTTCCGCCTTGGGAATTATTTGATCAAGCTTGTGATCTGAGGTAATACGATCGGATTTTTCGATCGCGAGGCGACATGCAGCTGGATCACATCGAGACCTTTCTCGACATTATGGAGTCGCGAAATTTCAACCGTACGGCCGATCGTCTTGGGGTTACGCAGTCGACGGTCAGTACCCGCATCAGGAACCTAGAGCAGGCCATCGGTTCGGAGCTCTTCCTGAGGGGACGCGCCGGCGCCGAACCGACCGCGGCGGGGCGACGTTTCGAAGCCTATGCGCGCGCAATGCTGTCGACATGGTCTCAGGCCCGCCATGACGTTCGGGCATTCAACCGGTTCGAGGGCACCTTGCGCGTCGCTGCGCAGGTCGGGATGACGCGATCGATATTGCCGGGTTGGGTGGAAACTCTGTTCCAGGTGCTGCCGAAATCGTCAATTCACGTAGAGTCCGACTACTCGCCGCAGATGATTTCCGACTTGAGCTTGGGAAACCTCGATATTGCTGTGGTCTACGCGCCCCGATACCTCCCTGAAATCTCCTACGATCCTCTCATGGTTGAAGAATATGTGATGGTGTCTACGACGGCCAGGATCCTGTCGGAGGTCAACGCGGATACGTATATCCGGCCGGGCTACACGGTCGCGCTTGAAAAAACCCACGCCGAGGCGCTGCCGCAATTGGCGATAGGCCGTCTCTCGATGGGCTCGGAAACGCTCGCCGAAGCGATGCTGCGGCGCATGGGTGGCACTTGCTATATGCGCAGTGACGATGCTCGGCGGTATACCGCCGAGCGGCCGTCTTTTGTGGTCGAGGGCGCGCCCGCGCTTCAGCAGCCGGTTCACACCGCTATTTTGGCGCGCCGCAAGCACGAGCCGATCATCCGTAGAGGGATTCGCGCGCTCCATCTGGCCGTTATGTCCATGGAAAGCTAGATCGAAATATCCGATTGTAAAGCCGACATCTGCCGCTTTTTTGAAAGTATCCCGGCTGCCATTCTGGTCGGGTCAAGCAGAGTCCAATCATGAACGCGCACGCTCCCTTTTCGGCCACCGATTTCGCTCCAGCGCTGCGTCAACGGCAATGGGCGGAGAGCTCAAGACAGTTCGTGCGCTGCCGGCGCGTCATCGATGAGACACACGACGTTAAGACATTCGTCTTTTCAGCTGCTTCTGGCCACATGTTCAGCTTTAGTGCAGGCCAGTATTTAGTCCTGAACCTGACAATCGACGGCACCCGGGTAACGAGACCGTACTCGGTGTCGTCGCCGCCGACTCGACCGCTCGACCTGCAGATCACGGTGAAGCGGGTGAAGGGCGGGCTTGTTTCCAACTGGCTTCACGACAATCTCCGGCCGGGCCACAACATTGAAATCGAAGGGCCGGTCGGACGTTTCAACTTCGACGATCTACCATCCGAGAAGCCGCTTTTCCTTTCGGGCGGCAGCGGCATCACTCCCGTTATGTCGATGCTGCGGGCGCTAACCGACCGGGCATCTGGCCATGACATCCGTTTCATTCACTGCGCTCGGACGGCGGACGACATCGCCTTCCGCTCCGAGTTGGAGGTGCTCGCCGCGCGATTCTCCAATGTCGATGTAAGCTTCATCTGCAGCCAGGAAGGTTCGGCGTGGCAGGGCCCTTTCGGTCGCATCGACGGCCCCATGCTCTTGCGGCTGGCTCCGGACCTTCACCAGCGCACGTCTTACGTTTGCGGCCCCGAGCCGTTTATGCAGACGGTTCGGGCCTGTGTCGCGGAGATCGGCATCGCACCCTCCCAGTATCACGAGGAAAGTTTCGGCGGCGCCGTGGGCAATTCCATGGCTCCTCAATCGGCTGCCGCTGGCCCGACTTGTGTCCGTTTCGCCCGGTCTGGCGTGGAGCACCTGTGTGCGCCTGGAGAGACTCTGCTCGATGCGGCGCGCAATAGCGGCCTCTACATCCCTACCGCATGCCAGCAGGGCATTTGCGGAACCTGTCGGACGGTCAAGCTCTCAGGTGACGTCGTGATCGACGACCTTGGAGGACTCAGCCTTGAAGAGAAGGCGGCTGGTTATGTGCTGGCTTGCTGCAGCCGGCCGCTAGGCACCGTTTGCCTCGATCTCTGACCTCATTGCGAATTGATGGCCAAGCCCGGCGCTGGGGGCATGCCAGTGGCTCACATGATTGGATAAACGGCGCGCGCACTCATGAGTCGGTTCCGGCAACCTGCGCTTGGCCGCTGGATCCTTTGAATGTCGGCTTTCGGGCGGCATCGTGCGGCGGGAATGGTCGGATTGGGGTCAGATCACGTCGGTACCCGCGGGGGGGCTGAAGGGCCGCTTCTTATAATTCGAGCCTCAAAGCTGCCAGTCAGCTTCGGCCCCATTCCGGTCATCGTGCATACCGGGCTCAATGACCGCAAAGGGTCGAACACCGCCGTTTGAGATCACCGCCACCGTGTACCATGCTAAACCACGTCGGCCCGGACGCTTACCCAGGTTCAGCATATCCGGTTCAGCCCCGCGCATCCTCGCCGCTGGCATCCTCGGCCGCAAGGTGATCGCCGACACGCTGCATCAGCCAGTCCCAGGCTTCTTTTTCGCCCTCGCCCGCAGTCTTTTCGATGGCAATCGAAAGGTAGGCGATTTCCGCCTCGATCTTGTCGCGCGGCAGCATGCCGAGCCGGCTGACCAGGATGGCCAGTTCCAGCACCGCCGCCTTGGCGCGGTTGAAGCCGGTGAACGGCGCATGCGTTTCCTCCTGCACCACGCGGCAGAAATGGCGAGGCCGCATGGCATCGTCGTCCACGCTTTCGACTTCGAGGACCGAATGCGCGAGCGCCGCTGCGAGCCGCGGCACCGGAAACCCGTCGACCGCAACGGTCGGCCAATGCTTGCGGCCGGTCAGGCAGCCGGCAAAGATGCGCACGTCATCGGTGTAATTGGCAATGGCGAACGGCACTTCGGCGAGATTGTCGAGCGTGATCGACGGCCGGAACGGCGCGATGACCCAGCCGTCCTTCTCGGCGATGATGCCGATCGGCGCGATGTGGACGTCGCCGGCTTCGTTGACCGTGGTGATGATCGATTCGCGAATGAACGGCATGGTTTAGCGCTCCTTCTTCGCGCGAAGCGTGGGGCCCGCTTCGGCAAGACGGCTGCGGTCGGTTTCGGGAGCCGGCGCGGCAACGCCCCATGCGAGCGGCTCGTCCTGCACATAGCGCTTGCCGAGGCGCCACGCGATCTCGGCCTTCATCAGTTCGGCGCCGAGATAGAACGCGTGTGCTCCATCCGCCTCAACGCCAAGCCCGGCAAAGAGTTCGAACGCATCCGTGGCAACCGCGTGCCCCTTGCCGTTGAAAATATGGATGCCGTCCTCGGCGGTCATAATGCGGAAGTTGGTGTCGCGCACCTCCGCCGCCAGTGCTGCGATATCCTCGGTCGAGGCGGTGAACGGCTTGCGGTCGTGAACCTGCAGCAGCCCTGGATGGTAACTTCGCGGCAGCGCACCGTCACGCTTGGCGGCAAACAGGATGCGGCGGGCAATGTCGTGCTCCTCGATCGTTCGCAGCGTGTGCGGGCTGACATGCACGGCGAGCACGTTTCGGATCTGAAGTTCCGAGCAGAGCCCGGCCAGAACCGCGGTAACGCCGGAACTGTCGGCGTCGGTCAATTCGGTGAGATTGCCGGTGCCCATCAGCAGTTCGACCTCAGGCCAGCGGCGGCGCGCCTCGATGAAACGCCCAAGCGAGGCGGCAAAGCCGAAATGGATCGGATCAAGCACCGGATCGGCGAGGAAGCCGACGCCGGCCTTCTGTGCCGCTTCGATGGCCCGGCCGAGCGAATCCAGGTCACCGGGCGTGGCCGGGATCAGCACTGGCACGGCCTTGTGGTCGAAGGCCAGCGGCAGCGTGTTCTCATCGAGGCTGAGAAGGTAGTCCGCACCGGCGCCTGCGCCGATCGACAGTTCGTCGGTGCTGGCGGAATCGACGCTGACCAGAAATCCCTGTGCCTTCAGCTCGCGCACCGCCTCGTCCAGCAACGGAAACGGTGTTTCCGGCAGGCAGCCGAGATCGATGACGTCGGCGCCGGCCGCGGCCAGCGTCCGTGCTCTCGCCACCAGCGCCTCGACCGACAGCATCGGCGCATCGACGATTTCGGCGAAGATGCGCATGTCGTGACGCGAAAGGTCAGGCGGCTCGCCCGCCCGGCCGAGAAAGGCCGGCAGATCGGCGATCTCGTCGGGCCCGCGCACGAAGGGCACGCCGAAATGCTCCGACAGATGCTCGATGTCGCCGCGATAGCGGCCGGGCAGGATGACGCGATCGGCGGCGCCTGCCAAGGTAAGCCGCCGCTTGATGATGTCTTCGCTCATCAGCGCCGCGACCTTGACGCCGATGTCGATGATCTCCCAGGCAAATTCGGTTTCGCCCAGTCCGGCCAGCAGCCTTTCCAGCCGGACCTTGGCCAGATGGCCGGTAAGAAAGACCAGCCGCTCAGCCATGGCTTGCGAGTTGGGCGTGGCGCCGCCTGACCGAGGCTTCGAGATCGGCAAGCGACTCGACCACCTGGGTTCGCTCAAAGCTCTTCAGCTGGTTGGTATTCTCCAGGTCGATGCTGCGCGGATAGACCTTGACCAGCCCATGCGGCGCCATGGTTTCGAGTTCCGGCGCCGTGTCGCAAGCAAAGACGATGGCCGGCACCCGGCATTTTCCGGCCTGGGCAAAAACGTTGGTGGCGAGCGTGTCGGAAATGCCGTGCACGCATTTGGCGACCGTGTTGGAGCTGGCCGGCGCCACCACCACCGTATGATAGACGCCGTGGTAGAATTCGCCGACCGGGATCGCGCTCGCCGTCTTGTCGTGCAGCACGCGCGTCGTCTCCGGGAAATCGAGCTTGAGCTTGTACATGCGCAGCACTTCGTTGGCGGCTTTCGACACAAAGACATCGCAATGCTCGATCTGGTGGATGAGTGCAAAACTCTCCGTAAAAAAATGACCGGAACCGGTCAAAACCCATGCCCAGCGCGGCGTATGCAGCATCGCCATCGCCTACCCTGCTTTTCTTGCCGACCGGATCGAAGCCGCGATCGCAATGCCGGGCAGATTGCCTGCCGCGAGCAGCGCCCCGGCCTCGGCGGCATCATTCGGGCCGGCGAGGTGGACATCGACACCGTCGGGCAGCATGGCGGCGAAGCCGGCGTCGACGATACCTCTGACCGCCAGGCTGTCGATCGTGTCGCTGCCGGAGAAGGCGCCGGTCTGCTTAATCAAGAGCAGCGCGTTCGCGCCGAGCTTGCCGGCAAGCCAGGCGGCAAGCGAATCGGAGGTAACATCCCAGGACGCCGGAATGTCCGGCGCCGGCAGCGCCAATGACGACGGCAGCCACACCGGGATCTTCCCCGCGTCCAGCGCCCGCCCCATTTCTTCCAGCGACCGTGCCGGCGCCAGCCTTTCGTCACGGTCGAGGATGACCTGGGCGAACTGCTCCATTGCGAGGATCGCCATGGCGTGGGCGGCGGTGTCGGAAAAATCCATGTAAATCTGCGTCTCGCGCACCTGGTCGGCGAACAGGCCGCCGCCGGGCACGATGACGATCGGCACCTTGGAACCCGCCAGCGCCGCGATCCAGCTTTCCAGTTCCGCCGCATGGACGGTGCTGCCGCCAAGCTTGACGACGGACGGCTTGACGGCGGCTCGCCTGATGGCCTCGGGCCTTTCCTGTCGCGGCCGGGAAACGGCGCCTTGGTCTTTTCGACCGGCAGGGCCGGAGGCGACGCCGCGACCTGCCGATTGGCGCTTGCGTTCGATCTCGACGCCGACGCCGCCTGGGCCGAGTTCGAGTTTTTCCACCCTTACCGTGACCCGCACGACACGCGGGTTCTCCAGAATGTAGGTCGCCACCTGCTCGGCCAGGGCCTCGCTAAGCTGGATGTGGCCCCGCGCAACAATGGTGCGAATGCCGTCCATGATGATGTCGTAGGAGAACACATGGCGCATGTCTTCGGGATGATCGGTGACTTGCAGCACGTCGGCGGTCACGTCGAAACGCACTTTTTGGGTATGGCCGTGCTCAAAACTGTAGGCGCCGATCTGGACCGGCAGGACAAAGTCCCGCACGAAGATCTTGTCGGTGCCCAGTGTCGGGTCGGTGCCCGGCGAATAGCCCCTCGCCGCCAGCAGGCGGTAGTCGATGCTCGACGCGCCGCCGGCCCGGGATGCTTCCGGGATCAGTTCGCGGATCTGCGCAACCGCCTCGGCGCTGATCGAACCCACGCGGCCGGAATCGCCGCACAGCGCCCCGCGAAAGCCGAGAAAATCGGGAGCGAAGGGCAGCAGGCGTGGAATATCAGGGGCTTCCAGCGATCCGCTCAGCCCAACCATGAGGCCGAGCGATTTCGCTCGATCGATGAATCCCGGGATACGCTCGGGCGGCAGATGGTCGAGCAGCCGCCCGTTGGCCTTGTTGGCCGTGTCGACCATGGCGCCATGGAAGCGATGTTCGGCAAGCATCGGCAGAAGCTCGAAATCCGGCGTCAGGTCTGCGAAAAGCACGGCGATCAGTTTCGTTCGCGCGGCGAGCGGCGCGAGCGCCGCCGCACAAGCCGCAACATTTGCCGACGGAAACAAACCTATCTTGACGTAATCGGCGCCGGCGGCAGTGATCTCTTCGGCCCTGGCGCGGATCGTCTCCGGTTCCATCGGCAGGTCGCCGCAGACCGCGCTGACCGGCGCCCGGCCGGCGATCAGCGAAATCGTCCGGCGGATGATCTGCGTGGACACCGCGCCCAGCGCTCCCGCCTTCGGATCCTTCAGATCGACGATGTCGGCACCGCCTGAAAGCGCGATCTCCGCCTCGTCGACGCCGGTGACGCTGGCCAGCATTCTGGTCATTGACGGACTTTCTCCGGCATGAGGAAAAGGACGCTTTTGGGCCCGAATACCGAAATCCGCTCGGTCGCCGTTCGGGCGAGCAGGCATGGCACTAAAGCAGACGTGAGCAGTCCACTTTCAGGGTTTGATAAAATTTGCGGGTCAGCTAAGCTCATCACGGGCACCTTGACTTCGCGCCGCTCCGACAACAATCGGACTTTAGCGCAAGAACGGGTAATTTTATCGATGACGAGCGCGGTGCCGGGCACTCTGGCGGCCTTTTTGTGCTTTTTTTCCCTGACCGTCAACGTTGCTTGCGCGCTCGCCCAGGAAGCGACGGGCAAGCAGCCGACCGCAACGGCCAAGCCGGAAAAAAAGCTGACCGAGATCAAGATAGGCTATTTGCGCGCCTATGCGCCGCAACTGGCCTTGTCGGTGCTCGACGTCCCGCCGCGCGATGAAGGTGTTGCCGGCGGCAATGTGGCGATTGCCGACAACAACACGACCGGCAGCTTCCTCGGCCAGAAATTCAGCCTCGACGTGACCGAGGTGAAGCCGGATGCCGATGTCGTCCCGGCCTTCCAGGAGATGATCGCCAAAGGCAACCGCTATGTGGTCGCGGACCTCTCGGCCAGGCAGTTGCTGTCGATCGCCGATCTTGCCCGCGACAACGGCGTCTTGATCTTCAACGCCGGCGCCACCGACGACAGTCTTCGCGAGGAGGAATGCCGCGCCAGCATCTTCCACACCATCCCGACGCGCAGCATGCTGGCCGACGGGCTGGCGCAATATCTCATCTGGAAGCAATGGCGGCGCTGGGTGCTGATCTACGGCTCGCACGAGCGCGACCAGCTTTTTGCCGAGGCGCTGCGCCGGGCGGCGACGCGCTTCGGCGGCGAGATCGTCGGCGAAAAGCTGTTCGAGGATACCGGCACGGCGCGGCGGACCGATTCCGGCGTCGTCCAGATCCAGCGGCAGATGCCTGTCTTCACCCAGGACCTGCCGGAGCACGATGTGCTGCTGGTCGCCGACGAAAGCGAGGTGTTCGGCACCTACGTTCCGTTCCGCACCTGGATTCCGCGGCCGGTCGCCGGCACCGCGGGCCTCACTCCCTTGGCCTGGCATCCGGCCAGCGAGCAATGGGGCGGCACCCAGATCCAGAACCGCTTCGCCAAGGCAAACGGCCGCCGCATGGTGTCGAAGGACATGGCGGCGTGGACCGCGGTGCGCATTCTCGGGGAGGCGGCGACCCGCACGCAGGGCGCCGACCCGCGCAAGATGGCCGATTTCATCCGCTCCGACGATTTTTCGATCGCCGCCTTCAAGGGGCAGAAACTGACCTTCCGCAAATGGAACCAGCAGTTGCGGCAGCCGATCTTCCTCGGCGACACCAGGTCGGTCGTCTCGACCTCGCCGCAGGAGGGATTTTTGCACCAGTTGTCGGAGCTCGATACGCTCGGGGTCGACGAGCCGGAAACAAAATGCGTGCTTAAGTAGAAAAGTTTGGGAGGAATTTCAGTGCAGAGACGAGCTTGCGCACTCGCCATAGTTGCGACCGGCTTCATGTCCGGTCCGGCGTCGGCCTACATGGCCTATGTCTCCAACGAGAAAGACAACACGATGACCGTCGTCGACACCGCGACGATGCAGGTGGTGAAGACCGTCAATGTCGGGCAGCGTCCGCGCGGCATCACCATCTCGCACGACGGCAAGCACATCTATCTCTGCGCCAGCGACGATGATTCGATCGAGGTCATCGACACGGCGTCGCTGGAGATCGTCGACACCTTGCCTTCCGGGCCCGACCCGGAGCTGTTCGTGCTGTCGCCTGACGGCAAGACGCTCTATGTCGCCAATGAGGACGACAATCTCGTCACCGTCATCGACATCGAGGGCAAGAAAGTGCTGGCGGAAATCCCGGTCGGCGTCGAACCGGAGGGCATGGGTGTCAGCCCGGACGGCAAGACCATGGTCAACACGTCGGAAACGACGAACATGGCGCATTTCATCAATACGTCGACGCACGAGATCACCGACAACGTGCTGGTTGACGCGCGTCCGCGCTTCATCGAGTTCACGCCCGACGGCAAGCAGGCCTGGGTGAGTGCCGAGATCGGTGGCACGGTTTCGGTGATCGACAATCAAACGCGCGAAGTCGTCCAGAAGATCACCTTCGAGGTTGCCGGCCTGAGGCCCGAATCCATCCAGCCGGTCGGTGTGCGCATCACCGCCGACGGCAAGAAAGCCTATGTGGCGCTCGGACCGGCCAACCGCGTCGCGGTGGTCAACACGCAGACATACGAGGTCGAGAAATATGTGCTGGTCGGCCAACGCGTCTGGCAGCTTGCTTTCACCCCGGACCAGAAGACCATCATCTCGACCAACGGCGTGTCGAACGACATCACCTTCATCGACGTGGCGACCGACGAGCCGGTGCAGTCGGTGACCGTCGGCGCGCTGCCGTGGGGCGTCGTCGTCTCGCCCAATTGAATTCCGCCACATGAACCGTTGAATAAACCAAGTGAATCAAGCCGACAGAAAAACAGCAGAAGGGCAGGAAATCATGCGGAAATTTCGGGCAGTCGCTTTCGCTGCGCTGGTGGGCATGGCGCTCACCCAGGGCCAGGTCTGGGCGCAGGACGGCGATGACGATGACGCCGCCGCCGGAGCGGCCAGCACGGAGGCCAGTCCGAAAGTCGAGAAGGCGACCCGGGCCAGCAAGGACGTGCCGGAACTTATCCTCGGCAGCAAGGAAGACCAGTTCACCGCCAACCAGAAGGATTTTGAGCTGATCGCCGGCCAGGGCTATCGCTGGAAGATCACCGCGGCCGGCGGGCTGGAGTACAAATTCCACACCGACCTGTTCCGCAATGTGTGGAACAACCAGATCGTCATCAACGACCTCGAGGTGCACATGAACGGCGCACCCGCATGGCTCGAATTCGACGCCGACGGCACCATCCAGGTACAGTTCACCACCGTGAGGCCCGGCATCTACACATGGTCGGTGCCCGACCTCGCCGACAAGGGCATGAAGGGCACGATCACGATCAAGTAAGGTTTGAAAAGCAGGACCTGCGCGATCGCGCCCCGTGGGCTAGACTTGGGCCAGACTATTGTCGACGACAAGGGAGCCGACCGGCGTGCAGCATGTGAGGACAAACGGACCGGGAGATCAGGTGGCGGCGCTCGACGTCGCCGGCGTCAGCCATTCCTATGGTTCGAAGCCGGCGCTCAGCGACGTCTCGTTCTCGATCGCGCCGGCGACGTTCACCGTGCTTCTCGGTCTCAACGGCGCCGGCAAGACGACGCTGTTCTCGCTGATCAGCCATCTTTACGACACGCGCCGCGGATCGATCCGCATCTTCGGCCATGACGTCAGCCGCGCTTCGGGCGAGGCGCTCAGGCGGGTCGGCATCGTGTTCCAGGCGCGCACGCTCGACCTCGACCTCAGCGTCCACCAGAACCTCTCCTACCACGCCGCGCTGCATGGCATCGGCGGACGCGAGGCCCGGCAGCGCATTGCCGCGCTGCTCGATATCGTCGACATGCCGGGCCGCCAGCACGACAAGGCACGCAGCCTTTCCGGCGGCCAGATGCGGCGCATCGAGATCGCCAGGGCGCTGCTCCACCGCCCGTCGCTACTGCTGCTCGATGAGGCGACGGTCGGTCTCGACATCCAGTCGCGCGCCGGCATTCTCGCCACCATCCGCAAGCTCGTCGAAACCGAGGGCATCGGCGTGCTGTGGGCAACGCATCTGATCGACGAGGTTGACGACGGCGACCATGTCGTCGTGCTGCGCCAGGGCGAACTGGTCGCCAAGGGCAAGGTGGCCGATGTCGTCAGGACGAGCGGCGCCGGCTCGATCCGCGACGCCTTTTCCAGGCTCAGCCGCATCGAGGCGGCCGGCACCGCGGGGATATCGCCATGAGCGCTCCTTCAATACCCGAAAAAGTCGCCGGCATCTTTCCGGAGAAGTTCGAGAAATTCGGCCTGCGCCACTATCTCATCTGCCTCCAGGGCGTCGTCCTGCGGGAATGCCTGCGCTTCCTGCACCAGCGCGAGCGCTTCATATCCTCGCTGGTTCGGCCGCTCATCTGGCTGTTCATCTTTGCCGCCGGATTCCGGCAGGTGCTCGGCGTGTCGATCATCCCGCCCTACAAGACTTACGTGCTCTACGAGGTCTACATCACGCCGGGGCTGTGCGGCATGATCCTGCTGTTCTCAGGCATGCAGTCTTCGCTGTCGATGGTTTATGACCGCGAGATGGGCAACATGCGCACCCTTTTGGTCAGCCCCTTCCCGCGCTGGTTCCTGCTGGTGTCGAAGATGCTCGCCGGCGTATCCGTATCGATCGCGCAGGTCTATGCGTTCCTGATCATTGCCTGGTTCTGGGGCGTCAAGGCGCCGCCGATCGGCTATCTCATGGTGCTGCCGGCGCTGTTCCTGTCGGGCATGATGCTTTGCGCGCTCGGCATGCTTTTGTCGTCGATGATCAAGCAGCTCGAAAATTTCGCCGGCATCATGAACTTCGTCATCTTTCCCGGCTATTTCGCCTCGCCGGCGCTCTATCCGTTGTGGCGCATCCAGGAGGCGAGCCCGCTGCTGCACAAGATCTGCCTCGCCAATCCGTTCACCTATGCCGTCGAACTGATCCGCTTCGCCTTCTACGGCCAGATCGAGTGGCTGTCGCTGGGCGTCGTTGTCGGCTGCACTGTTCTGTTCCTTGCCGCCGCCATCATCGCCTATGACCCTTCGCGCGGCCTGGTGACCCGCAAACAAGACACCGGAGGAAATGCCTGATGGCACGAATGAGCCTTGTTCGCAGCCTGGCTGTGGTTGCCATGCTGACGCCGAGCATGAACGCCAGGGCAGCGAATACCGATCCGGACTGGCCCTGCATACAGCGCAAGGTGCCGCAACTCTCGCTCGGCCAGATCTGGAATGGGCCGGAGCTTCCGCCAGCGGCGAAGGATTTTTCGAAGGACCCTGCCGTCTCCACCCTGGTCGAGGAGGTGGCGGCCCGGCGGATGCCGATCGCCGAAGCCCAAAAGAAAATCAAGGATTTCGCCGCCTCGCTGCCGGCCGAGCAGCTTGCGCCGAAGATGGCGATGCTGGTGCAAGGCATGTTCGATCACATGGACGCCGAGCGTTCGCAGGTGATCTCAGGCATTTCCCGGTACGCCCACAAGCAGCTCGAAATGGCCGCCGCCTTGCGCAAGGCAGCGTCCGACGTCGATGCGTTGCGGGCAATGCCGGATGCGGATCCCGACGACATCGAACGGCGAACCGAACAGCTGAAATTCGCAACGCGAATTTTCAATGAACGCGTCCAATCACTGACTTACGTCTGTGAAGTGCCGACGATCATCGAGCAGCGGCTTTATCAATTGTCCAAGGCCGTCTCGGAAACCCTCGCCGCAAAGAAGTAGAACCTCTATCTCCGCAGCGGATCTCACGTTCCCCGGCCGGGCAGCACGCGCCAGCGCTGCACGAAATAACCGGGATGCGTCTCGATCCACTGGGCTACCAGCGGCTGCGCCTGCATGAAGGCGGTCCCTGGGTTCATCGCCAGGCCGTCCACCATCTGCTCGCGTTGTTCACAGGTCTGCGGCACATCCGTCAGGCAGACCATCATAACCAGCGTGTAAAGCATTGCCCCATTACCCCCATCGAATTCCCGAACCCCATGCCCGGGAGGTTTCCGAGATACCGACAAGACTGCAGGGGTCGCACATACAGATCGCTTACGGGTGTGAAAGGACGTGGCCCCCACTCTTTCGCACTGCAATATAACATATCGCTTATCTAACACCAACAACCGCCGGGGCGTTCTAGGCAATTGCTTCAGGTTGCGCTGCGCCAATGCGGCGCCGACGTTTCCAGGGCCGATGATTCCGATCTTCACGGGGTGTCTTCGATGTCGTCAGACCGGCAGCCCGTTCTGCTTACGCAGGCTCTTGTCGAATGCGGATGCGGGGACGAAACGGCGCAGGAGACTGACCTGGCGCGCCATTTTTCCCGCAGCATAGCGCCTCTTCGGAACGGGATCGGTCGCAGCCGCCAAAACCGTCTTGGCGACCAATTCGGGCGAATCGCCTTTTTCCATTGCTTTCCGCACGACTGCGTTCATGCCAGCGCGCGCAGCGTCATAAATATCAAGCAACTGGTCCGGCTTGGCGAGATTATCTTCAAACGACGTGCGGGTATAAGCGGGTTCGACCAATGCAACGCGAATCCCGAACGGGCGCAGTTCATGGTCGAGCGATTCGGAATAGCCTTCGATGGCATGTTTGGTCGAAGCATAAAGTGCGAAATAGGGAGCTGGGATGAACCCCTGCACCGAACTCAGATTGACGATCCTACCCTTGCCTTGTCGGCGCATTATCGGCAGGACCGCGTTGGTCACGCGGAGCACGCCGAAGACGTTCACATCGAACAGTGCCTGAGCCTGGATCATTGAGGACTCTTCCGCGCCACCAAACAGACCCATGCCGGCATTGTTGACGAGCAGATCGATGCGCCCGGTCTCGGCCAGCACGTCATCGACCAGTTTCGCCACCGACGCGTCATCGGTCACGTCACAGGACAGCATGGTCAGACCGTCGGAGTTTTTGGCGGCTGCGCGACGGCTGGTGCCGAACACGCGAAAACCGGCGCTTTGCAAAGCTATGGCCGTCGCGCGCCCGATGCCGGAGGACGCCCCCGTCACCAGGGCGACGCCAGGATTGGTCTTGTTCATTGAAATCATCTCTTTCTCTGGGGTTGGACTGATTTTGGATTGGCATGGAAGAAGCATGAAAGGTCGGAGTCAGTTATGAGCGCCTCTGGCGTTCGCACCGGCCAACTCGTCCGTCCAGCGCCGGAACAGCGCGCTGGCATTGACGCCGCCAAAGCCGAAGCCGTTTGAGATCGCGTAGTCCATTGCCATCGGCCGGGCCTGGTTTGCGACGAAGTCGATGCCGTCGCCGGCGGGATCCGGCGCGCCCAGATTGAGGGTTGGCGGCGCCACCTGATCCCTGAGCGCCAGGATTGCGAAGATGGCTCCAAGCCCGCCGGCGGCTCCAAGCAAATGTCCGGTCGCCGATTTGGTTGCGCTGACGGCGATGGTGGAATCTGCGCCGAAGAGTGTTTTGATCGCCGCCATTTCCCCGAGATCACCGACCGGCGTCGAGGTCGCGTGCGCATTGAGGTGGCGAACCTCACGCGGCGAGATGCCGGCTTGGGCAATTGCGATCTGCATGGCTCGGCGCGCCCCGTCGCCATCCTCGGGACCGGAGGTGACGTGATGCGCATCCGCCGTCGTGCCGTAGCCGACGAGCTCGGCGAGCGGTTTCGCGCCGCGCGCCAGCGCGTGGCTCAATTCCTCGATGACCAGCACGCCGGCTCCTTCGCCCATGACGAAGCCGTCCCGCGACACGTCGAAAGGCCGTGACGCCTGAGCCGGCGCCCAGTTGAAGCCGGTCGAAAGAGATCGTGCTGCAGCAAAACCACCAAGACTGACGATGTTCATGCAGGCTTCCGTCCCGCCGCACACGGCGATATCGGCTTCGTTGGCGCGGATGAGGCGGGCCGCATCGCCGATCGCTTGGATGCCGGCCGCGCACGCCGTCACCGGCGCGCCGAGTGGCCCCTTGAAGCCATGGCGGATCGAGATGTGGCCCGCCGCGAGGTTCACCAGGAAGGACGGCACCGTAAACGGCGAGAGGCGGCGGACGCCGCGCTGGTCGACCGTGCGCACCGCCTCGGTGATGGCGGGGAAGCCGCCGATGCCGGAGGCGATGATCGTGGCCGTGCGCAGGCGATCCGCTTCCGAGACGGGCGCCCACCCTGCTTGCGCGAGGGCCTCTTGTGCAGCGGCGAGCCCGAAGATGATGAACCGGTCTACCTTGCGCTGGTCCTTCGCAGCCAGGACGGTATCCGGATCGAAACCAGCCTCCGGATCGTCTTCCGGCGAGGGAACCACCCCGCCGATCTTGGCCGGGAGGTCTGCCACCATAGCGTCCGGAAGCCTGCGGATGCCCGAGCGACCGGCCAGCAGCCGCGACCACGACGCTTCGACATCGGCAGCAAGGGGCGTGACCGCTCCCATGCCTGTAACAACAATCCGTCGCATCTATTTTCCTATCAATTTGGCTGCGCCGCCAACGCTGCGCACGCCGTTCATCCGCCGGCTGCTTCGCGAACCTGTCCGGTCGCCGCGTCCAGGAAGGCCTGGGCGAGATCCGGGTCGTTGACGACGCGCGACAGCATCAGCGCGCCGACCATCGTCGAGAGAATGGCCATGGCCTTTCTATCGGGCTCCTCAGCTTTGGCGTAGGCAATGAAACGGCCGAGGATTTCGAGATGCTCCTTGATCCCGGCTTCGAACGACGCTTTCACCTCGCTGCCCTGTCTGGCGGCATCCGAGCCGAGCGCGACAATCGGGCAGCCGTCCATCTTTTCTCCGCGATGGCCCATGCTGAGGTAGAATGCGATCACGGCGCCAAGCGGATCCTCGGATTTTGCCGCAGTCGCGGCCGACCAGCGCAGCGTGGCGCTCTCCATCGCCCGCCTCGACGCCTGCACCGCCAAATCGTCCTTGGAGGCGAACTGCTTGTAGAACGCGCCCTGGGTCAGCCCGGCAGCCTGCATCAGGTCTTTGAGGCCGATGCCGTCAAAGCCGCGCTCCCGAAAAAGCCGGCTTGCCACATTGATCACGGTTTCGCGGTTTTCCGCCGCCTGAATGCGACTCACACGCATGTAGACCTCCTTAAATTAGCTTGCGTTCGACATCTATAACAAATATAGAGTACGAACGCAATCCAATTTGGAGGAGAGCTCAAATGCTATACAGTCATATCGTCGAGAAATCGATCCGGCAGAGCTTCGACCACGTCAACAACCATCGCTGGGATGAGGCGGTGAAAGCACTCGTGCCGCATGTCCATCACCGCGTTTCCGGCGCCCACGCGCTTGGTGGTGAGCGCCACGACAAGGAAGCCGTGCGCCGCTGGTTTGAGCGCCTCGGCCGCGTCCTGCCCAATCTCCATCTCACGGTCAACCACGTCTGGGTGAAGGGCTGGCCGTGGCACACCACCGTATTTGCCCAGTGGGACGGCACCGCGACGCTGCTCAACGGCGACGCGTCCTACGTCAACAGCGGTCTCCACGTGTTCACGCTGCGGTGGGGCAAGGTCTATGCGCTTGAGGAATTCTACGATTCACAAGCAGCGGCCCGCGGTCTTGCCGCCCAAGCGGCAACTGGCCTCGAAGAGGCTGTCGCCGAACCAATTGCAGGCTAGCAGAAGCGCAGTCAGCGGCCCGCAGCGTAACCGCGGGTACGCTAGCCCGTGGCCATGCCGACCCCATCAGCGCGTGCTCGACGGCCGCTTGCGGGAACCGCTTCGACAGCCGCTCGTCGTTGACGGTCGCGAGAGGAGCACCGCGCCGGCCGTTGTCGAGAGAATGGCCTTGCAGTTGGGCTCCTTGCCCTGCCCTCGCCAACCCAGCTATCGAGCATTCCAGAGTATTCCCTGATCCCCGGCCTCGAATGATGCCTCACGTCGGCGCCCTGCCCGGCGGCATCCGAACCGAGCGCGTCAATCGGGCAGCCCTCCATTCTGTCTGCGCGATGCGCCTGCGACTCACATGCATCATAAATTTTCATTTTTTAGATTGCATTCGTAATCTAACTCAGTTATAGAGTTCGAACGCAATCTAAAAAAATGGAGATACGAGATGATCCGCAAAACCCTGAGTGCCTCGGTTCTGGCCGCGCTGTTTCTTGCCGCCCCGGCGTTTGCCGAGGAAGCCACCATAGGACGCCCGATCGAAGCCGGCAGCCTGCACGAGGGACACCTCGACATGGTCGTCTATTACGTCCCGGCCGAAGGCGACCGCCTGGAGGTCACCGCCACATTCGCGCCGAAGACCGGCGGCGATCCGCAGCGCGTCGTCATGGGCCTCGCCGACGGCGACTCCGTGGCCTTTTCGATGCCCGGCCACCGCGGCCCGCTCTACGCGTTCTCGCGGTCCGGCGAGGAGGTGACGGTGTCGTCAGAGAGCCACCTGCGCGCCGATGCCAATGCACCGACCCGCCTTGCAGACGGCAGCCTGCGTGCTGCTGGGCTCACGTCCGTGGGGCCGATGTAAAGGTCAAACGCAATCTTTCTTGAGAGGCGACGAACGTGAAAAAGAGACCCGCTGTTGTGCTGGGGGGCGTGCTGATCGCGATGTCAGGAGCGGCGGCATTTGCCACACTTGCCATTCCTACGCAGGGAGCCTCCGCCGTAGGCGACCCGAGGCAGGAACCGCCGATCGTCAGACTGGTGACGGCAGCGCCGGTGACCGGATCCGAACGCGGCTTCACCGGTATCGTCGGGGCGCGGGTGCAGAGCGATCTCGGCTTTCGTGTCCCCGGCAAAATCGTGGAGCGGCTCGTGGATGTGGGTCAGGAGGTCAAGGCTGGTCAGCCACTGATGCGCATCGACGACACCGACCTTCGCCTCGCGCTCACGGCGAAGCGCAACGCCGTTGCCGCAGCCCGCGCAACAGTCGTTCAGACGGAACCGGATGAACGGCGATACG
This sequence comes from Mesorhizobium sp. WSM4815, assembly GCF_055811575.1. NCBI lineage: Bacteria > Pseudomonadati > Pseudomonadota > Alphaproteobacteria > Hyphomicrobiales > Phyllobacteriaceae > Mesorhizobium > Mesorhizobium sp. WSM4815. The sequence continues at coordinate 234,841 of NZ_JBVVQS010000096.1, read as the reverse complement.
CCAGTTTGCTTAGGGATGGATGGGTCCCCCGACAGCGCTACGAGCAGGCGAAGGCCGCGGTGGATACGGCCGAGGCGCAACTCGCCGCCGCCGAAGCAGAAGCACGGGTCGCCGAGAACGAGGCGATCTACGCGGTCCTGCTGGCCGACGCGGATGGAACGGTGGTCGAAACGCTTGGCGAGCCGGGGCAGGTCGTCTCCGCCGGCCAGACAGTGGTCCGGATCGCCAAGGCCGGCTCCCGCGAAGCGGTGGTCGCGCTTCCCGAAACGATCCGGCCGGCGATTGGGTCGGTGGCCGAGGCCAGCGTGTATGGCGGCGATGGGCGTCGTTATACGGCACATCTCCGGCAACTATCGAACTCCGCCGATGCCCAGACCCGTACCTATGAGGCCCGTTATGTGCTCGACGGTGAGGCCGCGGCAGCACCGCTTGGCGCGACGGTAACCATTCGGCTTGCGGGCCAGGCACGCCAGCGGGAAGTCCAGGTGCCGCTGGGAGCCGTGCTCGATGACGGCGAGAAGACAGGCGTTTGGGTCCTGGACAGCGCCACCTCGACCGTACAGTTTCAGCCTGTCAAGCTTGTTCGTGTGACCAGCGAAACCGCTGTGGTCTCCGGACTGAACTCCAGCAATCCGATTGTTTCGCTCGGCGCCCATCTCCTGCAGGAGGGCGCTCGCGTCAGGACCGCGTCCGCAAGCAGGGGCAACTGATGATGAACCTAAATCTCTCCGCGATCGCCGTTCGCGAACGCGCCGTTACCCTGTTCTTCATCCTCCTGCTGGTGGCCGCCGGCGCCTACGCTTTCGTCATGCTCGGGCGGGCGGAGGACCCCAACTTCACCATCAAGACCCTGACGGTCACGACGGCATGGCCGGGCGCAACGGCGCGCGAGATGCAGGACCTCGTCGCCGAACCGTTGGAGAAGCGGCTTCAGGAGCTGACCTGGTACGACCGGGTCGAGACGACCACTCGGCCGGGTTACGCGTATATGACGGTCACGCTGAAGGACAGCACACCGCCATCTGTCGTGCAGGATGAGTTCTACCAGGCTCGCAAGAAGCTCGGGGATGAAGCCCGCAACCTGCCATCCGGCGTCTTCGGGCCCTTCGTCAACGACGAGTATTCGGATGTAAGCTTCGCCCTTTACGCGCTGAAGGCCAAGGGCATGCCGATGCGTGAGTTGGCGAGACAGGCCGAGGCGATCCGCCAGGACCTCCTGCACGTGCCCGGCGTCAAGAAGATCAACATCCTTGGTGAACGTCCCGAACAGATATTCGTCGAATTTTCCTACGCCAAGCTGGCCACCCTCGGCGTGTCGGCACAGGACATCGTCGCCGCCTTGCAGCGGCAGAACACCCTCACGCCGGCAGGCTCCATCGACACCCAGGGGCCGCGGGTCTTCATCCGGGTGGACGGCGCTTATGACAGCGTTCAGGCGATCGCCGACACGCCGATTGTCGCTGCCGGGCGGACGCTGAAGCTCTCCGACATCGCCGAGGTCCGGCGCGGCTATGAAGACCCTCCCACCTACCTTATCCGACGTCAGGGCGAGCCCACCATCATGCTCGCGGCCGTCATGCAGGAGGGCTGGGATGGTCTCGCGCTCGGCAAGGCGCTGGAGGACAAGACGGCGGCCATCGCACAGACGCTGCCGCTCGGGATGACGCTCGACAAGGTGACCGACCAGGCCGTCAACATCACCTCGGCGGTCGACGAATTCATGATGAAGTTCGCGATGGCGCTCGGCGTGGTGCTGCTGATCGCCCTGATTAGCATGGGTTGGCGCGTCGGCATCGTGGTGGCGGCCGCCGTTCCCCTGACACTTGCCGTCGTGTTCCTCATCATGCTGGAAACTGGCCGGTTCTTCGACCGCATCACGCTCGGCGCCCTCATCCTGGCGCTTGGTCTTCTCGTCGACGACGCCATCATCGCCATCGAGGTGATGGTGGTGAAGATGGAAGAGGGCATGGACCGCATCAAGGCGGCCGCCTATGCGTGGAGCCACACCGCGGCGCCGATGCTGTCGGGAACGCTCGTGACGATCGCCGGCTTCCTGCCGGTGGGCTTCGCGCGCTCGACGGCCGGCGAATACGCCGGCAACATCTTTTGGGTCGTAGGGTTCGCCCTCATCGTCTCCTGGATCGTCGCGGTGGTCTTCACACCTTACCTCGGCGTCAAGATGCTGCCCGCGATCAAACCGGTCGAAGGCGGTCACCACGCGATCTATGACACACCCAATTATCGGCGCTTGCGGCGGCTCATCACCTTCGCCGTGCGCCACAAGTTCATGATCAGCGGTATCGTTGGCATCGCCTTCGTGCTTTCCGTTGTCGGCATGGGCTCTCTCAAACAGCAGTTCTTCCCGACGTCCGACCGCCCCGAAGTGCTGGTGGAGATTCGCCTGCCTGAAGGCACCAGCATCGAGACGACGACCGCTACGGTCGAGAAGCTCGAAGGCTGGCTGGACGACCAAGCCGAGGCCAGGATCGTCACCAGCTATGTCGGTCAGGGCGCTCCACGCTTCTTCTTCGCGATGGCGCCGGAACTGCCTGATCCTGCCTTCGCCAAGATCGTCGTGCTCACCCCGGACGCCGAGGCGCGTGAGGCGTTGAAGCACCGGCTGCGCGAGGCGGTGTCTGAGGGGCTTGCACCCGAGGCCAATATCCGCGTCACGCAACTCGTGTTCGGGCCCTACACGCCGTTCCCGGTCGAGTTCCGGGTCATGGGACCTGACCCCATGCAACTTTACAGCATCTCCGAAAAGGCCCTCGACATCATGCGGGGCGTCCCGGACGTGCGGCAGGCGAACCGGGATTGGGGCAATCGCACGCCCGTGCTTCGCTTCGTCCCGGATCAGGATCGACTGAACCTCATCGGCCTGTCGCCGGCGGAGGTGGGCCAGCAGCTCCAGTTCCTGCTCACCGGCATCCCCGTCACGCAGGTTCGCGAGGATATCCGCAATGTCCCAATCGTCGCACGCAGCGCCGGCGACGAGCGGCTGGATCCGGCGCGTCTGGCGGATTTCTCACTGATGAGCCGGGACGGTCGCCCGATTCCGCTCGACCAGATCGGCCATTCGGAAATCCGTCTGGAAGAGCCGATCATGAAGCGCCGCGATCGCACGCCTGTCATCACGATCCGCTCGGATATCAACGAAGCGACTCAGCCGCCAGAGGTTTCCAAGGCGATCATGAAGGCCCTTCAGCCGCTGATTGCATCCCTTCCGGCCGGCTATCGCATCGAATTGGGCGGATCGATCGAGGAGGCTGAAAAGGCCAACACCGCACTGGGCAAAGTCTTTCCGGCAATGATCGCCGCCATGCTGATTGTTATCATGCTGCAGGTGCGATCCTTCTCGACGATGGCCATGGTGATGCTGACGGCGCCGCTTGGTCTCGTCGGCGTCGTGCCGATGCTGCTCACCTTCAACCAGCCCTTCGGATTCAACGCCATTCTGGGCATGATAGGACTGGCCGGCATCCTGATGCGCAACACGCTGATCCTGACCGAACAGATCAAGGAGAACCGAGCTGCCGGCCTTAATGACTATCACGCCGTCATCGAGGCGACGGTGCAACGCACGAGGCCCGTGATCCTGACGGCACTCGCCGCTGTGCTGGCCTTCATCCCGCTCACGCACTCCGTCTTCTGGGGATCGATGGCCTATACGTTGATCGGCGGCACGGCGGTTGGCACGGTGCTGATCCTGCTCTTCCTTCCCGCGCTCTACGCCGCGTGGTTCGGCATCAAGCCGACTGCCGACGAAGTCCGTGAGGGCGCGGCGGAGGAACTGGAAATGCACACGGCAATTGCTGCTGAATAGGGCCCCGTTGTCGAGCAGGCGGACCAAGATTTCGCCGCTGGCTTTGCCTGAACATACGCAGGGCCAGTCGCACGACCTTACCGCTTGCAAATGATCGTTCAGGGCGAGCCCGGCAGATCCATCATCAGCTCTGGAGACATCGATGAATCATCCGGTCGGACCGCGAACGGATCCCGACGAGGTGCGCGCTCGCATCCTGGAGGTGGCGGAGGCGCATTTTCGCCGCATCGGCTACCATAAGACGTCGGTAGCCGACATCGCCTCCGAACTCGGCATGAGCCGGGCGAACGTCTACCGTTTCTTTTCCTCCAGGGATGCAATCAACGAATCCATCTGCAGGCAGATCGTGAACGAGGTCGCGGACATCGCCGTTGCGATCGCACGCACCAACGCGCCGGCCTTGGAGAAACTCGACCGGCTCCTGACCGCCGTTCACCGGCACAACAAGACGAAATTGATCAATGAAAGAAGCATGCACGATTTGATCGTCGCCGCCCTGCGCGAGAATCGGGCGGTCATCAAGGCGCATGTCGAGCGAATGTTGGAAATCCTTGAGGCGATCATTCGCGAGGGGACCGAGGCGGGCGAACTCAAGGTCGAGGACCCGGCAGAAGCGGCGCGTGCGGTCAACGCCGCGTTCACGCCGTTCTTCCACCCGATTCTGATCGAGCACTGCGTTCAACACGGCGAAGACACCGAAGCGGGCCTGCGCACGCAGATTCGCTTTGTCCTGAAAGCTCTCGGCAAATCGAACTAGCCGCCCTGGCAGGTGGCTGCCAGCGACGCATTCCGCCCTCAATTCAGGCGCGACCTCCAATATTCGGTCCTTCGTGCGGATAGAGCTTGCCGAACAGGGGCAGATACATCGCGCCCTTGCGCATCAGGAAATCGTGGAACGTCGCCATCGCCGGCGAGATCGCGTGATCGCTGCGCATCACCGAAAACCATTGCCGGCGGATCGGCATGCCGACGACGTCGAGGATGACCAGCCGGCCGGCTTCGGTTTCGGCGGCGATGGTGTGGGCAGAGATGAAGGCAATGCCGAGCCCGGCCATCACCGCCTGCTTGATCGTCTCGTTCGAGCCCATCTCGACGCCGAGATCGTCGATGCGGCCGGGCACGTCGCTGAGGAATATTTCCAGCGAGATGCGCGTGCCGGAGCCGGGCTCGCGGATGAGGAAATGCTCTTCGGCGATCCGCTCCTTGGATATCTCGCGCGCCGACGCCAGCGGGTGGTCGGGCGGCGCGATGATGACCAGCGGGTGATCACCGAAGACCGAGGCACGCACCGGGACTTCCCTCGCCGGGCGTCCCATCAGCGCGATGTCGATGTCGTGGTTCTTAAGACTGTTGATGGTTTCGGCGCGGTTGCCGATGGCGAGCCGCATGTCGATGTCGGGATGTTCCTTCATGAAGCCGGCCATCAGCCGCGGCGCGAAATATTTGGCGGTGGAAACGACGCCGAGCCGCAAGCTGCCGATACGCACGCCCTTGATCGCATCCATCTTGTCTTCGAGCAGGCGAAGCCGCTCCTCGATCGCCTGCGCCGTCTCGACGAAGGCCAGACCTGCGGCAGTCGGACGCATGCCGTCCGACGTCCGGTCGAACAAGGCCAGCTGGAACTCCTCCTCGACCTGCCGCAACTGGATCGTCACAGCTGGAGGAGACAAGCCTAACACCTTGGCCGCGCTAACGATTTTTCCATGGCTGATGATGGCCTGAACGGTCTTGAATTGCTTGAGCGTGAGGTTTCTCATGCGCCATACTAAATTTTTTTTAGCACGAAAGTAAAGTTATTGAATTTTACTTATCCATGGCAGTTTGTTCTCATTCCCCAATCCGGCCGGAGGAGTTGCGGCTGGATCGGGAGGTTACGATGCCAGCGGCAACGCTCGACGCATTTCTGAATTCCTATCTCGGCCCACCCGACGAACTGCGTTCGGCAGTCGTCGCGACCGTTCGTCAGCTGACGCAGGCCGCCACCAAGGTCCGCAACACCATCAATCAGGGGGTGCTCGGCACCGCCTTTGCCGGGACCCGCAGCGCCAATGCCGACGGCGATATCCAGAAGGATCTCGACATCTTCGCCGACGACATCTTCCTCGATGCCATGCGCCACGCTCCGGTCGCGCTCTACGCCTCCGAGGAACTGGAGCAGCCAGTTCTGCTCGACAGCCAGGCGCCTCTCGCCATCGCCATCGACCCGCTCGACGGCTCTTCCAACATCGACACCAATGTGTCGATCGGAACGATCTTCTCGCTCCTCCCTGCAACTGGCGCGCCGGACGAAAATCCGGCCGCCTCTTTTTTGCAGCCGGGCGTGAAGCAGCTGGGCGCCGGTTTCTTCATCTACGGGCCGCAGCTGGCACTGGTCCTGTCACTCGGCAGCGGCACGCATGTCTTCGTTCTCTCGACCAGGCTCGGCACCTTCGTCCAGGCCTACGAGAGCCGGATCATCCCGCAGCGTACCCAGGAGTTCGCCATCAACGCCGCCAACTACCGGCATTGGGACGAGGCGGTGCGGCTCTACATCGACGACTGCCTCGAAGGCACTGAAGGCCCACGCGGAAAGGACTTCAACATGCGCTGGATCGCCTCCCTCGTCGCCGACTGCTACCGCATATTGATGCGCGGCGGCGTGTTCCTCTATCCAGGCGACAAGCGCAAGGGTTACCGCCAGGGACGGCTGCGCCTCGTCTATGAGGCCAACCCGATCGCCTATCTCATCGAACAGGCAGGCGGCGCCGCCACCGACACCATCACCCGCATCCTCGAAATCGAGCCCGAGGGCCTGCACCAGCGCGTGCCCGTGGTGTTCGGATCGGCGCGCGAGGTCGCGCGCATCACCCGCTACCACACCGAGCCCAGCGCGATCGGCGAGCGTGCACCGCTGTTCAGCCGCCGCGGCCTGTTCAGGGCCTGAGCATCATGTCGGCAAAGCACCCCATCATCACCATCACCGGGTCGTCAGGCGCCGGCACCACCTCGGTCAAGCGCATCTTCGAGCTGATCTTCCGGCGCGAGAACATCGACGCCGCCTTCATCGAAGGCGACGCCTTTCACCGCTACGACCGCGCCACGATGAAGGTCAAGGTGGCCGAGGAGGAGAAGGCCGGCAATCCGAACTTCACCCACTTCCATGCCGAGGCCAACGAGCTCGCAATCCTCGAAGAGGTGTTTGAGGAATATGGCCGCCGCGGAACCGGAAAGACCCGCACCTACATCCATGACGAGGACGAGGAGAAGCAGTACGGCACGCCGCCCGGACAATTTACCGAATGGCGCGAATTCCCGCCAAGCGACCTGCTCTTCTACGAGGGCCTGCATGGCTGCGTCGTCACCGACAAGATAGACCTGGCCAGGCATGCCGACCTCAGGATCGGCGTGGTGCCGGTCATCAACCTCGAATGGATCCAGAAGATCCATCGCGACCGGGCAACCCGCGGCTATTCCACCGAGGCGGTGATGGACGTCATCCTGCGCCGCATGCCGGACTATGTCCGCTACATCGTCCCGCAATTCTCGCAGACCGCCATCAACTTCCAGCGCGTGCCGATCGTCGACACGTCAAACCCGTTCATCGCGCGCTGGATCCCGACGCCCGACGAATCGATGCTGGTCATCCGCTTCGCCAATCCCCGCGGCATCGATTTCCCCTACCTGCTTTCGATGATCCACGACTCGTTCATGTCGCGGCCGAATTCCATAGTGGTGCCAGGCAACAAGCTCGATCTTGCCATGCAGCTGATCCTGACGCCGCTCATCCTGCAATTGATCGAACGCAAGAACCGTGTGTCGTGAGGAGGACGCCATGAACAGCCAAGCAGCAGCCCTGAAGCCCGTCGCCGCCGTCTCGGAGCGCGACATGGCGAACGCCATTCGCGCGCTGGCGATGGACAGCGTCCAAAAGGCCAATTCCGGTCATCCGGGCATGCCGATGGGCATGGCCGACGTCGCGACGGTGCTGTTCAGCCGCTTCATCAACATCGATCCGTCGGCGCCCAACTGGCCCGATCGCGACCGCTTCGTGCTTTCGGCCGGGCACGGCTCGATGCTGCAATATGCGCTGCACTACCTGCTCGGCTACGAAGACATGCCGATCGAGCAATTGCAGCGGTTTCGCCAGCTGGGCAGCCGCACCGCCGGACATCCCGAATATGGCCATGCGCTTGGCATCGAGACGACGACCGGTCCGCTTGGACAAGGCATCTCGACCGCCGTCGGCATGGCGCTGGCCGAGCGCATGCTTGCTGCCCGCCACGGCGCCGATCTCGTCGACCATTTCACCTATGCGATCGCCGGCGACGGCTGCCTGCAGGAAGGCATCAGTCACGAGGCGATCGACCTTGCCGGTCACTTGAAGCTCGCCCGGCTGATCGTCTTCTGGGACGACAATGCGATTTCGATCGACGGACCGACGTCGCTGTCGACATCGATGGACCAGCCGGCACGGTTCGAAGCCGCCGGATGGCATGTGCAGTCGGTGGACGGCCACGACACGGAAGCCGTCGCTGCGGCAATCGAAGCGGCGCAGCAGTCGGACCGGCCGTCACTGATCGCCTGCCGAACGGTGATCGGCAAGGGCGCGCCCAACCTGGGCGGCTCGGAAAAGACGCACGGCGCGCCGCTGGGCGAGGCCGAGATCGCCGCGACGCGCGAGAACATCGGCTGGGCCTGCGCGCCGTTCGAGGTGCCGGACGACATCCTGTTCGCCTGGCGCGAAAGTGCCGAGCGTGGGCAAGCGGCGCGGCACGCCTGGCAGCAGCGGCTTGCCGCCTCGCCGCAGCGCCAGGCCTTCGAGAGTGCGGTCGCCGGCACCCTGCCCGACGCGGTCTTCGAAGCGCTCGCCGCTTTCCGCAAGGAGCATGTCGAAAAGGCGACAAAGGTCGCAACGCGAAAAGCTTCCGAAATGGCGCTCGGCGCCATCAACGCCGCAACCGAGCTGACCGTCGGCGGCTCCGCAGACCTGACGCATTCGAACCTGACGATCACCAAGGGCATGGATCGCATAGCGCCTGGTGCCTATGCCGGCCGCTACATCCACTACGGCATCCGCGAGCACGGCATGGCTGCGGCCATGAACGGCATCGCGCTGCATGGCGGCTTCGTGCCTTATGGCGGCACCTTCCTGTGCTTCGCCGACTATGCCCGCGGCGCGATGCGGCTCTCGGCGCTGATGGGCCAGCGCGTCATCTATGTGATGACCCATGATTCCATCGGTCTCGGCGAGGACGGCCCGACCCATCAGCCGATCGAGCACCTGGCGATGCTGCGGGCAACGCCCAACCTCAACGTCTTCCGTCCGGCCGACATCATCGAAACGGCGGAGTGCTGGGAACTGGCGCTGAAGAGCAAGAACCGGCCGAGCGTGCTGGTGCTCTCGCGGCAGAACCTGCCGATGCTGCGCCACACAGATAGCGAAGAGAACCTGTCCAGCCGGGGCGCCTATGTCCTGCGCGAGCCGGCCGGGCACCGCGCCGTGACGCTGATCGCCACCGGCTCGGAGGTCGAGATCGCCGTTGCCGCCGCCGAACGGCTGGAGACCGAGCACGGCATCGCCGCCGCCGTCGTCTCGATGCCGTGCTGGGAGCTGTTCGAGGAACAGGATGCCGACACCCGCAAGGCGGTCCTCGGCTCGGCGCCGCGCGTCGCCGTCGAAGCCGCAGCACGGCTCGGCTGGGACCGCTGGATCGGCGACACCGGTGCTTTCGTCGGCATGGCCGGTTTCGGCGCCAGCGCCCCTGCCCCGGATCTCTACCGGCATTTTGACATCACGCCCGAAGCCGTCGCCGCAGCGGCGCTGAAGCTCATCATCTAGGAAGGACCCCAAAATGGCCCGCATCACCCTTCGCCAGCTTCTCGACCATGCCGCCGAGCACGGCTATGGCGTTCCGGCATTCAACATCAACAACATGGAACAGGGCCTTGCCATCATGGAGGCGGCCAGGGCCTGCGACGCACCGGTCATCATCCAGGCCTCGCGCGGCGCCCGCTCCTATGCCAACGACATCATGCTGGCCAAGATGATGGAGGCGTTGACCGAAATGCATCCGGCCATTCCGCTCTGCATCCATCAGGACCACGGCAACAACGAAGCCACCTGCCTTTCGGCGATCCGCCACGGCTTCACCTCGGTGATGATGGACGGCTCGTTGATGGCGGACGCCAAGACGCCGGCGAGCTACGACTACAACGTCGCCATCACCGAACGTGTCGCACGCATGGCGCATTGGGTCGGCGCTTCCGTCGAAGGCGAGCTCGGCGTGCTCGGCTCGCTGGAAACCGGCCAGGGCGAGGCCGAGGACGGGCATGGCGCCGAAGGCGCGCTTTCCCACGACCAGCTTTTGACCGATCCCGATCAGGCGGTCGACTTCGTCACCGCCACCCGGGTCGACGCGCTGGCGATCGCCTGCGGCACTTCGCACGGCGCCTACAAATTCAGCCGCAAGCCCGACGGCGGCATCCTCGCCATGCAGGTGATCGAGGCGATCCACGAAAAGCTGCCCAACACGCATCTGGTCATGCATGGCTCTTCCTCGGTACCGCAGGAACTGCAGGACGTCATCAACCGATATGGCGGCGAGATGCCCCAGACCTTTGGGGTTCCGGTCGAGGAGATCGAGCGCGGCATCCGTTACGGCGTGCGCAAGGTAAACATCGACACCGATTGCCGCATGGCCATGGCCGGGCAGTTCCGCCGCGTCGCGACGGAGGACCCGCGCGAATTCGATCCGCGCAAATTCCTGAAACCCGCCATGGATGCCCTGCGCGACCTTTGCCGCGATCGCTTCGAGCGCTTCGGCACCGCCGGCAACGCCTCGAAGATCAGGGTCATTGCCATGGACGAGATGGCCAAACGTTATGCCGCGGGAAAACTCGACCCGCAAATCGCAACCGCGAAAGCCGCCTGAGCGGCAAACAGGAGACCTGTCATGAACAAGATCGACATGCCGTCAGCTGGCACGCTCAAGGAAGGCAAGGAACGCTACAAGTCGGGCGTCATCCCCTACAAGAAAATGGGCTACTGGGAGCCGGATTACCGGCCCAAGGAGACCGACCTGATCGCCATGTTTCGGATCACGCCGCAGCCAGGCGTCGACCACGAGGAGGCTGCGGCCGCCATCGCCGGTGAATCCTCCACCGCGACATGGACGGTGGTGTGGACCGACAGGCTGACCGCCTGCGAGCTCTACCGCGCCAAGGCGTTCAGATCCGAGCCGGTGCCGAACACCGGTCCCGGCACCAAGACCGAGCAGCAGTACTTCGCCTACATCGCCTACGACCTCGACCTGTTCGAGCCGGGCTCAATCGCCAACCTGACCGCATCGATCATCGGCAACGTGTTCGGCTTCAAGGCAGTCAAGGCCTTGCGGCTCGAGGACATGCGCATCCCTGTGGCTTACCTGAAGACCTTCCAGGGCCCGGCGACCGGCATCGTGGTGGAACGCGAGCGGCTCGACAAGTTCGGCCGGCCGCTGCTCGGCGCGACGACGAAGCCGAAGCTTGGCCTGTCAGGCCGCAACTATGGCCGCGTCGTCTACGAGGCGCTGAAGGGTGGCCTCGACTTCGTCAAGGACGACGAGAACATCAACTCGCAGCCGTTCATGCACTGGCGCGACCGCTTCCTCTACTGCATGGAGGCCGTGAACAAGGCGTCGGCCGCCACCGGCGAGGTCAAGGGCCATTATCTCAACGTCACCGCCGGCACGATGGAGGAGATGTACGAGCGCGCCGAATTCGCAAAACAGCTTGGCTCCTGCATCGTCATGATCGACCTGGTCATCGGCTACACGGCGATCCAGTCGATGGCCAAATGGGCACGCCGCAACGACATGATCCTGCACCTGCACCGCGCCGGCAACTCGACCTATTCGCGCCAGAAGAACCACGGCATGAATTTTCGCGTCATCTGCAAATGGATGCGGATGGCCGGCGTCGATCACATCCATGCCGGCACGGTGGTCGGCAAGCTGGAAGGCGACCCGCTGATGATCAAGGGTTTCTATGACACGCTGCGCGAGGAGCGCACGCCGCAGAACCTCGAAACCGGGCTGTTCTTCGACCAGGACTGGGCCTCGCTCAACAAGGTGATGCCCGTCGCCTCGGGCGGCATCCATGCCGGCCAGATGCACCAGCTGATCCATTATCTCGGCGAGGACGTCGTCCTGCAGTTCGGCGGCGGCACGATCGGCCATCCGGACGGCATCCAGGCCGGCGCAACGGCCAATCGCGTCGCGTTGGAAGCGATGATCCTCGCCCGCAACGAGGGCCGCGACTATCTGCGCGAAGGCACCAAAATCCTCGAACAGGCGGCCAGATGGTGCACGCCGCTGAAGGCGGCCCTGGAGACCTGGAAGGACGTCACCTTCAACTACGAATCGACCGACACGGCCGACTTCGTGCCAACCGCAACGCCCAGCTTCTAGACGAAAGGAACCGTCGCCATGATGACCAATCCGGGAAACAAGGTCACGCAGGGACAGTTTTCGTTCCTGCCCGACCTGACCGATGAGCAGATTTCGGCGCAGATCAAATACGCGCTGAAAAACCACTGGGCGGTCAGCATCGAGTACACGGACGATCCGCATCCGCGAAACACCTATTGGGAAATGTACGGCAACCCGATGTTCGACCTGAAGGACCCGGCGGGCATCCTGCTGGAAATCAACAATTGCCGGAAAGCCATGCCCAACATGTATGTCCGGGTCACCGCCTTCGATTCGAGCAAGGGCTGGGAAGCGCCGCGCATGTCGTTCATCGTCAACCGGCCGCCCAACGAACCCGGGTTCCGGCTGCTGCGCCAGGAGCGCGACGGCCGCAGCCAGGGCTATTCGATCGTGCCTTATGCGACCGACAGGCCCGAAGGCGAGCGGAGCTAGCCGAAACCATGCTGGACGCGATAGCAAAGGGCACTGCCGCGCCGGACGAATCGGTCGATCTGCAGGCCGAATTCGCGGCGTCCAATATCGATGAGGTGCTGGGCAAGCTCGACCGCGAACTCGTTGGCCTGAAGCCCATCAAGACCCGCATCCGCGAGATCGCGGCGCTGCTCCTGGTCGACCGGCTTCGCCGCAAGTTCGGCCTGACCTCGGGCGCGCCGACGCTGCACATGAACTTCACCGGAAACCCCGGCACCGGAAAGACCACCGTGGCGCTGAGGATGGCCGAAATCCTGCATCGTCTCGGCTATGTCCGCGAAGGCCACATGGTCGCAGTGACGCGAGACGATCTCGTCGGCCAGTATGTCGGCCACACCGCGCCCAAAACCCGCGAAGTGATCAAGCGCGCCATGGGCGGGGTGCTTTTCATCGACGAGGCCTACTATCTCTACAAGCCCGAGAACGAACGTGACTACGGCCAGGAATCGATCGAGATCCTGCTGCAATGCATGGAAAACAACCGTGACGACCTGGTTGTGATTCTTGCCGGTTACAAGGACAAGATGGACCGCTTTTTCAACAGCAATCCCGGCATGCGCTCGCGCATCGCCCACCACCTCGACTTTCCCGACTACGGCGTCGGCGAGCTCAAATCGATCGCCGAGATCATGCTGGCGGAACAGAATTATCGTCTCAGCGAGGCGGCGGCCAAGGCGCTCGAAGAATATCTGCCGATCCGCATGCGGCTGCCGCATTTCTCCAACGCTCGCTCGGTCCGCAATGGGCTCGACCGGGCGCGGCTTCGCCAGGCCAACCGGCTTTTCACGTCGCGCGACCGGGTGTTGACGAAGACCGACCTTATCACCATTGAAGAATCCGATATTCGCGGCAGCCGCGTGTTCGCGGAAGGCAAGCTCGAAGGCGAACCGGAGACGAAGGCGCGCTGACACGATGACGCCGGTTGGTGTGCAGCGACCGGAAACCGAAGACGGAATGGAGCCGACGACCATGGGTACCAAGACAATCATCGCCCCCTCGGTGCTTTCTGCGGATTTCTCGCGGCTCGGCGACGAGGTCGAAGCAGTCGTCCGGGCGGGCGCCGACTGGATCCATCTCGACGTGATGGACGGTCATTTCGTGCCCAACATCACCTTCGGTCCGCCGGTGATCAAGGCGATCCGCGATCGAACCGACAAGGTCTTCGACTGTCACCTGATGATTGCGCCGGCCGACGCCTATCTCGCCGCCTTCGCCGATGCCGGCTGCGACATCATCACCGTGCACGCCGAGGCCGGGCCGCATCTCGACCGTTCGCTGCAGGCGATCAGGAATCTCGGCAAGAAGGCCGGCGTGTCGCTGAACCCGTCGACGCCGGAAAGCGTCATCGAATATGTGCTCGACCGGCTCGATCTGGTGCTTCTGATGACGGTCAATCCGGGCTTCGGCGGCCAGGCGTTCATTCCGGCGGTCATCGACAAGGTCAGGCGGGTCAAGGCGCTGATCGGCAATCGCCCGATCGACATCGAGATCGACGGCGGCGTCACCCCCGAGACCGCCCCGCTGGTCACCGCGGCCGGCGCCAATGTGCTGGTCGCCGGCTCGGCTATCTTCAAGGGCGGCAGCGAGGCGGCCTATCGCGCCAATATCGGCGCCATCAGGCAGGCAGCCGACGGCGCGATCCGGAAAGCCGCGTAAACCATTTCATCGGAGCACAATATGGGGGCAATCCCACCTGTCTGCGATTTCGGCTGGCAAGCCATCGATGCCGCCTTGCCCGGCGTCGACGGCAAATCGCATTCGATCTTCAGCCACGCCGGTCCGAACGGGCTGGTGGTGGCCTTCATCTGCAACCACTGCCCTTACGTGAAGGCGGTGATTTCCCGCATCGTCCGCGATGCCGACGACCTCAAGCCCGAAGGCATCGGCTTTGTCGCGATCAACTCCAACGATGCCGACGCCTATCCGGATGATTCCTTCGACAACATGAAGCTCTTCGCCAGGGCGAACGGCTTCACTTTTCCCTACCTCCACGACGAGCGCCAGACGGTGGCGCGTGCCTATGGAGCCGTTTGCACTCCGGATTTCTTCGGGCTCAACAGCGAATTGACGCTGCAATATCGCGGCCGGCTGGACGCGGCGCGGCGAGACGCTGGACCGCCCGGACTGAGACGCGACCTATTCGAGGCGATGAGACAGATCGCACGAACCGGCGACGGACCGCTGGACCAGATCGCTTCGATCGGCTGCTCGATCAAGTGGAAGGACGCCGCATGAACGTCGGCATGAGTAGGCCGTTTCGATCGCCGAAGGCGATCCTGTTCGATCTCGACGGCACGCTGGTCGATTCGGCGCCCGATATAACCGCCGCCGTCAACGAATTGCTGGCCGGTCGCGATCTGCCGCCGCTGCGCCTGGAACAGGTCAGGGCGATGATCGGCGGCGGCGTCAGGAAACTGGTCGAGCGAGCCTTCGCGGCATCCGGCGCCCCGCTCCTCGGCAGCGCCCTCGACGAGGCCAACCGTGCCATGGCGCCGATCTACCGCAGACATCTGACCGGCCTGACGACGCTGATGCCCGGCGTCAGGGAGGTTCTCACCCACTTCCATTTGAGCGGAATAGCCATGGGCGTGGTGACCAACAAGCCGCAGCTGGCGGCTCGCGAAATCCTGCTGCATTTCGGGCTGACGGAGCATCTCGGCGCGATCGTCGGCGGAGACGCGGTAACTTGCCTGAAACCGGCGCCCGACGCTCTGCTGCTGGCGCTCGACCAGCTTCAGGTCGAGCCTCGTGACGCACTGATGGTCGGAGACAGCGGCGCCGACGTGGCCGCCGCCCGCGCCGCCGGCATGCCGGCTATCCTGCTGCGTGGCGGCTACACCCAAATTGCCGTTGAAGCGCTTGGCGCCGACCTGGTTTGCGACGGCTTGCTCGACCTGCCTTCCGCCATGCGCAGGCTGCAAGACGCCGCGTGACCGGCGCCAGCAGTGCGGGCGCGCCGGCCGAGCGCAGTTTGCGAACGGCCGGCGAAGTCGCGTTACTCCGGGGGGGAGAACCGGGTTACTTCCGGCGGAAGAACCGGGTTACTTCCGGGGGAAGAACCGGGTTATTTCCTGCGGAAAAACCGGGTTATTTGGAGTATTGCTTCAGATAGGCGATGACGTTGGCGAGATCCTCGTCCTTCTTGAGGCCGGGAAACGCCATCTTCGTACCCTTGATCATGCCCTTCGGGTCGCGAAGATAATTCGTCAGCGTGGCTTCGTCCCATTTGACGCCGGATTTACCCGCCTCGGCCATCGGTTTGGAATATTTGAACCCCGGATGCGTGCCGGCCGTCCGGCCGATAACGCCGCTTAACGACGGGCCGATCTTGTTCTTGTCCTCGTCGACGACGTGGCAGGCCTTGCACTTGGCGAAGACCTTCTCACCCGCCGCGGCATCCTGTGCCTGCGATTGGTTTGTAATAAACGTCGCAACGGACACGACGGCGAAAAATGCGACTGCACGCATGGCATTTCCTCATTGATCGTCAAGGTGCCCTGGACGATTAGCGCATGCCTTTGTCTGATCATCGGCATGCATCGTTTTATGCAGAGCGAAAACGTCTCCCTTGTGGAGTTGCAGCGCCTGCACCCTGGAAGCTACCCGGCAGATGAGGGATGTCAACCGCTACCCAAGTTCAACGCAGTCGCTTCGGGTTTGCGCTGCCTTCCAGCGTTGAAGGCTGGCGAAAGCCGAAGCGACATCCAATCTCCCCCCTTGCGGGGAGATGTCCGGCAGGACAGAGGGGGGTGGGAAGGATCGCCAACTTTCGGCTTTATCCATCCCAACCGGAAATCAGCCTGAGGGTGTGGCTGTAATTGATCGACAGGTCGGAGGGACAGCACCCCCCTCTGCCCTGCCGGGCATCTCCCCCGCAAGGGGGGAGATCGGCAGCTTCACCAACGGCGCGATTGACGGCCATCTGGCGAACGCGTAGCCTCAAACCATTCCGGTTTTCCATGGGCACCTCGGGACTCCGGCAGCTGGTGATTTTGTCCAGGCTCGCGGATCGGGCCGGATTTCGCCAAAGCGGGCGTCTTCAAGCGCGCAAGAGGTGCTGAATGGATATGGTCGACCTCATCTTGACGGTTTGCCTGATTGCCAATCCGGGCAATTGCCGAGACGAACATCTCTATTTCGAGAGCCGCGGCTCTCTGTTTCAATGCATGATGCTGGCGCCCACCGAAATCGCGAAATGGTCGCAGGAACACCCGAACCTCAAGGTCAAGCGCTGGAAATGCGCTTTGCCGAACAAAGACCGTGCGATCTGATCGGCGCCCCGGCCCGTTGCGGCCCCGGGAGGAGACATCATCATGATTTCGCGTCGAGGAACGCTCCGGCTGGCGGCTCTTGGAACAGCCGCGGCACTTGTCCCAAAGCCCTCCTTCGCCACGAACAGGATTCGCATCGGTGTGCTGAAATTCGGCACCGTGAGCTGGGCGCTTGACACGCTGAAGCACCACAAGTTCGACACAGCCAACGGCATCGATCTGGAGGCCGTCGATTTCGCCGGCGAGGATGCAACCAACGTCGCCTTGCTGGCCGGCGCGATCGACATGATCGTTTCCGACTGGCTGTGGGTCTCGCGCCAGCGCTCCGAAGGCGTCGACCTCACATTGGTCCCTTATTCGACCGCCGTCGGGGCAATCATGGTGAAGGAGGGAGCGCCGATCCGCACGATCACCGATCTCAGGGGAAAAAAGCTCGGCGTCGCCGGCGGACCTCTCGACAAAAGCTGGCTGCTGATCCAGGCGCTGGCCAGACGCGATCACGACCTCGACCTGGCGGCAACCAGCGACATCGTCTTTGGCGCGCCGCCGCTGATTTCGGAAAAGGCGATGCAGGGCGAGCTCGATGCGGTGCTCAATTTCTGGCATTTCTGCGCCCGCCTCGAGGCCAACGGCTTTCGTCGGCTGATCGGCGCCGATGCTGCGGCGAAAGCGCTCGGGGCCTCGGGCGCCGTATCGGCGCTCGGCTATGTCTTTCATGACAAATGGGCGAACGAACATCCGGACGCTATCAGCGGCTTCATCAAGGCTTCGGCGCAGTCCAAGGACTTGCTGGCCAGATCCGACGATGAATGGCTGCGCCTTGCGCCTGGTATCCGCGCGCAAGGCGAGGAATTGGCCAAACTGCGTGACCGCTATCGCGAGGGCATTCCCAGACGCCCCGTCGCCGAGGATGCGGCCGATGCAGGAAAACTCTATCGTGTGCTGGCCGAGATCGGCGGCGAAAAGCTGGTCGGCCGGGCGCCGGAGATGGCGCCCGGCACGTTCTGGCAGGTACCCAAGCAATGAGCGCACCTGATACCGGCGATCGCCCGCCTGGCGCTGCGGCCGGCATGTCCAGCCAATCCGGCCTGGCAGCGGCGCTGACACCGGTGCTGACGGTGGCGGCCTCTCTGCTCGGGCTTGGCCTGCTGTGGGGCCTTGCGGCAAATGCCTGGCCGAGCCGTGCCTTTCCAGGGCCGGGACTGGTCTGGCAGGTGCTGCTCGCAGAGGCGGCGAACGGCGATCTTTTCTACCATCTCGGCGCCACGCTCGGCCGGGTTGCCGCGGCCTATGTCGTCGCGATGGTTGTTGGCTCGGTCATCGGCGTCCTCCTCGGCAGCCACCGCCGCGCAGACCGGTTCTTCGCTCCCTGGGTGGTCCTGTTCCTCAACATTCCCGCGCTGGTGGTCATCGTGCTCGCCTACATCTGGTTCGGCCTCAACGAAGCGGCGGCGATTGGCGCGGTTGCCGTCAACAAGATCCCGAATGTCGGGGTCACGATGCGCGAGGGCGCCAGGGCGCTTGATCCGAGTTACGCCGAAATGGCCGCCGTCTACCGCTTTGGTCTCCTCGACCGCATTCGCCATGTCCTGCTGCCGCAACTGCAGCCCTATCTTGCCGCCGCCTCACGATCCGGCATCGCTCTCATCTGGAAGATCGTCCTGGTGGTCGAGCTGCTCGGCCGCTCCAACGGCGTCGGCTTCCAGATCTATCTTTATTTCCAGCTCTTCGACGTCGCCGCCATCCTTGCCTACACCCTGGCTTTCGTGGCGGTGATGCTAGTCATCGAACTCTTTCTGGTGCAGCCCGTTGAACGACATGCAACCCGTTGGCGCCGTCGTCCCGCTTAGGGTCGACATCGCCGAAAAGACTTTCAGGTCCGCGCAAGGCGTCTCGATCACGGCGCTCCAGGACCTTTCCTTCGAGGTCCGGCAAGGCGAATTCGCCTGCTTGCTGGGGCCGTCCGGTTGCGGCAAGACCACGACGCTGCGCATCCTGCTTGGGTTGGACAAGGACTTTTCCGGCTCGTTCCAACTGCCTGAAGGCGGCTCCGACCGGATCGCCGCCGTATTCCAGGAGCCGGTCTTGCTGCCGTGGCGGACGGTGGAGCAGAATGTCAGGCTGGCGCTGCCGAAAAGCCTGAGAACGAAGAACCTCGACGGGCTGTTCGACACGCTCGGCCTCGCCGGCATGCGCGCGCTCTATCCGGCCGAGCTTTCGCTCGGCCTTGCGCGCAGGGCAGCGCTTGCCAGGGCCTTCGCCACCGAACCGGCGGTGCTGTTCCTGGACGAACCCTTTGCCTCACTCGACGAACGGACCGCCGAGCGGCTTCGGCACCTGCTTTTGACCGTGTGGTCGGCGCGGCGCACGACCGCCCTGATGGTAACCCACAATCTGCGCGAGGCCTTGATGCTGTCGGATCGCATCATCGTGCTCGCGCAGCGGCCGGCGCATGTGCTCGGCATGTTCGACGTAAGGCTGCCGCGGCACTATCGCAATCCACAGGTGATGAGCGACCTTTTGCGGTCGTTCCAGCAAAAATTTCCGGGCGTGGCCTGATCGCCTTACAGTTCGGAATTGGGAGGAAGCCATGCCGATCGACAGGATACGACGCAAGCTTGTGAACGGCTTCGCCTGCACCGCGGTCAGCGCCGCGATGCTGCCCTGTTGCCTCGGGCGGGCCGCTGTCGCCGCAGCCTACGGCCTTGAATTCAAGCTCAGGAACGTCGCCGACGGCGTCTTCGCTTTCCAGGGCGTCGATGAATTGATGAGCGCCGCCAACCAGGGCGCGATCTCCAACCTCGGCGTCGTCGTCGGCGCCGACGCCGTCGCCGTCATCGACAGCGGCGGCAGCCTGATTGAGGCGAACGCCCTCATCGCTGCGATCGGCAAGATAAGCGCCAAGCCGGTTCGCTACCTGATCAACACCCACATGCACCCCGACCATGTCTTCGGCAACGCGGCGTTCCGGCAGATCGGCGCCACCATCGTCGGCCACCACAATCTGCCGCGCGCCCTCGAGGCGCGCGGCGCCTTCTACCTGCAGAACTTTCGCGAACAGATCGGCGACGCCCTCATCAAAGGGATCGAGATCATACCGCCGACGATGCTGGTCGACGATCGCCTGCAGCTCGACCTCGGCGGGCGCGTGCTCGAATTGCAGGCATGGAAGGCGGCTCACACCGACAACGACCTTACCGTCTTCGACAGCGCGACCCGCACGCTGTTTGCCGGCGATCTGGTTTTCATCGGTTCCTTGCCGACGCTCGACGGATCGCTGCTCGGCTGGCTCCGCCAGATGGATGGGCTCGCCGCGATTGGCGCCACGCGCGTCGTGCCGGGTCATGGCCCGGTGCCGGCCGACTGGCCGGCGGGGCTGACGGCAGAGCGGCGCTATTTCGAAATTCTGGCGCGCGATATTCGCAAGGCGATCGCCGACGGGACGCCGCTCCGCGACGCCGTCAAGACCGCCGGCGCAAGCGAACGGAGCAATTGGCATCTGTTCGACGACTACAACGAGCGCAATGCAACAGCCGCCTTTGCCGAACTCGAATGGGAATAGATCACAGCGACGAACACTGGACGTGGTGGATCGATTTGCCAAACGCATCGTCAAGGGTCTATCCTCGACATCGGCCTGGGCACCACCTCTCTGACATTGGTGGAGGCATCGAAATGCAGAACCACGCTTACCGGAGCCGGCAGCTCGGCTTGCCGCTGGCAGCCATCTTCGCCGCGATCATCCTGGCCATCGGCGCGCTCTTTGGCGCCTCCGGCGCCGCCAACGCCCAGCAGACAACCGCCTCTTCGGACCGGATCTGGCAGGATATGAAAGGCGACGTGTTCGGCGATCGGGCAATTCTGGTCGATAGCGGCGTCGTCAGGATCGAGGCGCCGAAGCGGGCGCAGGATGCCGCCATCGTGCCCGTCGACATCTATATCGACCCGGCCAAGGCGCCCGCCGGCATCAAATCCGTCACCTTGATCATAGACGTCAATCCAGCGCCGGTAGCGGCGACGTTCGAGATCGGCAAGGACGCCGGTGTGACACATCTGTCGACGCGCGTGCGCGTCGACGACTATTCCTATTTGCGTGCCATAGCAGAGACGCAGGGCGGCGAGCTTCACATGGCCCAGACCTTCGTCAAGGCGTCAGGCGGATGCTCCGCCCCGGCGCTCAAGAACCAGGACGAAGCGATGGCAACGATGGGGCAGATGAAGCTGCGCCAATTCCCGCCGCAAGAGACGATGACAAAGGCGCAGGAATTGCAGCTGATGATCCGCCACCCGAACAATTCGGGCCTGCAGCGCAACCCCTTGACCCAGTATTTCATCCCCGCGCATTTCGTTCAGAAACTGTCGGTCTCGCAGGCAGACCGGCTGATCCTGTCGATGGAAGGGGGGATATCGATTTCGGAAGATCCCAATTTCCGGTTCGATTTCACCGCGCACGGCACTGGCCAAATCCAGGTCGAAGCGATCGATACGGACGGCAAGGTATTTCGCAATCAATGGCCGCTGGAGGCTACGGGGCTTTGAAGCCTCGAAACCGTATGCAGCCGCCGTCGGCGGTCTTACACAGCGTCTAAAAGCAGCGCACGTCGGCTTCCGCCTGCGCGCGCTTCAGTCCGGTGCTTGCGGCTTTTGCCGGCGCGCTTTCGCGGAACAGTCCCGAACGCTCCCCTGTCGTCAGGGACATGCTCTTGAAGGTCTCGGCCCTTTCATAGTCCTCGAAGGGAAGGATCGAGGCGATGACGTCGATCGAGCAGGAACAGCTCTCCAGCGCCCGACGTGTCTGGCCATTCGTCTGCATGCAGCCGAGCACATAGTCGACAACCGTCACCGTCGGATAATCTGAGGCGGCGCCGGCCGGATTGGCGAAGGCCAGGGCCGACGTGAGCAACAGCGGCAAGCTCGAAAAGCCGACATATCTGATCATGGGGAACCTCCGATTGGCCCGGAACGTGACAGATCGAGCCCGATCGATCGAGACGGATCACCGCACCAGTTGGCCTCCTGTCGCCACGCCCGTCAAGTTCTCATGCAGGCCATATAGTACCAAAGGATAGGGCCGTCCCGGCCGGCAAAAGGCCTCCCCGACAGCACGAACATCGGCTCCGAATCCTGGTGCTGAGCTTGATTTCAGGTCTCCTCCACTATCGGCACCGGAAGCTACGCCCGCATACTTAAAATCATACGATCCAGCGAATATTCCCAAATAAAAATCAATACATTTTGCCCAAAAAATACGTAAAATTTAACCACTTATATAAATCGCGCTTCATCCACAGTCGATCAATAGCTTTCAGTCCGGATTTTTTCATATCTATTTCTCTATATTGCAGTGCAACATAGATGGAAGTGATTTTTCTTGCCTTCCTTCTGGGGATGACATAGCTTCATCCTGTTTCCGGCTTCAAGGGCGTCACCGTCAATTAGGGAGCGGCGACAGTCTTTCGTAGGCCAGGTGGGATGGGCAGTAACGGTGCCCTCTGCTCATTCGGCTTAGGTCGTGACACGCTGCCGGAAATACTTCCCCCACATGAATCGCTTGGGCAAGCCCTGGTGGGCTCAACGGACGATTCGTCATTGTGCACCCTGGGAGGACTTTGATGCGTGTATTAGCGAAAACTGCCTACCTACTAACGACCGCGGCGCTCATGTCGTTCGGCGCGGTCCACATGACGTCGGCCAATGAAGAACTGATGAAAATGGCCGAGAATCCCAAGGACTGGGTGATGCAGACGGGTGACTACGCCAACACCCGCTTTTCCAAGCTCAACCAGATCACCAAGGACAATGTGAAGAACCTGCAGGTCAAGTGGACCTTCTCCACTGGCGTGCTGCGCGGCCATGAAGGCGGGCCGCTGGTCATCGGCGATGTGATGTATGTCCACGCGCCGTTCCCGAACACCGTCTATGCTCTCGATCTCAAGAATGACGGAAAGATCCTCTGGAAATACGAGCCCAAGCAAGACCCGAATGTTATTGGCATCATGTGCTGCGACACGGTCAACCGTGGCGTTGCCTATGGTGACGGCAAGATCATCCTCAACCAGGCCGACACCACCGTCGTGGCGCTCGATGCCAAGTCCGGCAAAGTCGTCTGGACGGTCAAGAACGGCGACCAGATCGACGGCGGAAAGGGCGAATCCGGCACGTCAGCGCCTGTGGTCGTCAAGGACAAGGTTATCGTCGGCATCTCTGGCGCCGAATATGGCGTTCGCGGCCACCTCTCGGCCTACAATCTTTCGGATGGCAAGCTTGCCTGGCGGGCCTATTCGACGGGACCCGATGCAGAAACCCTGATCGATTCCGAAAAGACCACCCATCTCGGCAAACCAGTCGGCGCGGACTCGGGCACGAACACCTGGGAAGGCGAGCAGTGGAAGACCGGTGGCGGCACGACTTGGGGATGGTACGCCTATGATCCCAAGCTTAACCTGATCTACTATGGCACCGGCAATCCATCGACCTGGAACCCGGTCCAGAGGCCAGGCGACAATCGCTGGTCGATGACGATCATGGCTCGCGATGCGGATACCGGGATGGCCAAGTGGCTCTACCAGATGACCCCGCATGACGAGTGGGATTATGACGGCGTCAACGAGATGATCCTTGTCGACGGCATGGACATCAAGGGCGCCAAGCGCGATGTGCTGGTGCACTTCGACCGCAATGGCTTTGCCTACACCATGGATCGCGCCAATGGCGAGCTTCTCGTCGCCAAGAAATACGATCCGGCAGTGAACTGGGCGACGGAAGTCAACATGGACCCCAGCAGCGACCAGTACGGCCGCCCGCAGGTGGTCGCCAAATATTCGACCCAGCAGAACGGCGAAGACACCAACTCGACGGGCATCTGCCCGGCCGCGCTTGGAACCAAGGACCAGCAACCGGCGACCTATTCGCCGAAGACCGGTCTGTTCTACGTGCCGACAAACCATGTCTGCATGGACTATGAGCCCTACAAGGTGAGCTACACCGCCGGTCAGCCTTACGTGGGCGCCACCGTGTCGATGTATCCTCCCGCTGGAGCCGACCACATGGGCAACTTCATTGCCTGGGATGCTGCCAAGGGCGAGATCGTCTGGTCCAAGCCCGAGAAGTTCTCGGTCTGGTCGGGCGCGCTGGCGACCGACGGCGACGTCGTCTTCTACGGCACGCTCGAGGGCTACATCAAGGCAGTCGATCATGACGGCAATGAACTCTACAAGTTCAAGACCCCGTCCGGCATCATCGGCAACATCACGGCCTACGAGCATGGCGGCAAGCAATACATCGCCGTTCTGTCCGGCGTCGGTGGATGGGCCGGTATCGGTCTGGCAGGCGGACTGCTTTCGCCCGACAACGCCGCTGCCTGGCATGGCGCCGTCGATCAGGGCCGTGCGCAAGGCGACGAGGCTGCGGTCGTTGGGACTGCTGGTCTGGGCGCGGTCGGTGGCTACGCAGCACTTGCCGACTACACGACGCTGGGCGGCCAGCTCACCGTCTTCGGTCTCCCGGACTGATAAAAACGGGAACGACTGAAACACGGGAACCTTAGGCACGCCTCGGTTTTTTGAGAAGACCAAGGCTTGAAAAGCGAGAGCCCGGATCACCGGGAAGCCAGGACCGGGCTCTCAATTTCGCCGCGCACCCACATCGATCCATGCCGCTTCACGACAGCAAGACCGTGTGCAGGCGAAATCAAGAAATCAAGGAAGTAGCTGAATGTCCGTTCGCATTGTAATTTCCGCTCTCGCCCTGGCGCTGCCTCTGGCAAGTTCAAGCCTCGCGCATGCCCAGGACAGCGCTGAAAAAGCCAAGGCCGTGACGGAAGAAGGCGGCAAGCATTTCGACGCGGATGGAAATCCGACCTTCAAGATCGAAAACGGAGCCGTCGACTGGTATACGTTCAGCGGTTACCGCCGGTATCACTCCGATTGCCATGTCTGTCACGGACCGGACGGCACCGGTTCGAGCTATGCGCCGGCCCTGCTCAACAGCCTGAAAACAATGGATTACGCCACCTTCATCTCGATCGTCGCCGAGGGCCGCAAGAATGTCGGCGGCGGCAAGGAAAATGTCATGCCTGCCTTTGGCGACAACAAGAACGTCTATTGCTACATGGATGATCTCTACGTCTATCTGCGTGCCCGCGCCGACGGTGCGGCGCCGCGCGGCAGGCCGCCGAAGAAAGCAGACAAGCCACAGGCAGCGAAGGATGCCGAAGCATCCTGCATGGGTGGATGATATGATTGGCCGTGACGCGTTGAAGCTGTGTTTTGTCCTGCCGATGCTCGGCGCACTCGCCTTGCTGCCTGCGAACGCCCAGGCGCAGGACGCCGGCCTTGGTGCCGCGGGCGAACTGGTCGACCCAGACATTCTGCGCGTCTGCGCCGATCCTTCGAACATGCCGTTCACCGACGAGAGCGGCGAAGGCTTCGAAAACCGGCTGGCCGATCTGGTTGCCGCGAAAACCGGCCGAAAGTCCGTCGCCTATACATGGTTTCCTCTTGTCGCCGGCTTCGTGCGCAACACGTTGGCCGCCAACCGATGCGACATCATCATGGGCTATGCCCAAGGCGATGAACTGGTGCAGAACACCAACGCCTACTATCGCTCGTCCTATGTGTTGGTGCACCCGAAGGGCAACGGCATGGAAGGCGTCGAGACCATCGAGGATCCGAAACTCACCGGCAAAAGGATCGGCGTCGTCGAAAGCACACCGCCGACTGCCAACATGGCCGCCAACAAGCTCATGCGAACGGCAAAGATCTATCCGCTGGCGGTGGATACCCGCCTCACCCCCTCCATGGGGGAAGTCATGATTAAGGACATGCTCGCCGGCAAGATCGATGCGGCGGTCATGTGGGGACCGATGGCAGGCTACTACGCCAAGCAACTCGGCGCCGATCTCACGATCGTTCCGCTGGTGAAGGAAAAGACCGGCTCGCGCATGTCATACCGCATCACCATGGGCGTGCGTCCATCCGACCAGGAATGGAAGCGGACGCTCAACCGGGTGATCAGGGAAAACCAGGCGGAGATCACCAGGATCCTGCTGGACTACGATGTGCCGCTGATCGACGAACACGATAATCCGATCACGCAATGACGAGAAACGCATGAAGGGAAAGGAGACGATATTGCTGGTTGCCGCGAGCCTTCTCGGTCTGACCGAACCGATGTGGGCTGGCGATATCGCCGAGCCCGGCGGCTACCGGATGGACGACTATCGGGCGCCGGTGCCGCAGACGCTGCAGGGCGCGAAGGTCGTGACGACGGCGGAGGCGGAGGCGCTGTGGCGGGAGAAGAAGGCCGTGTTCTTCGACGTCATGCCGAACACGCCGAAGCCGACTAATTTGCCGGCGGGAACGATTTGGAGAGCCAAGATCAGAAAGGACATCCCAGGCAGCACCTGGCTGGCCAATGTCGGTTACGGTGCTATCTCCGAGGAGACCGCCAACTATTTTCGCCAAGGCCTCGCGGCCGAAGCCGGTCCCGACAAGTCGCGTGCCATTCTGTTCTATTGCATGACGAATTGCTGGATGTCGTGGAATGCTGCGAAACGGGCCATCGAATGGGGCTACAGTTCGGTGATCTGGTATCCGCCCGGCGCCGATGGATGGGAACGTGCCAACCTTCCGCTGGAGGAAAGGAAGCCTTATGTGATTAGCAATTGAGCATGAGCATTGTTATTTTCTTGTTTTTCGACTTTTCAGAACCTGCCGTTTCATTTGTCCATTTTGAGAGCTGATGGACGAGCCATTGCAATGGTGCCCAGCAATGGTTGACTGAGAAAAGGATCGGCCCCTTCGGGCTGGTAGAAGAGGAGATAAGCCATGAAGAAGAGCTGGACAAAACCGACCATGTGCCAAGTTGCTGCGGGCTTCGAGATTTCGCGGTATCTGCCTGCTGAAATTACTCCCAAGAAGTAGGCCGCAGAGGTGCGTGTCCCCGGCAACGGGGACACGCACTGTCTTGCCGCGCGAGGTCTTCGTGAAAGACTTTGACGCGTTCAATGCGGGCGCGAATCCATTCGCGGTCGAAGATTTGCTGTTGGTTGAACAAGCCGCAGAGCGGGCATTGCAATGCGCTTGAAGATCATCGGCTCGGCGGCAGGCGGCGGCTTTCCGCAGTGGAATTGCAACTTTCCCCTGAGCCGCGCGGCTCGCACCGGGATGGCTGGCGTGCATTCGCGAACCCAATCAAGCATCGCCGCCTCAGTGGATGGGGCCGGCTGGGTTCTCTTCAACGCCTCGCCCGATATTCGCCAGCAGATTGCGCAAACGCCTGAATTGCAGCCCGCGCAGGATGCGCCGTTGCGTTCGACGCCCATCCGCGCGGTGGTGCTGACCAATGCCGATGTCGATCATGTCGCCGGCCTACTCAGCCTGCGTGAGCGGCAGCCCTTCGCCATCTACGCAACGACACAGGTGCTGGCGACGCTGGAGGCGAATTCGATCTTCAATGTCCTCGATCCGGCGCTCGTGCCGCGACGCACCTTGCCGCCGGCAGAAGAACTGGCGATCTGCGACGCAGACGGCCACGACACCGGCGTGACTGTCGAGAGTTTTCCCGTGCCCGGCAAGATAGCCCTCTATCTCGAGGAAAGAAGCCGGCCGGAAGCCAATTTCAGTTCCGACGCCGGCGACACGATCGGCGTCCGTATCGGCGGTGCCGGCAGTCGCGGCTCCGTCTTCTATATCCCGGGTTGCGCGCGCATCGATGCGGCCCTGCGCAAGCGCCTGGCCGATGCCGCCTGCGTCCTGTTCGATGGCACGGTCTACACCGACGACGAGATGATCGCCGCCGGCGTCGGCCAAAAGACCGGTGCGCGCATGGGGCATCTGGCCATGTCGGGAGACGATGGGTCGATCGCCGGCCTGGCCGCGTTGAGGATCGGCCGCCGTGTCTTCGTCCACATCAACAACACCAATCCGGTTCTCGACGAGAATTCCGCCGAACACGCAGCGGTCAAAGCGGCTGGCTGGGAAGTCGCCCGCGACGGCATGGAGATGGAATTTTGAGCAATTTCCACGACGCGGCCAGGAACGGCTTGTCCTCCAGCGAGCTCGAAGCCGTGCTGCGGCAGGTCGGCGCCGAGCGCTATCACAACCGCCATCCTTTCCATCACAGGATGACCAGCGGTGCGCTGTCGAGGACCGAGATGCAGGCCTGGGCGCTGAACCGCTATTGCTACCAGGCTGTCATCCCGCGCAAGGACGCCATGATCCTCGCACATGCGCAGGATCCGGCGTTTCGCGCCGCCTGGCGCAAACGCATCGAGGACCATGATGGCGAGGACGGTTGGAGCGGCGGCATCGCGCGCTGGCTGCATCTGGCGACCTCGCTCGGCCTCGATGCCGATGACGTGAAGAGCGAAAGGCTGGCGCTGCCGGCGACACGTTTCGCGGTCGGCGCCTACCTCGCCTTTTGCACGAACCGGACGCTGTTCGAGGCGGTCGCATCGTCGCTGACCGAGATGTTCTCGCCGCTCATCATCGGCGAACGGGTTCCGGCGATGCTGGCCAAATACGATTACATCACCGAGGATACGCTGGCCTATTTCAGCCGACGGCCCGAACAGGCCTCGCGCGACGCCGACTTCGCCCTCGCCTACGTGCTCGGCCATGCCGACACGGCGGAACGCCAGCAGCAGGCAATCGATGCGCTGGTGTTCAAATGCGATATACTGTGGGTCATGCTCGACGCGCTTCAACACGCCTATGGCGAGCCCGGAAACATCCCGCCCGGCGCCTTCCGTCCGGAGCCAGCCCAATGATGGCGCTGCGCGAAAGAGCTTTGGTGTCGTCGCGATCGGTGCCGTCGCTGCCGAAGCACGTGCGCATACAGTACGATCCCGTGCGGCAGGCGTTCGCCGTGCTCTCGCCGGAAAAGGTGTTTTGGCCGAATGACATTAGCCTAGATATATTGCGCCGCTGCGATGGACGGTCCACGGTCGGCCACATCATCGCCGAGCTTGCCGCGGATTATGACGCCGAACAGGAGGCGGTGGCGGCCGACGTCGTCGCCTTCCTGCAAGAATGGTCGGACAAGCTGCTGGTAAAACTATGAGCGAGCCCCTTCTCCCTCCGATCGGCATGCTGGCGGAACTGACGCATCGCTGCCCGCTGCAATGCCCGTATTGCTCCAATCCGCTCGAATTGCTGAAGGCCAATCGCGAACTCGATACGCAGACCTGGCTCGATCTGTTCTCGCAGGCCGCCGATCTCGGCGTTCTCCAGGTGCATCTGTCGGGCGGTGAACCGACGCTGCGCCGCGACCTCGAGCAATTGATCGCCGGGCTTTCGGCGCGCGGCGTCTACACCAACCTGATCACCGCCGGCGTCGGCATTGCCGAAGGCCGCATCGAGGCATTTGCCGAAGCCGGGCTCGACCATCTGCAACTGAGTTTTCAAGGCGCACGGCCGGCGACCACCGACCGCATCGGCAATCACAAAGGCGGCCACGAAAAGAAGCTGGAGACGGCACGCCGCGCCCGCGCAGCCGGCCTGCCGCTTACCATCAACGCGCCGATCCATCGCCACAACATCGAGGAAGTGCCGGAATTCATCGACCTGGCGCTCTCGCTCGGCGCGGAGCGGCTTGAGATCGCCAACGTGCAGTATGCCGGCTGGGCGCTGACCAATCGCGATCAACTGATGCCCGAGCGTGCTGCGGTCGACCGTCAGGCGGAGATCGTCGCGGCGGCGCGCGAACGGCTCACCGGCATCATGAACATCGATTTCGTCACGCCGGATTATTTCGCCATCTATCCCAAGCCGTGCATGGGCGGCTGGGCGCGCGACGCGTTCATGGTGGCGCCGGACGGCACCGTGCTGCCGTGCCATGCCGCACAGACCATCCCGTCGCTCAGTTTTGAGCGTTTCGGACCGCGCAGCCTGGCCGAAATCTGGACCGATTCGCCGGCATTCAACGCCTTTCGCGGCACCGACTGGATGCAGCAGCCCTGTCGCAGCTGCGAACGGCGTGAGATCGACTGGGGCGGCTGCCGCTGCCAGGCGATGGCGATCGCCGGCGACGCCGCCGCGACGGACCCGGCTTGCGCGAAATCGCCGATCCATGCGCGCATGGCCATGCTGATCGACGAAGCCCAGCGTGCTGCGGCAGTTCCTTCGAACGACGAACAATTCGTCTATCGGCGGATCGGCGTCGTCACCGAGCCCGCCTGACGCGCCTTCTTGTTTTTATGCGTGTCGTTATCCCAAAACCGCTGCGCACTTTGGGCGACACGCATTATTCCCCGGTCTCGTGCTCGCGCACCGCGTCGGCGAATGCCAGTGCGTCGCGATTGACGGCAATGTTGTGCACGCGAAAGATCGCAGCGCCTTTCAGCCGCAGGATGACGCTTGTTGCCGCTGTGCCGACGTCTCGCCCCTCGTCACTTCCGCCGACCAGGTGACGGGCAAGGCGCTTGCGTGACGTGCCGACGAGCAATGGAAAACCGAGCGCGCGCAACTCACCGAAGCGAGCCATGAGCGCGAGGTTTTCCTCGCCGTCCTTGGCGAAAGCGAAGCCGGGGTCGAGCACGATCCGCTCGTCCGGGATGCCGGCGTCGCGCGCGATCTCCAGCGATCTGTTCAGGAACAGGAACTGGTCGGCGATCACATCCACCAGTTTTTCGCGGCCGCGCCCGGTATGCATGATGACGAGGCCGGCGCCGGTTTCCGCCGCAACCTGCGCGATGTCGGGTTCGCGCTGCAGGCCATGCACGTCGTTGACGATATGCGCGCCCGCGGCGACCGCCAGCCGCGCCGTCTCGGCCCTGTAGGTGTCGACCGAAACCAGACTGCCGCCGTCGGACGACAGCGCCTCGATGACCGGCAGGATGCGCGCTTGTTCCTCGCGCGCCGAGACGGCGCCGGCGCCGGGCCGGGTGGATTCGCCGCCGACATCGATGATCGCCGCGCCCTCGCCGATCATGCGCCGCGCCTGCTGCAGCGCCCGCTCCGGCCGGTCGAATTCTCCGCCGTCGGAGAAACTGTCCGGCGTGACGTTCAAAATCCCCATCAGCAACGATTGCGCGCCAAGATCGAGATACCGTCCATGAGCAAGCTGCCAGCGCGTCATGCGTGAACCTTTTTCATCTCATTTTCATATCAGATGCAATTCGCGACAAGATTGTCACTCACACGAACCCGGTTTCCCCATCTACCTATGCTCGCGAAACAAAAGGAGCGTAGCAATGAGCAGGGAAACGATCAGCTTCACTTACACGACCTATATTGTCTCGACACCGGGAAAGGTGTTCGAGGCCATAACCAAACCGGACCTCGCACGGCGCTACTGGGGCCACGAGAACGTCTCCGACTGGAAGCCCGGCTCGAGCTGGCAGCACATCCGCGCTAATGACGAACGGACCGTCGAGCTCGTCGGCAAGGTCGTCGAGGTGTCGCCGCCGACCCGTCTCGTCATCACCTGGGCAAACGCTTCGCAGGCGTCCGATCCGACGAGCTACAGCCGGGTGACCTTCGAGCTCGAGGAATACGAGGCCATGGTCCGGCTGACCGTCAGCCATGACGACCTCGAAGCCGGCAGCGGCATGGCGAACGGCATCAAAAAGGGTTGGCCGATCGTCCTCTCCAGCCTGAAATCCTTCCTCGAAACGGGTCAGGCGATCGATGTCTTCGCCAGGCCGCGCGCGTCCGAACTGGCGGCCTGACCCAGAACAAAGGACCGAGCAGATGAGCACTCTCTACACCGGCGGATGCGCGTGCGGCGCGGTCCGCTACGAGGCAAAGGCAGCCCCGATCTTCGAAAACCACTGCCAATGCCGCGATTGCCAGAAAAGAAGCGGCACCGGTCATGGATCCTATCTGACGTTTGCGTCGCGAGCCGACGTGGCCATCACCGGCACGACGACGGACTGGCGTGTCGCGGCGGACAACGGAAATGTCAAAATCCATTCCTTCTGCCCGGTCTGCGGAACGCCGGTCTATCTGACGTACACCGCCATGCCGGAGCCGATCACGGTCCATGCCGCGAGCCTCGACGATCCGAGCCGCTTCAATCCGACCGTTATCACCTACGGCAGCCGGGCTCTCCCCTGGGACAAGATGGATACCGCGCTGAAGACGTTCGAGAAGATGCCGCCAGGCTAACCGGCCGGAGGCGGGGTAGACGCGCACTATCTTCAGGAGGCGGATCTGCCGCCCACCGCGGCATTACGGATCGAGGCACGGCAGGTGCATCGTCACCGCAATTCGCGGTCGTGCCCATGACACTCAGCGATTGCCGTACTCGTCGTGGCGGCGCCACCACGCCTGGGGGAACTCGAGCCCGTCCTCGTTCCTTCCCCACGGAGCCAGGTCGAGGAAACGGTAGACCCCCATAAACGCCTCGGTGCCACGGGCGTAGGTCGAGTAGGTGTGGTAGACGGCACCGTCCTGGAGCGCAAAGACGCTCATTCCCTCCTTCTGCGGCTCGGCCCTGTCGACATGCTGATAGTTGTAGTCGGCGCCGTCTCTCTGCTGCTCTTCGGTGAAGGCGGCGCCGAGGTCGTATTTGAAATCGCTCCCGAGCGACGAAACCCACGGGAAGCGCCAGCCCATTTGCTGCTTGTAGTCCTGGATCTCCGGCAACGGGGCGATCGATTCGCAAACGAGGGTAATGTCGCGGCCGTTCAGGTGGGGGATGACGCAGTCGAAGTGATCGGCGATCAAGGAGCATCCGGTGCATCCTTGGCGCTCATCGGTGAGCCGGTATCCGTAGCCGAACATGAAATGATAGACCAAGAGTTGCGAGCGCCCCTGGAAGAGGTCGGCGAGCGAGGCGCTGCCCTCCTCGGTCTCCAACAGATACTCCTTGTCGATCCGAACCCACGGCAGTTCCTGTCGCTGTCGCGCCAGTTCGTCGCTCTGCCGCATGAGCCGTTTCTCCGCCTCGAGCAGTCCGAGCCGCGCTCCGAGCCATTCCTCGCGTGTTCCGGTCTTGTGTTTCGTCATCGCTCCTGTCTCCTTCCTCGGGGGTTTCCTTTCCGTTTCTCGAAACAACTTGTAGCGTCAGGCGTTAAACTTAACGCCGGAGGCGAAATATGGTAGCCAGATGTGGGGCGGGTTCCGATGGACTGCCTGATTCCTGCCCGCTTGTTGCGGCGCCCGTTGAGGGCACGGGCGCCTCATCGAACCATTTGCGTCGTTTGGAGGGCAGCATGAAATCGCCGACAGTGAGGGTTATGGCCGCCGCCGATGAAGACCCGGCGATCGGAACAATCGTGCTGGCGTTTGCAGCCGATCCCATGGCGCGATGGACCTGGCCGCATGCACACCAGTACCTTGCGGCCATGCCGCGACTGGTCCGCGCGTTCGGGGCCAGGGCATTCTCAAACGGAAGCGGCTTTTGCACCGATGGCTATGCCGGGGCGGCGCTGTGGCTGTCGCCCGGTGTGCATCCCGACGAGGAAGGGCTTGGTGCGGTTGTCGAGAGCACGGTTGCGCCCTCTCTTGCCGCTGAAGTCGC
The DNA here is from genome assembly GCF_055811575.1 of Mesorhizobium sp. WSM4815. Taxonomy (NCBI): domain Bacteria; kingdom Pseudomonadati; phylum Pseudomonadota; class Alphaproteobacteria; order Hyphomicrobiales; family Phyllobacteriaceae; genus Mesorhizobium; species Mesorhizobium sp. WSM4815. Next base: position 201,362 of record NZ_JBVVQS010000096.1, on the reverse strand, counting down.
CGCTATATTCGAGCAGATGGCCAAGTACCACCCGACCGAACCGCATTGGTACTTGCCCGCGATCGGCGTCGACCCGGCGTATCAGGGCGAAGGTCACGGCAACGCCTTGATGGCGTACGCGCTCGCGCAGTGCGATCGCGATCACGCGCCCGCCTATCTGGAATCCTCGAACCCGCGCAACATTCCGTTCTACCGGCGCCACGGCTTCGAACCGCTCGGCGCGATCCAGGTCGGTTCATCGCCGACGCAAGTCCCGATGCTGCGACGACCGCGTTGAGCCAGGCAGGGCAGACGAGCGAAGCGTCAGCCGCCATCCCGTGGTGTCGGCGCAAGGGTATTTCGGTGAAGGGCATTTCGGTGACAGTGGACTTTTTGCCGTGCTCGGCCCGCCACGCCATCTGACAGAGGCGGAATTGGGAGAGCCCCGGCAACGCATTGAACCGCTCGTCCGGGCCGCCCAATCGAGCTTGGACCGGCTCTATCTTGCGGTGGGCGATGTCGGATGCTGCGTCCTGCTCGCCGATCGTGACGGCGTGCCGGTCGAACGGCGCGGTGCGCCTATGGATGACGAGGCTTTTCATTCCTGGGATGGCTTCGGCTTCTCACCAGTCTGCCTGTTGCGGTCTGTCTGCTGGGCAACGCTGTCCGCCTGCACTTCCGTCTCGTAGGGCGAAGGCTGACCGCCACCGACGTCGCCCGCATCGGCGACACGCCCGTCTGGTTCTTCCGACGTTTTTTCTTTCGCTCCGCGCTGGGTGTCGTCTCGGAACTCTTCCATACCTCTTCCGGGTCAGTCGGATCATCGGCGTCGGGACGAGCTTTTTGTCGTTCATGTCTCGAGTCAACGCCCGTGGTTTTAGAGATGTTGGGAGAATCGTCCTTGCGATTCCGTTTCTGGTCTCTTTGCATGATTTGGCTCCTTATCTCGCCGAAGGCCAACGAACGCAGGGAGCCGTTGTTCCTCGATGCGATCAGGATGCTAAACGGCAGCGATCCACTCAGGACGAGCCCCAAAACCGTTCACCGAGACAATTCGCCTGCGCCCCGCCCAAGATCATCAGACTAATGCGCTGGCCGGGGATGGAAGCCTGGACGCGCAGCGCATTGGAATTCGCCGGTCGTCTCCGCATGGCCAGCTACGGCCGGAACAGCCGTTTCAATACGAGATGGACCGGCAAGTAGGCGACCAGGGGCAAAAGCACCATGTACAGGCCGAGATACATGCGTGGCGGCAAGATCTTCTGCGGCTCCGGACCAGGCCCGTGCACCCAGTTGATGTTCTCGTCGGGCCGGGTGAACCAGTAACTTGCAACCAGTACCACCCAGGCGAGAGCGGTCTGCGCTTTGAACGCGCGGCGGTCGTAGCCTTGCCGGATCAGCATGAAAATAATGATGACCGGCATGAACAAATGAAAGCCGGACAGCGTCCTCGCATATGCGGGCTCCCTTGGATCGAACATGTAGGCAGCGAGCCCGGTCAGCTTGCCGCCGGTCACGAAGTCCGCCAACCAGGCGAACTCGAGCGGCAGAACGCCGACTGCCATCATCGAATAGAGGAGTTGGCTGCCGGTCCACAACGCGATCAGCACGGCAAAGAGCGCAATATCGGAGAACCACAGGAAATTGCCGGGGCCGTATCGCAACCAGTATACCGGCGTGAGCACGGCGACAAAAAGCGTATAGGGCAGAGTGATCCAGAGCGGGTATTTGGGGATCGGGGCTTTACTGCGCTGCTTTGCCGCCATGGCCGGCCCTTTCGCGGACTGGCGCGGCGGCAAACGCCAATCGTAGGCGCAAGGACTGCTCTCGAGCCATCAATTGCTTCGCCGCCTGGACTCAATCAGCTTTATCGATCCTGGATCCTTTATGCTTGCGAGGGTCTCGAAACCGACTGAGGTGAACGCGCGGATCTCGGGGATAACTGTTTGCAGCCTCATAGCGTTCCATCGCCGCCGCTTCAGCCGCCCGTCGGGCTAAATGTCGGGTGTTCAGTGGGAAGCTCTGGATCTCACTGAGGCTCTGGCCGGCGTTTCGGTAACCGGAGGATATGATGAAGGCGGATACGGTACGGTCGAGTTGATGTGGGGCGTCCTGGCATCGACTTCAACGGCATCGTGGGCGGCAATATAGGCCCCGGCGAACGATCGGTTCTACCCTCATCGGCCACAGCTCGACTGTCGTTCCGCCTGGTTGGTGGTCAGCGACCGGAACATATCCGCGCCTTGTTTCGAAACTTCGTCGAGGCTCGCCTTCCTGCCGGCTGTCAGGTTGTGTTCGAGGGGGCCGGCGGGAACGGTGACGAAGCCAGCCCCTACATCGCAGCCACGGCGCGAGCGCTTGACGCAGAATGGCCAGAGCCGACGCTGATCAAGGGAACAGGCGGCACCGTTCCACTGGTCGGGCTCCTCACCGACCGCCTTTGCATCAATTGCATCGTCAAGGGCTTCATCCTCGCCGACGATGCCATTCATGCCCCTAACGAGCGGTACGGTGTCGATCGGCTTCGCAAGGGAATACGCGGTTGGGTGCGCATCCTGTCGGAATTGCGGTAACATTACTCGGTTCGGTTCAGAGTCCGTGCCGAGACTCGTAAATCCCCATTTGGAGCACCGACAACATCCGATCCAGGACAGCAAGCATCAGCTTGTCATCGGGTGACGTGCTTGTGCTCCGTTGACCACGCATGTGATATAAAACACCCTGGCGCCGTTTTTGCGGTGCAATGGGAAGCTATCGTCGGCAATGAAGATCAGCGATTGCGATGAAATTGCCACCTGGCTCGCGGAGGCTGGGCTGCTTGGCATCCGCAGCGAGGAATCGCTTGTACAGGCCTTCTGCGAGCGTTGCGTCGAAGCAGGGCTGCCGCTGGGCAAGGCGTTTGTGATGATCGACACGCTGCACCCGATGCACGAGGCACGCGCCTTCTTCTGGGACGAAGACGAGTCGATCAGCTTCCGCGAAGAAGAATACCCGTCGAGCCGTGAGGGCAAGGGAGCGGAGTTGTGGAAGCGCAGCCCGTTTCTGGAGATGCTGCGGCGGCGTGAATTGACCCTACGTTGCCGGCTCGAAGCAGGCGAAACGCGCGGCTTTCCGGCGATCGAGGAGCTGCGCGATGCCGGCCAGACGGACTATCTTGCGATCGTCTATCGTATCCGGCAGGCGATGAGGGTCGAGGATGTCGATGCATTCTACGCCCGCTGGACCACAGCGCGCCCGGGTGGATTTTCGGACGAGGAAGTCGCTGTTCTGTCCCGGCTTACACCGCATCTGGGATTGGCGGTTCGTTCCGCTGCGCAGACAAGGCTCACCAAGACGCTGGTCGAGGCATATCTCGGCCGGGGGCCTGGTCGCCAGGTGCTGAGCGGCGGCATCCGCCACGGCTCGGTGAAGAGGATCAACGCCGTACTCTGGTTCTCCGACATTACTGGCTATACGAACCTGTCCGAGTCGGTTCAAAACGATCAACTCGTGCCGTTGATCAATGACTACGCCGAAGCGGTCATCGGCGCAGTGAAGGCCGCCGGCGGCGATGTGCTGAAACTGATCGGAGATGGAGTCCTGGCCATCTTCACCAGTTCGCGGCCCGAATATTCCTGTCGCGCCGCGGTGGAGGCAGAACGCGACATGCGCACACGGCTGCTGCAGCTTGCCAAACGCCGCAAAAACGATGGCCTTTCTGTCGCCGACATTCACTTGGGCCTGCATGCCGGCAGGGTCTTCTACGGCAATATCGGCACTCCGGACCGTCTCGATTTCACCGTTGTCGGCCCGCCGGTCAATGAGGTCAGCCGGATCAGCTCCATGTGCGAGTCGGCCGGTCGCAATATGCTTTGCTCATCGGAATTCGCCGAGCTGCTACTCGGCGAGGAGCGCAAAAAGCTCGTTTCAGTCGGCCGGTTCGCGTTGCGTGGCGTCGGACGCGCGCAGGAGCTCTTTACCCTTGATCCCAGCCTGAGCCTGGAAGGCTCGCAGCCTTTGCCTGGTCCGCGGCGCCGGCAGGGGCGGGGCTAGTCAGGGGAAGGTGGACAAGCTTGAATTCGGGAACTTCAGATCAGTAGTCTCTCATGTTCCAACCCGCGGATGAGACTCTGATCAACCGTCGTCTCTGAATGTGAAAGCGCGCCGAAAATTAACCCCGGGGCACCGGAACGCTTAAATGTCTGATGCAGCGGCCCTTTCCGGGATATTCGAAGGGTCACGATAGGCGCCTTCTGAGACCCCAGGGCCACACTAATTTTGCGCCGCGATATGCCGCTCTGTAATTTCGGCCAGGCTGGGCCCGGCCCCCTCAATCCTCGCTTCAACCATGCCGCATCAGCTTCTTTTCAAGCGGCCACCCTTCTTTCCCTTCCAGTGGAAGGCAGGGCAGGCCTCGTCCTGCCCCTGCCTGTCCGGCGAGGACCGGGAGAACGGGGGACAAGCTGAAAACCGGAACGGGGATCGCCCACCCGAAGGGCGGGCCGGAGTCCGCGGAGCGGATTTCGGCCGGTGCTGCAGGCCGAAGCATGGGTACGGCGACCGTCGTCGACATGGTTCAGCGCCCCTGTGCTCGATCGGTCGCGATGCCTCCGAGCACGTCGTCGAGATACCGCTCGAGCTCGTCGGCGGCACGCCGGGCGCCGCCGGCCTGCTTTTGTGCGGCGCCCTGTGCGGCTGCCGCCTCGCGGAAGCGCGGCTCGTCCAGCAGACACCGGGCGAGCGCCTGCACCGTCTCTGCAGTGGCGTCGTCCGTGCGGAGCTCGAGGCCGGCACCGAGCTCTACAACCCGCCGCGCCACCATTGGCTGGTCTGCCCCCTGTGGCACGACGAGTGTCGGCACCCCGGTCCGCATCGCCTCGTTGACACTGTTCATGCCGCCGTGGGTCACGAAGAGCGCCGCCCGGTCCAGCACCTGGAGCTGCGGCACGGATTGGCGGGCCAGCACGTTGGCTGGCAGCGGACCCAGGTCTGCCGGTTCCGTGGACCCGGTCGAGACGACAACGGTGCCGCCCAGCGGTGCCAGCGCGGTCGCGAAGGTCCGCAGCAGGGCGGGCCCCCCATCGAACACCGTGCCCAGCGAAGCGTACAGCACGGGGTCCTCCAGCCGGGCGGCGTCGAACCCCGGATCGGTCAGGCGGGAACCGGCACGGTACGTGCCCGTTCGATGAAGCCACTGAATTCCACCATGAAGGTCTTCAGGAATTCGGCTGTGGATTCGCGCGACACTTCGCCATCATCGCTGATAAGGTCCGGCGTGAACTGGATGTAAGCCTCCGGCGCGTTCATCTGCGGCGAATCGCAGAAGCCGAGGACAGTGCGCAAGTGCTGCTGGCCGACAGCGGTGCCAATCAAACCGGGAGACGTTCCTATCACCGCAGATGGCTTCCTCGTGAACGCATTCTGCCCGTACGGCCGGCTAGCCCAATCTATCGCGTTCTTCAACGCGCCGGGTATCGAACGATTGTACTCTGGCGTAACAAAAAGGACGGCGTCGGTATCAGCTATGGCACTCTTGAAGCGATTTGCGACCTCTGGATAATTGGAGTCATAATCGTAGCTGTAGAGCGGCAGATCCCGGATGGGGATTTCCCTGAGCCTCAAATTCGAAGGAGCGAGTTTGACGAGCGCGAGCGCAAGCCGTCGGTTGATAGATTGAGACGCGAGGCTACCAATAACGTAGCCGACCTCAAATTTAGCCATTTAATGATCCTTTTCAGTTCTCAACTCAGCCACGCCCGCTTCTGCGCGGCCATAAGGCTATCAATTGCGGGCTCACGAGTTCAGCCCGTTTAATCGGGTCGCCGCTAACGGCTCCGCAGCGCGTAGCGCGCCGGAACCAACTCGTCAGGCTCCGGCCTACCGGGGTGTGAGGTGTTGTCCAAAGCTCATGTTTGTCTCCTGCTGATCGCCTTACCCACGGCCGTATCGGCCACCTCCGCCGCTGGCCCCCCGTGGGTTGGCATGCGCCTCCATGGATGGCCACCTAGTGTCTGCGGAGGAGATTGCGCCGCCTCGGTCCGCGCGACTATCGAACGGCAGTGTCGGTCAGGCGATGCGAAGGTCTATGGTAGACCCGTTGCGAGCATGGGGTGATCTCCCGCAAAACGTCAGAGGATGCCGCCTTGAGCAGCGAACAACGGCTGTGTCTCTTGCCTGTCGCCGGTACACCCAGCGCGGGGAGATTCTAAACCGCGGTATCGGTCATTCACAGCTTTGATGCAGTCGACTGAACGCGCGCCCTCAACATAGCGTTCTACGCGTGTCTTTGGTCGGCACGCTGGTCGAACGAGCAAATGACGAACCCGGGCATGTCGCGCACCGAGACAGTCCATCACGTTTAATAATGGATCTACGCAAAGGCCTGACCCTTGGGATAGCTCTGCCTAGCCCATCCGAGCGGAGATATGACCCTCTAGCACATTTGAATCTTCGCAGCGCTGCAGCGATGCTTTCGTAAAGCGGTTCGCTTCCGCGACCCTTGCGAGATGACCCGGAGAACAAATGCCCAAGACTTGGCTCATTACAGGTAGCGTCAGTGGCATCGGCCGAAGCACGGCGGAACTCGTGCCTTCACGGGGAGACAACCTTGTGGCGACCGCCCGAAACGTCAGTCGCCTTTCGGAACTCAAGCAGCGCTATCCCGAAAACGTCGCTCTCGTTGACTCGACGTCACCGATATGAAGGCCGCACAGAATGCCGTTGACACAGCGGTCCGGACGTTCGGTCGTCTTGACGTGCTGCTCAACAATGCCGGCTACGCTCATCTTGCTCCGTTTGAACAGACCTCCGAGGCTGACTTCAAAGCCGAGATCGACACCAATTTCTATGGTGTAGTGAACCTGACCCGCGCGGCGCTCCCGGTCATGCGGAGGCAGAAATCGGGACACATCATCAACATCTCGTCCAGCTCCGCTCGCTTCGGAAGTCCGGGGTCCACCGCTTATGCCGCCGCCAAATGGGCGGTCAGTGGTTTCACCGCATCACTGGCCAAGGAGGTTTTACCCTTCGGCGTCAAGACCATTGCCATCGAACCGGGCAGCATCCGCACCAACTGGACGCGGGTTGCCCGTGGCCACGCGCCGGCACTGCTCGACGAGTACGATCCGACAATAGGCGAGATCATGCGGATGACCGAGAATTATGCGGGAAACGAGCCCGGCGACCCTGGCAAGGTCGCCAATGTGATCTTCGACTTATCGCGTGAGGATAATCTGCCCGAGCAACTGATTCTGGGACGTGATGCCTTAGAGCGCATAGCACAGACGGATGCCGTCCGTGCCGCGGCCGCGCTCAATTGGGACGAGGTCAGCCGATCGACGGATTATTGAATGGAGGGTGTAAGGGCCACACGTGCTCTCCCAGACGCCGGTAATGTCTGGTTTTGGGCAGTGGCAATGGTACCCGGAATGACCAAGATCGGGCGCGAAGCTGCCGTTCACGTCGCGGCTTGCGTAAGTCGCTCTCCGGCCATCAGCGCTGGTTGCCACGAATGTCGGCTATCGGGCAGCAAAACGGGTTGCTGAAGGTCGGCTTGGGGTCATGATTCCGGTTCATCGCCGCTGCAATGACCGATGGATCACAGACGATCGGCATTTCGCGTTAGACTGCAGCTACGGCATTTTCGATCATACACTCAACCATCCTATTCGCACGTCGTTGCCGCCGTTCGCCGCACCTACCGATCGGAGGCCTTCCTGTGTGTAGTTGAACGCACGGCTCGACTAGCATCGCCACGCTGCCGATGTCGGAATCTGAACGGCCGGAGGGCGGCGAACCACTTCTGGACCGGATTGCCGAGCAAACCGGAAAAGCCGTGAAATCGGGAAAACGCGGCCAGGCGGGGAAAGAAAATAGTGCACTGTCACCGTAATTCCAGGACGGTGGCCAAGGCGCAACAGGTCCGACAGCGGGGCGCGAAGTTGCGGCCCCAGGAATTACGATCCTGACGCCAGACCAAGCGTTTGGCGCGCCTCGTTGACGGTGGCCACGCGCCGGCCAAACTTCTCGACCGAGGCCGCCGCGAGTTCGACAAGCTCGGCGTTGCTGCGCGCCAGGCGTTCCCTGGTGATCCTGATATTATCCTCAAGTCCGGTGCGCACTGCGTCTGCCCCGCGCGCCAACGCCCATTGCATTACGATCGTCTGGTTGCGGCCTATTCCGGCCGCCGTCCAGGTGGACTGTGGAAACAGGAGTTTCGCTTCCCTGAGGAGCACATCGAGCAATCTCTCCTCCGCAGGCAGTGCGTTTTGCACGCCCATGACAAACTGGATGTGCGGGCGCTCACCCAAAAGTCCCGCGTCGGCCAGCCGCCTGGCAGTGTGAAGGTGCGAGAGATCGAAGATCTCGATCTCCGGCAGCACGCCATTTGCCTTCATCGCGGTTGCGAGATCACCGATCAGGGCGGGATGGTTCTCGTAGACGATGGATGGGAAGTTGACCGAACCGGTCGAAAGCGAGGCCATGTCCGGTTTCAGATAAAGTGCCGAGCCACGCGCGGCAGGATCACGACCGCGCCCGCCGGTCGAAAACTGGACGATCATACCGGGGCAATGCCTACGCACCCCCGCCTGAACAGCAGCGAACCGCGTTGGTTCAGACGATGAACTCTGATCGTCATTGCGCACGTGGATGTGCACCAGCGACGCACCTGCTTCAAAGGCTTCCTGGGTCGACTCGATCTGTTCGGCCACGCTGATTGGCACCGCAGGATTGTCTTCCTTGCGCGGCAGCGAGCCGGTGATCGCAACAGCGATGATACAGGGTTCAGGCATGGCGACAAACTATCCGTCTATCTGGTCCATGAGCCAGCGGATCGCGAGCGGATAGCCCGCGGCGCCGAGCCCCGCGATCACGCCGGTGGCGACCTTCGATACCAGCGACCGATGATAGATCTCCTCGCGGCGATGGATGTTCGAGATATGCAGTTCGACGATCGGGCCCGGAAACATTTTGAGCGCATCGAGCACCGGGATCGAAACAAAACTCAAACCCGCGGGATTGACCAAAATGCCCGCGCCGTCGTCGATCGCCTCATGCACCCAATTGACGATTTCGCCCTCAATGTTCGACTGGTGAAAACGGATCGGATGGTCGCCGGCGGCGTCACGGCACATCCGCTCGATTTCTGCGAGTGTCGTCCGCCCATAGATCTCCGGCTCGCGCATGCCGAGCCGGTTGAGATTGGGGCCGTTGAGAACGAAGATTGGCTTGGTCATGGTCCTATCCTTGATAGCCCAGCAGGCGCGGCAGCCACAGCACCAGCGATGGGAAGAAGGTGATCAGCATCAGGGCGGCAATCATGGCGTAGAGAAACGGCATTACATCTTGCACCAGGTCGCGCAGCGGCACCTCTGCGATGCGGGTCATGATGAACAGCAGCAACCCGTAGGGCGGGGTGACGAGCCCGAGCATGATGTTGACGACGACCATTACGCCGAAATGCACCATGTCGACACCGAGCGCCTGCGCCGTCGGAATTAGCACCGGTACGATTACCAGCAGGATGGTCGTCCCTTCCAGCACGCAGCCCAGGATCAGCAGCAGGATATTGACCAGGATCAGGAAACCTATCGGCGAAAGATCCCAGGACTTCAGGATCACCGACAGGGACTGCGGAATGTTCTCGACCGTGACAACGTAGTTGAACACCAGGGCGCCGGCGATGAGCATGCCGATCGAGGCCGTGGTGCGGGCGCTGTTGAGAAGCGCATGGTAGAGTTGGCCCGGCGTCACGCTGCGATAGATCGCGACCGAGATGAGCAGCGCGTAGCCGGCGGCGACCGCCGCGGCCTCGGTCGGGGTCATCACGCCGCCCCTTATGCCGACCAGCAGAACGACCGGCAGCATCAGCGCCGGAAATGCGCGCAAGGTGATCCCCGGTAATTCCCTGAGCGGCACCGGCTTCTCGACCGGAAAGTTCTTCCGGCGCGCGTCGATGGCGACGATGATCATCTGCGACAGGGCGAGAAGAAGCCCCGGCACGATACCGGCAATGAACAGGTAGCCGATGGATGCATCCGAGATCAGCGCGTAGATGACCAGCGGAATCGACGGAGGAATGATCGGGCCGACGACGGAGGTGACGGCTGTCAGCGCAGCGGCATAGCTCGCCGGGTACTTGCCATCCTTGGTCATGAGTTGCTGCATCATCTTGCCGGTGCCCGCGGCGTCGGCGATGGCCGAGCCGGACATACCGGCGAAGATGATCGACTGCAGCACGTTGACTTGCGCCAGACCGCCGCGGAAACGGCCGACGACGGCGTTGCAGAATTGCAGCAGCCGGTCGGTCATGGTCCCGGCGTTCATCAACTCCGCGGCGAGAATGAACATCGGTACGGCAAGCAGAATGTAGCTTGTGTAGAGCCCGTTGAGGAGTTGCTCGGCCGACGTGCCCATGTCGAGCCCTGCAAGCCAGAGATAGAGGATCGACCCGGCGATCATCGAGTGACCGATCGGCAGGCCAAGCAGGGCCAGCGCTGTGATCGCAACGACTGACAGCGAAAAGGGACTCGCGAGATTCATACGCCGGAGCTCGCTTTCGTGGGGTCGAATTCCGCCGGTGCTTCGCCGCGCAGAGCACGCCACGCCAGCCACAGGTAACGGGCGATCACGGCGACCACGAAGATCAGATAGATCGAGAACAGCCAGTCGAAGCGTATCTTGAGGTAGGCGGTGCTCTCGACCTTCATGAAGGTCACGTAGCTGAAGACGGCCGGAAAGGACCAGCCATAGAGCGCGACGAGAGCGATTGCGAAGGCAAGCGTCATTACCCGCCGGATGTCCGGACCGACTGTGGCGTAGAGGAGATCAAAACGGATTTCCTCTTCTTCACGAACGACGAATGCTGCGCCGAACAGCACAACCCAGATCCAGAGTACGACGGTGAGCTCGTTGCTCCAGCCGGTCGGCCAGCTGAGAAGGTAGCGAAAAGCAACCTGCAGCAGAAACGCGGCGAACATGGCGCCGATTGCGATGGCGATGGCGTTCTCGGCGCGCCGGTAGAGCCAGCCGCCGACCTGTCTCAATCCCGGGTTCATGATGCCTCCCTGACGGGCGTCTGGCCAAACCGGCCAGCCGGTCGCAAGCGGACCGGCCGGCGCGTTCGTCGCGTCAAAGCGCGTTGATCTTGTCGACCATCCCGGCAGGCCATTCCTTGGCCAGGTCGGAGGCAAGATATTGCTCCTGCACATGCTTGCGGAATGCTGCGACATCGGGCTCGTAGATCTTCAGGCCCTTGCCCTTGAATGTTTCAACGAGTTCCTTCTCGCGCGTCAGGTGTTTCTCTGTCGAGAAGTCGATCGCCTTGTCCGCCGCGGCCTGGACCTTTGCCTGTTTCTCGGCCCCCATCTCGTCCCACACTTTTTTCGAGATGCTGAGAAGGTCGAATCCGACAAGGTGCGAGGTCAATACGATCTGCGACATGACCTCGTAGAACTTCATGTTCTCGACGTTGGGCAACGGGTTGTCCTGTCCGTCGATTGCGCCTGTCTGCAGGCCGGTATAGACCTCGGCGTAGGCCATTGGCGTAGGGTTCGCACCGAGCGCCTGGCCGAGGAATTGCCAGGCGTCGCCGCCCGGCATACGCAGCTTGATGCCTGCCATGTCGGCGGGAGTCTTGATTTCCTTGTCCGGCTTCAGGCCGACCTGGCGCAGGCCGAAATAGGTAGGGCCGAGCACCCTCACGCCGAGCTGGTCCTCGGTCATCCGCTTCAGCTCCGCCCCGGCATCGCTGGCAAAGAACGCCTTCACGTGCGCGGCGTCACGGAACAGGTAGCCGGCGGTGACGATGGACCACGCCGGAATCTGCTTGGAGATGTCCTGCGGGGCAACGTTGCCCATCTCGAGGTTGCCGCGCTGGATGGCGACAAGTTCGGTGCCCTGCTTGAACAGGTTGCCGCCGTAATAACCCTCGAAGGCAAAGTCGTCCTTGATGGCGTCGGCGAACATTTTCATCATCTCGGCCCGGATGTCCTGTTCCGAGAACACGGCCGAGAAACGCAGCTTCGGCTTGTCCTGGGCGAAGGCGGGAACGGCGGTCGCGGCGGCGAGTGCGCCGGCGGCGACCATAAACAGGCGTCGGTTGATTTCAGCTTTCATGTCGATTTCCTCCCTATGGTCTTCATACGGTTGTAGACGTCATTGCCTTCATGCGGCGGCCTCGAAGTGATCTGCCATGGCGCGGCGGTCGGCCTTGCGCCCGGTGAAGAGTTCGAACGCGCGGACGGCCTGATTGATCGCCATGCCGATGCCCGGCAGCGTTCTGCAGCCGATCGTTCGGGCCGCCACCAACAACTCTGTTTCGGTCGGAAAATAGATTATGTCGGCGACCCATTTTTCGGCTGTCAGAAGAGCCGTGTCGAACGGTGTTCCGGGGTACTTCGCCATGCCCACCGGGGTCGTGTTGACGATGCCGTTTGCCATGCGCACGGCTGCGGCCGGGTCCGGCCACGTCTCGACGCGACCGCCGAACGCGCCCATGCGCGACGCAAGATCCGAGGCGCGACCGGGTTGGCTGTCGAGGACGAACAGCCGGCCAACGCCCATTTGCATCAGCGCGTTTGCGACTGCGGCGCCCGCTCCGCCGGCGCCGAACATTGCGACACAGCCCATCGATGCGCCTGTCATCGCTTCGCGAAAACTCTCCGCGAAACCCCAGCCGTCGGTGTTGTGGCCTTCCTTGCGTCCGCCAGCAAAGACGACCGTATTCACCGCGCCTATCGCGCGCGCTTCCGGCGACAGCGCATCGAGGACGGGAATGACAGCCTGTTTAAACGGATGCGTGATGTTGAGGCCGTGAAAGCCTGCAATTTCCGCCGCCGCGATCAAGTCGCCGATCGCCGCGTCCGGAAATCCGAGCCGGTCGAAATCGAGCAAAAGGTACGAATAGCCGATGCCGAGACGCCGGGCTTCCCGCTCGTGCATGCCGGGAGTGCGCGAGGACTGAATACCGCGTCCGACGAGGCCAATCACGACCTTTTCGCTGTCGCCGCTGGCGGCGCCCTTGTGCTCGTCGGCAAGACGGCAAAGGAGGTCGACAAGGCTGTCGCCCATCTCCCGAAATTCCTCCCTGTGCGGGCCGCCTCCCAGCCCAAATGCGGCAATTCCTGGATCGCCCTTGTGTTCACGCCAAACGCGCCGGTAAATGAGTCCGTCGTGATTTGCGAATGATGTACTAACTGGTTAGTTTAGTCAAATGCCGGCTGTGCCGGGGCGGGAACTCAAACTGCATGGCCGTTATCAAGAAAGAACGAAAGCCGAAGCCGGACGCGAGCACGACGCGTATCCAGGACCCTGAGGGCACGCGCCGCAACATCCTGGAGATCGCCTCCAAGGAGTTTGCCCTGAACGGTTTGTCGGGCGCGCGCATAGACGAGATTGCGGCGCGCACACGCTTCAGCAAGCGCATGATCTACTACTATTTTGGCGACAAGGAAGGCCTCTACCTGCGCGCGCTCGAGAACGCGTATCGTCAGGTGCGCGAGGGCGAGGCTCAACTTGATATCGAAGGTCTGCCCCCCGTGGCGGCACTGACGCGCCTGGTGGAGTTCACGTTCGACCACCATCACCGACACGAGGAATTCATCCGCATGGTGATGATCGAGAACATCCATCACGGTCAATACCTCCAACAATCGGATGCGATCCGCGAACTGAACGTGACGGCGATCGACCACATCTCTCGCATCTATTCACGCGGTGTCGAAGAGGGGGTCTTCCGGCCGGGACTCGACGCGATCGAACTCCATTGGCAAGTAAGCGCGCTGTGCTTCTTCAACGTTTCCAATCGCACCACTTTTTCGATGATCTTCGGACGCGACTTCGGCGCGCCGGCACAACTCGAGCGGCTCAAACGCAACAGCGTGGAGATGCTGTTGCGTTTTGTCGCGAAGGACGAAGCTCCCGCAGAACGCTGAGCGGCCGAAACTTGCGGTGCTGCCAGCGTTGCCTTAGTTATGTACGAACTGGTTCGTTCACGACAAACCAGGGAGGAGGCGCGTTTGAAGACGTCGATCGCGACGGTGTCGATCGCCGGTGACCTGGCGGAGAAATTCGCGGCAATTTCCGCCGCGGGCTTCGACGGTGTCGAAATCTTCGAGAACGATTTCCTCGCCTTTGACGGCTCGCCGCGCGACGTCGGCCGAATGGCTGGTGACACAGGTCTGACCATAACGCTCTTCCAGCCGTTCAGGGATTTTGAGGGGTTGCCGGAGCCGCAGCGCAAGCGCGCCTTCGATCGTGCCGAGCGCAAGTTCGACGTCATGCAGGAACTCGGCACCGATCTGATGCTGGTATGCTCGTCGGTGTCGCCCGTCTCGCTTGGCGGGATCGACCGGGCGGCCATGGACTTTCGCGAGCTTGGCGAGCGCGCCGCCAGGCGCGGTCTGCGCGTCGGCTACGAGGCATTGGCCTGGGGGCGTCACGTCAACGATCATCGCGATGCCTGGGAAATCGTGCGCAGGACCGACCATCCGAACGTCGGGCTGGTTCTCGATTCCTTCCACACGCTGGCCCGCAGGATTGAGCTCGGCTCGATCCGTTCGATACCCGCGGACAAGATCTTCATTGTCCAACTCGCCGACGCGCCGCTGATCGACATGGACTTGCTCTATTGGAGCCGGCACTTCCGCAACATGCCAGGCGAAGGCGATCTGCCGGTGCGACAGTTCATGCAGGCGGTCGCGGCAACCGGTTATGACGGCTATCTGTCGCTCGAGATTTTCAACGACCAGTTCCGTGGCGGGTCGGCAAAGGCGATCTCCGTCGACGGACGGCGTTCGCTCGTATGGTTGATGGACCAGGTGCGGCGTGAAGAACCGGCACTTGACATGGCCATCCCGCCAATGCCCGACCGCATCGGGGTCGGAGGGGTCGAGTTCATCGAGTTCGCGGCCGATCGCCAGGACGCCGGACAGCTTGGATCGCTGTTGCGCATGCTCGGCTTTGTCGAGGCCGGTCGGCACGTCTCTAAGGAGGTCACGCTCTACCGCCAGGGCGAGATCAATATCGTCATCAATACCGAGCGGCAGGGCTTTGCCCATTCTTCCTTTGTTGTCCATGGCACGTCGGCATACGCGATGGGCCTGAAGGTCGAGGACGCCGCCGCCACGGTGGCGCGCGCCGAGGCACTGGGCGCGGAGATCTTTCACCAGCGGGTCGGGCCCGGCGAGTTGTCGATCCCGGCGATCCGCGGCGTCGGCGGCGGACTGATCTACTTCCTCGATGCCAAGACCGACCTGGCGAAGGTCTGGGACATAGAGTTCACGCCGGTCACGTCGGCAAGTTCCGGCAATGGCGTCGGCCTCACCCGCATCGATCATGTCGGGCAGACCATGGCACAGGAGGAGATGCCGAGCTGGCTGCTGTTCTATGTCTCGATCTTCAGGACGACCAAGAGCCCGATGGTCGACATCGTCGATCCGGCCGGCCTCGTGCGCAGCCAGGTCATCGAAGGTCTGGACAAGCGCTTCCGCCTCACGCTGAACGGCGCCGAGAGTCACCGCACCCTGGCCGGCCATTTCATCGCCGAAACCTTTGGTTCCGGCGTCCAGCATCTGGCACTCGCGACGGATGACATCTTTGCGACGGCGGCGAAGCTGCAGGCCAACGGCTTCGAACCGCTTCAGATATCGATGAACTACTACGACGACGTAGAAGCGCGCTTCGGTCTGGATCCGGAAGTCGCCGATCGGTTACGCTCGGCCAACATCCTTTATGACCGCGACGACAACGGCGAATTTTTTCAGCTCTATGCGCCGACATTCGGAGAGGGATTCATTATCGAGTTCGTTGAACGGCGCGGCGCGTATGCAGGCTATGGTGCGCCGAACGCACCATTCCGCATCGCCGCGCAAAAACGGCTGATGCGGCCCAAAGGAATGCCAAAGCTATGACAAGTATGAACTTTGCTCGCATCAATGGCGCGACGATCCACTACCGGCATCGTCCCAAAACTGGCAGGCCGACGGTCGTCTTCGCCAACTCGCTCGGCACGGATATGCGCATCTGGAACGAGGTCGAGCGAAGGCTGGCCGACGACTGTACATCCGTTGCGTTCGACAAGCGCGGACACGGCCTGAGCGAACTGGGTGGCGCGCCGCAAACAATCGAGACCCATGCGACGGACCTTGCAGGGCTGCTCGACCATCTTGGCGTAAAGCGCGCGGTGATCTGCGGGCTTTCGATCGGCGGCGTCATTGCGCAATGCCTTTACAAGACGCGGCCGGCTTTGATCGAGGGATTGATCCTTTGCGATACGGCAGCGAAAATCGGTACGGCCGAGATGTGGAACGAGCGCATCAACGCGACCCTGTCGGAGGGCATCGCCAGCTTTGCCGACGACGTGATGCGAAAATGGTTCACGCCGGATTTCCATAAGAATCGCGGCGAGGAACTGGCGGGTTATAAAACGATGCTGACGCGCCAGGATCCGGCCGGCTACGCTGCTGCCTGCGCGGCTATCCGCGACGCCGATTTCACCGCGACGACCGCCGCGATCAAAGTGCCGACACTCTGCATTGTCGGCGATCAGGACGGATCGACGCTTCCTGAACTGGTGGAATCGCTGGCCCGCTCAATCCCCGCCGCACGATTCGAGGTCATCTCCGGTGCGGGCCACATCCCATGCGTCGAGCAGCCGGAAAGGCTGGCCGGGCTGATCCGTGGCTTCCTGAACGACATGCCAAGAGAGCGCAAATGAGCAAGCCACGACACGGCGACCGATACGTCGAAGGGATGGCGACGCGCCGTTCGGTGCTGGGTGACGCCCCTGTCGACCGGGCAGAGGCGGCCAAGACCGAATTCGACATTCCTTTCCAGGAACTGATCACGGAGGCTGCATGGAGCCACGTCTGGTCGCGGCCGAACATCACCAGGCGCGAGCGTTCCATGATCACCATCGCGCTGCTCGCCGCGCTGAAGCAGGACGAAGAGGTTGCGATACATATCCGCGCCAGCGTCAATACCGGGGCGACGCGCGACGACATACGCGAGGCGCTGCTGCATGTGGCAATCTATGCCGGGGTACCGGCGGCAAATCATGCGATGAAGATCGCCAGGAAGACGTTCGACGAAATCGACGCTCAAGCCGGCTAATCATGACCAAGTCGCGCTTTCCCGCCAACCGCACGCCGGAAATCGGCGCCTTCTTTCCGCGCGACCGCAACTGGCATCCGCCGGCCTTCACGCCAGCCTACAAGACTTCCGTGCTGCGCTCGCCGCAACGGCCGCTTCTTTCCCTCGACAACACGCTGTCGGAGCTTACCGGGCCGGTCTTCGGCCAAAGTATTCTCGGTGAACTGGACAATGACCTCATACACAATTTTGCCGGGCCGGGCGAAAGCGCGATCGGGTCGCGCATCCTCGTCTATGGCCGCCTGCTCGACGAGCGCGGCATCGGCGTCGCCGGTGCGTTGCTGGAGGTATGGCAGGCCAACGCCGGCGGACGCTATCGACACAAGAAGGAGACTTATCTCGCGCCACTCGATCCGAACTTCGGCGGCTGCGGCCGCACGATCACCGGCGAGGATGGCTCCTATTGTTTCCGCACGATCCAGCCGGGGCCATATCCCTGGCCCAACGGACCCAACGACTGGCGTCCAGCGCACATCCATTTCTCGATCTTCGGGCACGGCTTCGCGCAGCGCCTGATCACCCAGATGTATTTCGAGGGCGACCCGATGATCTGGAGGTGCCCGATCGTGCGGACCATCAACGACCGCCGTGCTATTGAAGGCCTCACCGCCGCACTCGACATGGAGGCAACGATACCGATGGATGCGCGGGCATACAAATTCGACATTGTACTGCGCGGCCGCCGCTCGACGCTGTTCGAAAACCGCATCGAGGGCAACTGATGGTCCAGGCTCTCGGCCGGCTGAAGGAAAGCGCCTCGCAGACCGCGGGACCCTATGTCCATATCGGGCTGACGCCCAACTTTGCCGGTATCTCGGGCGTCTATGAACGCGACCTTGGCACCGCGATGGTCAACGACAAGACCAGGGGCGAACGCATCAGGGTCAATATCCGGGTGATCGACGGCGCCGGCTCGCCGCTGAACAACGCACTTGTGGAGATCTGGCAGGCGGACGCCGCCGGCATCTACAATTCGCCCTCGGATCTGCGCGGCTCCGCCGACCCGAACTTTACCGGCTGGGGCCGGCTGCCCACCGACATGACGACGGGCGAATGCCTGTTCGAAACCATCAAACCCGGTCGCGTGCCGTTTTTTGACGGCCGCAAGATGGCGCCGCATTTGACGGTCTGGGTCGTCGCGCGTGGAATCAACATTGGCCTTCACACCCGCATGTATTTCGGCGATGAGGAAACCGCCAACGCCGAGGATCCCGTCCTGATGCGCATTGAGCAGAAAGAGCGGGTGTCAACGCTGGTCGCGCCGCGCGATGGCGACATCTACAAGTTCGACATTCATCTCCAGGGCATCAACGAGACGGTCTTCTTCGACATATGATCGCAGCATTCGACAATCCCCTCCTGTCCGGGCTTCTCGGCGATGAGAAGATGGCGACGCTGCTCGGCGTCGAGGCCGAACTTGCGACGATGCTGCAATTCGAGAAGGCGCTCGCCGACGCAGAAGCTGCGCTCGGCATCATCCCGGCGGCTGCAGCAAGCGTCATCGGGCGCGTCCTCGACAACTTCCGGCCGGAAATCCAGGCGCTGAGAGACGCAACGGCGCGCGACGGCGTCATGGTGCCGGAGCTCGTGCGGCAGATCAGGCATGCTGTCGGAGAGCCGCATTCGCAGCATGTGCATTTCGGTGCGACCAGCCAGGACGTGATCGACACGGTGATGATCCTGAGAATTCGCGCCTGTATCGACCTGTTGGAAGAACGGCTTTCGGCTCTGGTGGTCGCCTTCGCCGATCTCGGCCATCGGTTTGGCGATCGCACGCTGATGGCCCGAACCCGCATGCAGGCAGCAATTCCGATTTCCGTAGCCGACCGCGTCGCAAGCTGGCGCGAACCGATCGTGCGCCACCATGAGCGGCTTCAATCGGTGCGGGGATCGGTTCTCGTCGTCCAGTTCGGCGGCACCGCCGGGACACTCGAGAAGTTTGCAGACAAGGGCGCCGCCCTCCGTGCCGCGCTGGCCCGGCAGCTAAGCCTCGGCGACGCGCCGCAATGGCACAGTCAGCGCGACCGCATCGCTGAGCTGGCCAACTGGCTGTCGCTTGTGACGGGCGGCCTCGGCAAGTTCGGGCAGGACATTGCGCTGATGGCGCAGGCAGGCGACGAGCTGCAAAGGGCGGGCGGCGGTTCGTCGTCCGCCATGGCGCACAAGCGCAATCCCGTCGACGCCGAGATGCTGGTGACGCTTGCCCGCTACAACGCAGTCCAATTGTCGGGAATGCATCATGCGCTGATCCATGAGCAAGAGCGCTCCGGTGCAGCCTGGACGCTGGAATGGTTGATCCTGCCGCAGATGCTCATGGCGGCTGGAGCATCGACCTGTGTCGCGGACAGGCTGGTCCGAACCATAGCGGCAATCGGAGGCAAGGTCGACTGATCCCACTAGGCGGCTCACGCCGTGGATCTTGCGCTCTCGCAGGCATCGAGCGGGTTGGAAATGGCCGTGCCCTGGTTTGCCGACAATTGTGCGGCGATACCCATGGCGACAGCTTTCCAGCCATCATCCAGCGTCACCTCAACCGGCCCCTCGCCTCGCAGGGCGGCGCAGAACCGCTGATGCTGATAAAAGGTCGAGCCGTTGTGATCGCCGGCCGTCAACAATTGTGGGTCGATCGGGATCTCGACGGTGTACGGTCCCTGCGGAAAGCGCGGGCTGACGATCAACTGCGGCGTCGGCGCCGCACCGAGATGGGCTGGCCAGAAGCGGCCGGGACCCGGCACCAGGCATTCGACTTTACCTCGCGCACCGACGGCGCTGATCTCTTCCTGATAGCGGCCGCCCTCTGCATACATGCATAGTTCCAGCATGGCGCGCGCGCCGCTGGCGAAATCGACCAGAACGTAGCCGCAATCCCAGATATCGGGTGTCTCGCCATCATAACGCTCGTCGAGATGGTTCACTTCCTGTCCGGCCGACGCCATGATTCTTACCGGTTCCGATTTCAGGATCAGCCGCATGAGATCGAAGAAATGGCAGCATTTTTCGACGAACGTGCCTCCCGATCGACGGTTGAAGCGGTTCCAGTGGGCCACCTTGTCCAGGAACGGGTAGCGATGTTCGCGGATTGTCAGCATCCGGATGCCGCCGGTGGCGTCCTGCGCCTGCTCGATGAATCGAGCGACCGGCGGCATATAGCGGTATTCCATCGCGACCCAGACTGGTGCGGCATAGGTCGCGACGAACGCCTTCACCGCGGCTGCGTCGACCGGATCGGTGAAAAGCGGCTTCTCGACCAGGATGGGCAGCGCACGGATAGCAGCGACTTCCCTAAGCTGCGCGAAATGCACATGGTTCGGACTGGCGATGAGCAAGCAGTCGACGCGCGGATCGGCCGCCACCTCCGCGACCGAGCCGGCGATCGATGCATGCGGGGTAAGGTCTGCCGCGCGGGCGCGCATCGTCGCGTCGGGCTCGAAGATCGAAGCGACGCCGACATCGGGCAGCAGCGCGACATTGCGAAGATGCTCCTGCCCCATCATGCCGCAGCCGATGATGCCGTAGGAAATGTGCTTCGCCATAGCCGTTCCTTATCGCAGCCGCGCGACGTAGCGTGCGACGCCATGATCAAACCAGGTCCTGGAAAACTCCGCGCTGGCGCCGTCCTGCATCCAGCCGGTACGCTCGATGAAGCCGGCGGCAGCGCCCGGCGCGAGGCCGAATTCAGGCAGCGCCCATCCAGGCACCTGGCCGACCCCGACGCGGTCCTCTGCACGCAAGATCCAGAAGCCGAGCGCCTTGCGGTAGTAGAGATAGAGCGAATCCGACAGTTCTTCGATAGCAACCGTCTCCGCACGGGCACCGTCGAGCCAGATCTCCTCCAGCGCCGCCGGCTTGCCGCTGAGGCTCCGCAGCCGTCTTATTCTATGGGCCTCGCTGCTCGACCCGAACACCGGCAGGTCCATCGGTTTCGCCAGCCGATCGACCGACAGAACGCGCGCCGTCGGCAGCCCGCCTCCCTCCAGGAGTTCCAGCCGGAACATGGAATAGACACTGGCCACGTCGGGTTGCGAACGTACGTAGTTGCCGGAACCCTGGATGCGACTGAGCAAGCCCTTGCGCTCGAGATCGCCGAGCGCCTTGCGCAAAGTACCGACCGCTATTCCTAGCCCCGCAGCCATGTCGCGCTCCGGCGGAAGCTTCTCGCCCTCAATCATCCGCCCGGCCGCGATCTCTCGGATCAGCATTTCGCTGACCTTTTGATGCATCGGAAGCGCGTAGGCGTTTCTGGACGTGCTCACATTGTCTCCAACGCAAAATTGATACACTATTGATCTACACAAACACGAATGATATGCAACAGGGAATTCCAGTCTCTGACAGCGAGGAGTGCCGACATTGACGGTCGTTCCGGTGACGTCCGCAGATCTCGATGCTGCTGAAGTGTCGTGGTTTTCCGCTTTGTGTTCCGATGATTTCCGCTATCTCGGCGTACCGGATGGTACGCTGCGGTCGAGTTGGGAGCATTGCTCCGACATCGTCAAGACAGCCGAAGGACTGGGCTTTCGCAATATCCTGTGTCCCTCGTCCTACCAGGTTGGCCAGGATACTCTGTCCTTCGTGGCGGGCTGCGCTCCGATAACCCATTCGATCAACCTTCTCGCGGCGGTGCGTTGCGGCGAAATGCAACCGATCATGCTGGCGCGCACGCTCGCAACGCTCGACCACATGCTGAAGGGCAGATTGACTGTAAACGTCATCTCTTCCGACTTTCCCGGCGAACTCGCCGACAGCCGCTTCCGCTATCAGCGTTCGCGCGAGGTCATCGAGATCCTGCGTCAGGCCTGGACGCGCGACGAAATCAAGCATCAGGGCGAGGTCTACCAATTCGGGAAAGTAACCGCCGACCCCGCAAAGCCCTACCAACAGAATGGCGGGCCGCTGCTCTATTTCGGCGGCTATTCGCCCGACGCGCTCGAACTCTGCGGCGCACAGTGCGACGTGTATCTGATGTGGCCGGAGGCGAAGGACGTGTTGGCGCACCGCATGCGTGATGTTCACGAGCGTGCAGCCGCCCATGGCCGCACATTGGATTATGGCCTGCGCGTCCACGTGATTGTGCGCGACACCGAAGCCGAAGCCCGCGAATATGCCGAGGAACTGGTTTCGAAACTCGATGACGAGCAGGGCAGCGTTATCCGCGCCCGCGCACTGGACGCGACATCCCTGGGCGTCGCGCACCAGGCAAAGAACCGCGCCGGCGCCGACGCACAAGGCTATGTCGAGCGGCATCTGTGGACAGGCGTTGGCCGCGCACGCTCCGGTTGCGGCGCCGCGATCGTCGGCTCGACCGATCAAGTCATGTGCGAGATCGAGGAATACCGGAAAATGGGCATCCGCGCCTTCATCTTCTCCGGCTATCCGCATCTCGACGAGGCCCTGTCCTTCGGCAAGCGCGTGCTGCCGAACATCAACACCTGCTCGCTGCCGCATGTCTATGGCCGGGTGCCGGACATCACCCCGGCGACTCCGCTCGGAACCGGGGAGCGACGATGATGATGCTGCGAATGCGCGTCAACGAGATTGAAGCTTCCACCGCAGCCCTTGGCCAGGAGGGCGCCTGATGTACCACTTCAACCCCGAGCAGCAACCGATGAAAAGCTTGGTGCCCGGCCCCGACCGCAAGCGCGAGTTCCGCGACGCGCTCGGCCGGTTTGCGACCGGTATCACCGTCGTCACCACGATGACGCCTGATGGTCCCGTCGGCATCACCGCGAACAGCTTTGCATCGGTGTCCCTCGACCCGCCGATCGTGCTCTGGTCGATCGGCCGGCATTCGAGGCGCTTTGCCGCCTTCGCAGGTTGCGAGCATTTCGCGGTTCATGTTCTGGGCGCAGAGCAGATTGAGCTGAGCCAGCGCTTCGCTCGCGCCGGTCAAGCTTTTGACGGCCTCCCGCACGACCTGAACGATGCCGGCGTGCCGCTGCTGGGTGGCTGCCTGTCGCGGTTCGAATGCGTGCGGATCTCCGGGCATGAGGGCGGCGACCATTTGATCGTCGTTGCCCGCGTAACCGCCGCGACCTTGCGAGACGGCGAACCTCTGCTTTTCTTCGGCGGAGGTTACGGACGCTTCGAAGACGGTTCGAACGTGACCCCATCGATGTAGCGATGGCCTGGCCCGGACAGCGGTGTGAACCATGCGTCTCAGGCGCGAACCGGGCCGGTCGACTGGCGTTGCACGATATGGCAGGCGAATTCGATACGGCGCGGCGGCAGGTCCCCGCCGAGATCGGCGAGCAGCAGGTCGAGCGACGCCGCGCCGATCTCGCGCATCGGGATATGCATCGTCGTGAGGGGCGGGTTCTGGAAAGCTGCCTGCGGAAGGTCATCCATGCCCATGACCGACACGTCGGCAGGCACCTCGTAACCCGACTTCCGGATCGCCATCATCGCGCCGATAGCGAGGCTGTCGCCCGCGGCGAGCACAGCTGTGAAGTCGAGGCCGCGCGTCTCGATGCGCCGCGCGATCGCTTCGGCCGCAAGGTCCGGCAGCCAATCCGCCACCTCCACGGCCAGGTCGCCGGCCGCCAGGCCGCGCTCTCGCAGTGCATCCTGCCAGCCCTCGAAGCGACGCTCGATCGTGCGCCGCCCGCGTCGCATCAGGAACAGGATGCGCCGGTGGCCGAGGTCGAGCAGGTGCTGCGTCGCGAGATGCGCCGCCGAGCGGTTGCATGGCGTCAGGCTCGAATGGTGCATCGCCGGGTCGTCGCCGTTTATGAGCACGATCGGCTTGCCGAAACCGCCGGTCAGCGTCAGCACCGCCTCGTCGTCAAGCGTCAGAAACAGGCAACCGACGACGCTCTTGTCCTGGCTTGCCTCATTGAGCAGCGCGATCTGCTCACCGGAGTCGGCGATCGAGCGCGACACCAGCTCGACACCGAGAGTTTTTGCGCGCTCGTTCAGTCCGTCGAGCACATAGAAGGTGAACTGGTTGCGGCCATAGTCGATCCTCGCAGCGTTGCTTGCGGCGAGGATCACCTTGCGGCCGGCGATCGACGTGGGGATCGTGTAGTTCAACTTCCTGGCGGTTTCGATGATCGTCGACCGAAGATCGCCGCGCACGCCCTTGCCGCCAGCAAGCGCCCGCGACGCCGTGCTGACGGATACGCCACAGCGCGCGGCGACGTCTTCGAGCCGCACGCGCCGGCTGGGCGTGCCGCGCTTCCCGCTTTCGACATTGACGACCATAGGCTGTTTCCTCACCAGGTCTTCATGCTGCAAAAAAATTTCAGATTGCGCAATAAAAATTCCTGTGGCACCCATTTGCCCGACATCGCGCAAACTTGGGAGGAGTGGTGGCGTCGTCCATGAGAGATATGCGCTCAAAGCTCGACCTGCTCGTGCGCGGCATGACCGGCCTGCGCCATGACGGCCGTTTCGACGAGCCCAACCTCGACGGCACGGCCGGCGACTACATCAGCTTCGATTCCTGGGAATGGCCGCAGGGCGTGGGCCTCTACGGCCTCGTTTGCCTCTGGCGGCACAATCGCGACCCGAAACTCCTGAAGACGATCGAAGACTGGTACGAGCGCCATTTCAGGGCGGGCCTGCCGCCGATGAACATCAACACCACCGCTCCGATGATGGCGCTGGCATTGCTCTGGGGCGAGACCCGCGATCAGCGCTGGGAAACGCCTCTCGGCCAATGGGCCGAAAGGCTGCTTCGCGATATGCCTCGCACGCCCGAGGGCGGGTTCCAGCACAATGTCTCAGACAAGATCAACGACGACGAATTGTGGGACGACACGTTGTTCATGGCCGGCCTGTTCCTCGCTTTCCACGGACGCGCGGCCGGCCGGCAAGGTTGCATCGACGAGGCTGTTCGCCAGTTCCTCGTCCATGCTCGCTATCTCGCCGACCCGAAAACCGGCTTGTGGTTCCATGGCTGGACATTTGCCGGCCGACATAATTTTGCCGGCGCTCTCTGGGCCCGCGGCAACGCCTGGATCACGGTCGGCATCCTCGACTTGATCGAAAACGGCGGTGTCGGCAAGCCAGTCGAAGCCTATCTGCTCGGCGTGCTGGAAGCGCAGATCGATGCGCTGCTGCGCCTGCAGGCGCCATCGGGGGCATGGCACACCTTGCTCGATGACCCGACTTCCTATGAGGAGATGTCGGCCACCGCCGGCATCGGCTATGGTCTCATGAAAGCTGCGCGCCTGGGCTTCGGGCCCAAGACGTGCGGTCCAGCGGGCCGGCGCGCACTCGACGCGGTGCTGGCCAGCATCGACGAGAACGGCGTGCTCGGAAAGGTTTCCTATGGCACCCGCATGGGCCACGACCTCCAG
This sequence comes from Mesorhizobium sp. WSM4815, assembly GCF_055811575.1. Taxonomy (NCBI): domain Bacteria; kingdom Pseudomonadati; phylum Pseudomonadota; class Alphaproteobacteria; order Hyphomicrobiales; family Phyllobacteriaceae; genus Mesorhizobium; species Mesorhizobium sp. WSM4815. The sequence goes on along the minus strand of NZ_JBVVQS010000096.1, from coordinate 175,953 downwards.
TTCTACCGCGACATCCCGATCCAGCCTACCGGCTACGGCCAGGCCCTGGCGATCCTCTGCCTCACCGAGGGGATGATCCATGCCGAAGCTGACGAGGCAGCGGCATGACGATGCGCGTTCTCTTCGGCGCCGGTCCGGGCGACATCGATGGCTACGGGACGGAGCGGCTGCGCGCCGAGTTTCTGGTGGAGCGGCTGTTCGAGCCCAGCCGTATCGCCTTCGCTTACACCCATGTCGACCGCATGATCGTCGGCGGCGCGTGCCCAACCGGAGAGCCGCTGAGTTTCGGCGATGGCGCGGACGTCGGCACGCCTCATCTGTTCACCGCGCGCGAGATGGGCATCGCCAATCTCGGCGGCGCAGGAACGGTGAGCGTCGACCAGCAGCGCTTCGCGCTCGCCAACCGCGATGTGCTCTATGTCGGGCGCGGCGCTAAACAAGTGACGCTCGAGAGCGACAGCGCCGCGCACCCCGCCTGGTTCTATATGAACTCGGTTCCGGCCGGCGCAGACATCAAGCATCGGCTGATCACGAAATCCGAGGCGAAGCCGCTCGAACTCGGCGAGGGGCGACGCGCCAACAAGCGCACCTTGCGCATGTACATTCATCCGGAAGTCGCGCCTTCCTGTCTGCTGCTGATGGGCATCACGGATCTCGCTGCGGGCAGCGTCTGGAACACCATGCCCCCTCACCTGCATGAGCGGCGCATGGAAGCCTATCTCTATTTCGATCTCGCGGCGGAAGATCGGGTAATCCATCTGATGGGACGGCCGGACAATACCCGCCATCTGGTCGTGGCCAATGGCGACTGTGTCATCTCGCCGGCCTGGTCGATCCATATGGGCAGCGGAACCGGCCCTTACGCCTTCGTCTGGGGTATGACCGGCGAGAACCAGGCCTATAACGACGTGTCGCCCGTGCCCGTTGAGACGCTGCGATGAACACCGTGGAACCGATCACGCACGATCTTACGCTGCGCCGGCCGCTCGCGCTCGGCGGCCCTGTCGTTTACTGGCTCGTCGGCACGACGTCCGAGCAGCGCTACGATGTTGCGGATCAGCCGATGCAAGGGGAGATGGATCCCTTCTTCTTCCTGACCAAGCACAAGAATTTCATCCCGCACGAATATCCCTGCCGAACCGAGTTTGCCGCCGAACGCCGCGGGAAACGGCCCAAGCCGCAGGGCGTGTTCGAGCCGGACCGTGTTTGGCTTCCGTTCGGCTCGCCGCGCGTCGACCTGTCGGGCTTCTGGTTCCGCCCGACCGTGGTCGCCACCTGGGCAAGTACGGTGCTCGACGCAGGCTCGGACGGCCGGGCGCGGCTGCGGCTGCGCACCTGCGGCGGCGCCGTTTTGTTCGTCAACGGAATAGAGGCCGGCTGGATGGCGCCCTACGGGCGCAATCTCGAGGCTTCCCAGGATTTCGAGGTCGATCTCGTCGCCGGCGCCAATGAGATCAGCATCTGGTTCGACGATCTCGCCGAGCGTGACGCACGCTACTTCTTCCAACTCGACTATCTCCGGGGCCCAACTGCCGAACAGGTCTTGCCCACGACCGTCAAAGGCGACGTCGCGGCGGCCATGGAAGCCGCTCTCGACGCCATGCATTTCGAGCGTCCATTTTATTCCGGCGGCGAAGTGGCGCTGGTGACGGATGTCGCGCTGCCGGTTGCGGTGGATGTAGCTGTTGTGATCGAGGGCGACTTCATGTCGATCGAAGCGCCCGTGATCTTCCGCCGCCGCATCGAAGCGGGGGCAAGACGCATCACGATTGCCGCCACGGAAGACCTTCCCGCCGACTTCCGGCATTTTGCCGTATCGCTCTCATCTTCAGGCTTTGTTGCCCGGCGAGTCTTCGGCGTCGAAATCTGTCATGCGGCGCGTCAGGGCCGCGCCCCCGCCATCCTTGCCGACAGGATCGGCGAAGCCCTGGAACAGGTCTCCAGTTTCGCCGAGGCCGATACCGTGCGGGCGCTGGCGCGGCTGGCGACCGGCCGCGGCGGCCCTGAAACCGACGCCATCATTGCTGCTGCACTGCCGGCGATCGAAGATTGCCATGACTGCGCCGATTTCATCCTGGTTCCACTGCTCTGGTGCCGTCGCGCCTATGGCGACTCGATTGCGGTCGATCTCCGTCACCGCATTGACGAGGCGATCCTCAATTATCGCTATTGGATGGATGAGCCGGGCAACGACGTGCAGTGGTACTTTTCCGAAAACCACGCGCTTCTGTTTCACACCGCGGCTTATCTCGGCGGTCATCTCCTGCCCGATGCCCGCTTTGTCCGCCCGGGGCGCACCGGCGCGGAGCAGTCGACGGTGGGCCTTGCGCGCGTGCGCGCCTGGCTTGATCATTTCGAGGCATGGGAGATGGCGGAATTCAACTCCGCCCCTTATTTCCCGATCGATCTCAAAGGGTTGACGATCCTGTACGCGCTTGGGCCAGACGCCGATGTGCGCCGGCGCGCCGGGGCTGCGATCAACCGCCTGCTCGAGATCGTCGCCCGCTCGGCTCAGCAGGGCATGCTTACCGGCGCGCAGGGCCGCTCCTACGAACACACGCTGCGCGCCGCCCGTTCGCTGGAACTTTCCGGCATTGCACGCATGCTGTGGGGCAAAGGTTTCTACGGCATGCGCTTCCACGCCCTGCCGCAGCTTGCGCTCTGCATGCGCGACCATGGGCTCCACGTCCCGCAAGAACTGACCGGCATCGCCTGCATAGCCGGCGACGACGCGCAGGAATGGTGCTTTGCGCAGGGCCAGAACCGGATCGCCAAGCTCTACCACTACAAGACCCGCGATTTCGCCATGGGAAGCGCGGCAGCCTATCGCTGGAACGAATGGGGTTATCAGGAAACGGTGCTGCACCTGCGCCTCGGCGGCAATCCCGACGCGCAGATATGGATCAACCATCCGGGCGAGACGATTCATTCGGGCTATGGCCGGCCGTCCTACTGGGGCGGCTGCGGATCTCTGCCGCGCGTGCATCAATACCGCGACCTGGCGGTTGTGCTGTTCAGCTGCGCTGCCGAGCAACCCGACTTTACCCATGCCTGGTTCCCACAGAGCGCGTTCGATGAAGCGTGGGTCAAGGAACACATCGCTTCGGCGCGCGGCGGCGATGGGTTCGCGATGCTGAAGGCCGACAGCGCCTTCGAGTTGGTCGGCCGCGGGCCGACCGCTGGAAACGAGTTGCGGGTGCCGGGCCATCATGCCGCATGGATCATCCGCTTGGGCCGGCGCCGGCAATACGGGTCGCTGGAGGAATTCGAGGCGCAGTTTTCTCAGCTCGCGCTCGGCCACGGAAAAAACGACCTTCTGCATGTCAATGACCCGGAATACGGCGACGTGCTGTTCCATCCGGATGGCCGCATAGAGGCTGAGGGCCGTGTCGTCGATCCGGCCGACTGGCAGGTCAGCGGCGAAGCCACGTTCTTCGCAGCCGACGCCATCGCAACCAAGTGAGGATTGGATCAAAAGGAGCCCGACAAGCAGCAGCTCGGACAACGACAATCAAGCGGTGAAGACCGCAAAAGCGGAGGAGAGTGAACCATGAGAATGAATTCGATAATCCTGGGCCTTTCGGCGGGCCTTCTGTCGTCGACCGCGTTCGCAGGCGACGTTCGCGTGATGTGGTACTCGGACGGCGTCGAGGGCGAGGTCATACAGGACCTGCTCAACCGCTTCATGAAAGACAATCCGGACATCAACGTCATTCTCGACAATGTCGCCTACAAGGTTGTCCAGGAGCAGCTTCCGGTCGAACTCGAGGCAGGACGGGGTCCCGATATCGCCCGCGTCACCAACATCAAGGAACTCGCCGATCATTGGCTCGACCTGACGCCCGTGGTTGCCGATCCAGCATACTGGCAGACGAATTTCGGCGACCAGTTCGACTGGATGCGCCCTGACGGTTCCAAGGTCATTCCAGGCTTCATGACCCAGATCACGCTGACCGGCGGCTTCGTCAACAAGACGCTTTTCGAACAGGCCGGCGTGCCGATCCCGGCCGACACCGCAACCTGGGACGAATGGGTCGATGCCGCCGGCAGGGTGCAGCAGAGCCAGCAACTCAACGCAGCCTTTGCCATCGACCGCAGCGGCCATCGTATCTCGGCGGCGAACATCTCTTATGGCGCCAACTACATCGGCGGTGATCGACTGCCGGCGCCGATTGACGCCGGCACGAAAGCCTTCGCCGAAAAGCTGGTCAATTGGGTTGCCGACGGCCGCATGAACAAGGAAATCTGGGTGTCGGCGTCGGGCACCACCTATCGCGCCGGGGCCGACGACTTCATCAATGGGCAGATTGCCTACTATTATTCGGGCAGTTGGCAGGTTGCCAACCTGGCCAGCAAGATCGGCAAGAACTTCGACTGGGTGGCGACGGGCTCGCCGTGCGGCACCGCCGCCTGCACCGGCATGCCGGGCGGCGCCGCGCTGGTCGCGGTCAAATACACCAAGAACCCCGCTGAAGTCGGCAAGGTGATGGACTTCCTGGGCCGCGAGGACATCATGCGCGAACTCACCGAGCGCACCCTGTTCCTGCCCGCACACAAGGGCGTTCTCGCCGGCAAGATCGATTACAAGACCGATGACGAGAACGTCAAGGCGTCGCTCGAAGCCTTCCTGAAGGCATCGGGCAAGATCGCGCCGAATGCCGCCGCCCTGCCGGCATGGAAATGGGGAACTCCGGTTTATGGCGCGCTGGTGACCCGCATCAGTCAGGTCATGGCCGGCGAGCTGAAGCTCGACGAGGCTTTCGTCCGCATCGACGAGGACATCAAGGCACAGGTGGCCGAGGCATCGAAGTAGCGTCGCGGCAGTGTCATGGGAGACGTCCGAAACGGCATAGCAACCCGCGCCGGCGCCATCATCCTGGCGCCGGTCGGCTGGCTTGCAAATGTTTTCGATGCGCCACTGCGCATGTTGCAACGGCGCACGGGCAGCAATGGCATGGCCGTGTTCTTCCTGGCGCCGAACATGCTGGTGTTCGGCATTTTCGTGCTGTTTCCGCTGGTCATCAACATCCTCTATTCGATGACCGGTGGCGGGGCGCTGTTCCTCGGCGAGCGCACCTTCGTCGGCGCCGATCAGTATGGGCGGCTGTTCAGTTGCGGCAGCTATCTCGATCCGAAGAGCTGCACCGAGGACCTGTTTTGGATCGCGGTTTGGAACACCCTGACCTTCGTCGTGCTGCAAGTGGCGATGATGGTCGCCGTGGCGCTTGTCACCGCACTCGTGCTCAACCGTGAGTTGCGTGCGCGCAGTTTCTGGCGCGCCGTGTTCTTCTTTCCTGTGCTTTTGTCGCCGGTCGTGGTCGGTCTCATTTGGCGCTGGATCCTGCAGCGGCAGGGATTGCTCAACCTGATGGTGTTCGAGGCGGGCGGAACCCCGGTCAACTGGCTGGTGGAGCGCAACTGGGCCTTCACCGCCGCGATTATGGTGTCGGTCTGGGCCCATGTCGGCTTCTATGCGCTGATCCTTCTCGCCGGCCTTCAGGCCATTCCGAAAGACCTCTATGAGGCCGCCGAGATGGACGGCACGCGGCCCATGCGCGTCTTCTGGCGCATAACGCTGCCCTTGCTGGCGCCCAACCTCCTGGTCGTGCTGGTGCTGACACTCATCCGCGCCGTGCAGATATTCGATGAGATATATGTGCTGACCGGAGGCGGTCCCGGGACCAGCACGCTGTTCCTCACGCAGTACATCTACGAGGTCGGCTTCGCCTCGATGCTGCGCAATCCGGGGCTCGCCTCCGCGGCCTCGATCCTCATGGGAGCGGTGCTGGTCGTGCTGACCTTGATCCAGCTGGGCATCGCAAGGCGCAACGAGCAGCGGGGCAAAATGCGATGAGCAGGGTTGCGGAATTTCTGTTCCGCCGGCGCGGCGGCGCCGGCTGGCACTGGACCGACGTTTTCACCTGGTTCTGGCTGATCGGCGGGCTGCTTGTCATGTTCGGCCCGGCGCTGTGGCTGGTCAACTCGTCGTTCAAGACGCCTGCGGCGCTGGCCGAGTTCCCGCCGACTGTTTTGCCTTATGTCACCGCCGAAGCTGTCGTGGAAGGGTATGAGGAGCCGCTGCAGCTCTTCGAAGTGCGCAATGACGACGGCAGCGTGCGCGTGCTCGCCGAAGTGCGCCGCCTCGGCACCGTCGCGCAGATGGTCGATCCCGCCAACCCGGGCGAGATCATACGCGTCAACATCCGCAACCGTACGCCCAAGCGCAGCATCGCCTTCGCGCTCGACAATTATGTCCAGCCTTTCCTCGCCTTCGACTTCTTCCTTTATCTGCGCAACTCGGTCTTCGTCACCGTGGTCGCCACCCTGATTACGCTCCTGACCAATTCGATGGCTGCATTCGCACTGTCGAAGTACAACTTTCGGGGACGCTCCGCTGTGATGATGCTCATCGTCGCGACGCTGATGGTGCCGCTCTCCGTCATTCTGGTGCCGCTCTATTCGGTGATCTCGGCAATGGGACTGTTCAATTCGCTATGGGGCGTGATCCTGCCGACGGTGGCGACGCCCACGGGCGTCTTCATGCTGCGCCAGTACATGCTGACGATCCCCGACGAGCTGATCGATGCAGCGCGCATGGACAAGGCGTCGGAATGGCAGATCTACTGGCGCATCATCCTGCCGCTGACCGCCCCCGCGCTGGCGGTACTGGCGATCTTTTCCGTGGTCTGGCGCTGGAACGACTTCCTCTGGCCACTGATCGTCTTGTCGCGCAAGGAGGTCTATACGCTGCAGGTCGGTCTCAACACCTATGCCGGCCAACTCAATGTGCAATGGCATTACATCCTGGCCATGACTGTCGTCACCATGATCCCGGTCGTGCTGGTGTTCATTTTCCTTCAGCGCTTCATCACCACCGGCATTGCCGGCTCCGGTCTGAAATAGAGGCTATCATGAGCCAGATCACACTTACCGGCGTATCGAGGGCTTTCGGCAAGGTCGGCGTGCTGCACGACATAAATCTCGACATCCTTGACGGCGAGCTGATCGTCTTCGTCGGCCCCTCCGGCTGCGGCAAGTCCACACTGCTGCGGCTCATCGCCGGGCTTGACCGGCCGACAGGCGGCGTCATCGCGATCGACGGCAAGGACGTGACCACCGTTCCGGCCGCCGACAGGGGATTGGCGATGGTGTTCCAATCCTACGCGCTGTACCCGCACATGAGCGTGCGCCAGAACCTGGCCTTCGGACTGGAGAACGCCCGTATGGCGCGCGCCGAAATCGATGCGCGCATCGCCGAAGCCGCGCGGATGCTGGAAATCGCGCCATATCTCGACCGGCGCCCCGGCCAGCTCTCCGGCGGCCAGCGCCAGCGCGTCGCGATCGGCCGCGCCATCGTGCGCAATCCAACCGCTTTCCTGCTTGACGAGCCGCTGTCCAATCTCGACGCCGAACTGCGCATCTCGACACGCGCCGAACTGGCCGCGCTGCACGAGCGGCTGTCGGCGACGATGGTCTATGTCACGCACGACCAGATCGAGGCGATGACGCTTGCCGACCGCATCGTCGTGCTGCGCGCCGGCCGCATCGAGCAGATTGGCACGCCGCTCGAGCTCTACAATCATCCGGCCAATCTGTTCGTCGCCGGTTTCATCGGTGCACCGCGTATGAACTTCCTGCCGGTAAAGGTGGCACCCTGGGGCGCTGGCAGATCAAGCCTCACGTTGGACGGTTCAGCCGGATTCGAGATCGACGGGAACGTCAGCGCGGCCAATGGCGACGTGACGCTCGGGCTGCGGCCACACCACATCAGCCTCGCCGATGCCGGCAAGGGAGACGTTGCGGCCCGCGTCGCGCTGGTCGAAGCCCTCGGCTCCGAGACAATCGTCCACACCAGGACAAGCGGCGGCCAGACCATGCTGGCGGTTGTCGCCGGACAATATCCGGTGGCTTCCGGCGACACGGTGGATCTGAAGTTCGATACCAGCCATCTGCATCTTTTCGATGACACCGGCTTGCGCATCGCTGTGAGTTAGATTGTCGCTGCGAGCGTGAATGTCGCCAGCGATGGGACAGCGGGCCATCCGCGATGGCTTCACCTCGTCTTCCCACTCTTTCGCCGGATCAGCTCGAAGATGCCTGAGATATCCTCGTCCCCGAAACCGGCGCCGGCCCGTTCGCGGAACAGTTCCAGCATGGGGTCGAGCAGATCGGTGGCGACGCCCTGCTCGCGGCTAGCGGTAAGGATGTTGTCCAGCGAGGCGGCCTGCATGCCGAGGTTCGACACCACATTCACGCCGTGCCTGCCGCTGTCGATCTTCTCCGCATATCCGGGCAGCTCGCCCATCATCGCGGTCATCCATGGGCCAAGGAGCTTGAGGAACGCGCCAGCGGGAATACCTTCGGAATCGATGAGCGCGCTGGCGTGGAAGAAGCCCGCGAAAAGGCCATACATGCCGCTGAGAAGGGCGAGGTCGTGAAGTGAGGCCAGCCCGGGATCCGCACCGAGATAGTTCGCGGCGCCAAGCGCCTCGAGCGTTCGGTCGTGCGCATCGAAGGTCGGCTTCGACCCACTGTAGAGAATGAGCGCATGTTCCCCGCCGATCATCGGAGGCGTCGCCATGATGCCGCCGTCGAGATAGGCAGCGCCCAGCCCGGCCACTCGCTCGGCGGCGGCGCGCGCCTGTGCCGGCGTGCCATTGGTGAGATTGACCAGCGCACGCCCGGAGAGCGCCGACGCCGCATCATCGATCACCGAATCCGACGCGGCATAGTCCAGCACGCACATCACGGTGACGTCGCTTGCGGCGATGGCGTCGGCGGCGGACTTCACCTCGCGCGCGCCTTTGGCGACCAGTGATGCGGCCTTGCCGGGCGTGCGGTTCCAGGCCGTGACCGTGTGGCCCTGTTGAAGAAAGCGGGCGGTCAGCGCCTGCCCCATGGCACCGAGGCCGAGGATCGAGATATTGGCCATGTACGTGCGTCCTTTTACATTCCGAGTTGCAGCCCCGCCCCCTATGGCGGCGGCTACAAAGAAATGCGATATTGGACGCAGAAGCAGTAGTGGGCTATCAGTAGACCTATCGTCCACATTTAGGAACGATGAGAGTTCCAGATGCTGAATCTCAACGACCTCCTCGTTTTCGTTCAGGTGGTGGATCACGGCGGTTTCGCTGCGGCCGGGCGCGCCCTGGGCATCCCCAAGTCCACGCTCAGCAAACGGCTCTCCGAGCTGGAAAAGGCAATTGGCGTGCGTCTGGTCCAGCGGACCTCGCGCAGCTTCGCCGTGACCGAGGTCGGCCGAGATTTTCATCGCCATGCCGCCGCCATGTTGATCGAAGCGGAGGCGGCGGAGCATGTCATCAAGGGTCGTCTTGCAGAACCAAACGGAACCGTGCGGATCACGGCATCGCTGCCGATCGCTCAATTCCGTTTGGCGCCACTGCTTCCGCGTCTCGCTGCGAGCTATCCGAAGGTCCGCATCATGCTCGACGTCTCCGACAGGTTCGTGGACATCGTGCAGGAGGGCTTCGACATCGCGATCCGCAACCACTTCGCTCCGTTGCCGGATACCGATCTCGTGCAACGTCGCATCGATTACGACCCCGCCTGGCTCGTCGCCTCGGCCGATTACATCAGGGAGAAGGGCATGCCTTCTCGACCCGAGGAAGCGAATGGGCTCGACGGGCTCATGGCATCGTCGGACAGGGTCTGGACGCTTCATGATGGGGAAGGCGCCGTTGCCGAGATCGAGCCATCGCCGCGCTATTTCGCCAACGAAACCGTCTCCCTGCGGGAAGCCGCCAGGGCGGGGCTCGGGGTGGCTTGCCTGGCGAGTAGCTTCTGTGCGCCGCTGATTGAATCCGGCGCGCTTGTCCGCATCTTACCGGACTGGACAGCGCGCGGCGTGGCGACCACTCTGCTGATGCCGCATCGTCGCGGGCAGCTTCCCTCCGTTCGGGTCGTTGCCGACCATCTGATCGCTGAGCTCTCGCAACGGCCACCCGGTGCTGACCTGATCAATGCACGTTGATTTCTTCAGGCACGGTGGAATCCTGGGCCAATATCGGTCGATTGGGCCTCGCCATAGATGGTCGCGGTGTCACGCCAGCGCGCGGCGCCACCCGCACCGATCCCGATGCGGTACCGAGCGGCCATCCCAGGCCTCCATCATCTGCATACCCGCCTCCTCAACGACGCAGGCTGGCGTGGCGGGCCTGCTCGCGGATCTCTTCGCGAGAAATGCCAGCATCCGCCAGTGTGCTGTCTGGGGCCTGCCTCAAGCTCGCAAGCGTCTGGCGATAGGCAAGCCAGCGGGCGAAACGGTGTCGAAGTCTATACAACATGATCGTCTCCTTTGGCGCACAGAAAGCCCGCGCGCCTGGGTTGGTCGAAAACGCAAAGCATCTGCGCGAAGCGCATGCGCGATCGAAAGAATTCGCTGACTTCTTGGCCAGCCGAGGCGCTTGTCACTGTCGCTCCAGGCAGGATTGTCCAACGCCTTCAATGCCTGCATACTTGCGCGTGATGCCCGCTTCGCGCTACAGCCAAGGTCGCAAGGAGTTTTTCATTTCTGCAAAATGGATATCGACTGGGACGATCTGAGGTTGTTTCTCGACGTTGCGCGGCTGGGTGGCTTGAGCGCAGCGACGGGACCCACGCGCCTCAGCGCAGCCACCCTTGGACGACGCGTCACTGCGCTCGAAAAGCAGATCGGCGAACCGCTGTTCGTGCGCCAGCAGACAGGCTACCGGCTGACCCCGGTCGGTGAAGAACTGCTGCGGCGCGCCGAAGACGTCGAGGCAGCAATGCAGTCGCTGACCCGCTGGCGCGAGGGAAACCTGCCCGACCGCATTGTCCGCGTCTCGGCCGGGCCATGGACCTCAGCCTTCGTTTCCGCCCATATCGGCGAGATCTGGACGGTCGGTGACGGCATAAGGGTGGAGCTCGTCACCACCACCGACCGTGTCGACATCGGCCGCCGTGCCGCCGACATCGGCATCCGCGGTGAGCGACCGACCGAGCAGTGGCTGGCCGGCCGTCAGAGCGGCAAGGTCGCCTACGCCATTTATTCCGGACGCCGCATGATCAACGGCATCGCCGCCGGGTTGTTCGTCGGCGTCACCGGCGAAGCGGCAAACATTGCCTCGGCGCGCTGGCTGCAAGCCCATCACGGCGACCGCATCGCCGTGCGCGGCAACAACACCCATTCGGTGCGCGAACTGGTGGCCGCCGGCGCCGGCCTTTCGATCTTTCCGTGCTTCGTCGGTGACAGCGATCCGCGGCTGGTTCGCGTCGCTCAGCCTATCCCCGAACTCGAGACAGACCAATGGATCGTCACCCATCACGAGGAACGTCACTCGCCGCCGGTGCGAAAAGTCGCCGACCGGATTGCCGCCTTGATGCGGGTGCACCAGCCGCTGTTTCGCGGCGAGACGCCGATCCAGTAAGCCTCAGGCGTCGATCGGCCGCCAGCTGAGCCGCATGGTGGCACTCATGCCGGACTCCTGCGCCGTCAGGCCCAGGCCGTAATACTTCAACAGGGACTCGAACTCGCCATGCCGCTGCGTCCAGCCGCTATTCGCAGCACCGACCATCGAGCCCAGCGGACGCTTTGTTCCATGGCTGACTACTCTCAAAAAGAGCGCTGTTAACCAAATTTTCTAACCCGCCAATGCTTATTCGCGCGACTGAAGAGGTGAGGTGATCGATGTGCGATTCGAACATAAGCGCATTTCCGCTGCATCGGCGGCGGAAATTGGTCCAAGGGATCGCCCTGGTCCTGGAGTCCAAGAACGGGGAGGACGCGAACGCCTTCTGGCGCAACACCGCCAAGGCAATTCTCGTTCAACTATCCGAATCAGGAATTGCACCCGCGCTGGCCGAACAGGAAGTCGGAACGCTTCTTCATGCTGTCTTGGATGATATAGCCACCCGCAGTGCCGCGAAACTGGCACAATAGCATCGGCTGGCTCACGACGACGGATTGCCGCGCGGCACCACTGCATCCGTCAAATGCAGGGTTTTTCAATGCGGATGAAAAGATAGCCGCGTCGGTCGAAATCATGCCTCATCGTTGCAGACACCAGCCAGTCGGGTCGTGAAGGGCTCCGATGAGCGCTGATGCCCCTTACTGCTCAATGGGGAGGGAAATCCTGCGCATGGGCGATCACGCCCGGTCTATGTAGCTGCGCCCCACCATCCGCGGCTACAACACGAAGAAGTCGTTCACTGTGAGGAATGTGCTCGGGTCCAGGGCGGCAAACTTGACAGTCGCCGCTCCACCTGCCCCGTCCGCATCGAATAGCAGATCGCCGGTCTCCCGGTCGTAAATGATGTGGTCGTTGTCATCGATGGCGTGCTTGCCGACGACGAAAACCGCAGCGGAAAGCGAGCCGGCCGACAGCCCGACGAATGCGGAGCTGTCCAGCCAGAACACATCGTCGAGCGCATTGAAGTCTTCTATCCTGTCGTAGTTCGCCGGCCCAAGTGCGTCGAACACGAAGACATCCCTGCCCTCCTCGCCGGCCAGCCGGTCGCGGCCGGCGCCGCCATTGAGGATGTCGTCGCCAGCACCACCGCGCATGTCGTCGGAGCCGGCGCCGCCGTCGAGGACGTCGTCGCCGGTGTCACCGCGGACGCCGTCTGCGCCCTCACCACCGCTGATCTCGTCATCGCCAGCGCCGCCCTTCAGCCAATCGGTGCCCGCGCCTCCAACGATGTCGTCCGCGCCCGCGCCGCCGAACAGCTGGTCATGGCCGGCACCGCCGTCGAGCGTATCGTTGAACGGGGTGCCGCTGATGCGGTCGTCCCCGCCCAGCGCGGCGACGAGCACGGCATGATCATGGCTTGCGTAGCTCGCGATGTTTTTGGCGTCGGTCAGGGTAATGGATTCGGCCGGCGGAGTGACGGTGATCGTAACCGTCGCCACATTGCTGTTGCCCTGGCCGTCCGTAGCGTAAACCGTAAAGCTGTCGGTGCCGATGAAGCCGGCCTGCGGAGTGTAGTCGAACAGGTTTCCGCTCAGAAAATCCGCATGATAGTGCAGGCTAGTGCCATAATGACCCTGGTGAAACGGGTAGTAGTTACCGTCGAAACGCGTCTCCTGCTCCAGGGTGCCGCTGTCCGGCCCGTCCAAGACGATAAAGTTCAAGAGATCGTAGTCGGCATCTGTCGCGCTGAACTTGACGTCGTCGAGAGATTGCGCCTGCGAAATCGACAAGTCCAGGTCGGCAACGGTGGGCGAATGATTAACGAAGGTGTCGGACTGAAGCACGCCCCCTTTCAAGATGATCTGGTGCTGACCGTATTGGGTGTTTTCGCCGCCGAAATATTCGTTCGCCCCGATCCATGTCACCGTGAGGTCGTCGGGGCTGTCGGCGCTGATCGAGACGATCCGGACCGACTGGAAGGCCGCTTGGTCGGACACGGTGCGGAGAAAATTGCCTTCGTTGTCGAAGACCTGCGTTTCCACCGTCGTCCAGGTTTCGGTCCTGCCCTCGTGGGTGAAGCTGGTGATGGTGAAGAAGCCATCGAAGACATCGACCGAAGCCAGTTCGACCCCACCGAAAGGAAAATCCGGCTTTGCGCCTATCGGTCCGATTACGTCGCCGTCTATTTCCGTAATGCTGAAAAGGACCGAGTCAGGACTCGGATTGGGATTCTCTGGTTCGTTCCATACGATGAGTTCACTGCCATTGCTTAAGGTCGGCATCCTGTCTCTTCCTTGCCTTTGCGCTGGACGTGCTGCGGATGCCCCCATTTCCAACAGTAACATGTTACGCGAGACGGATCGGTGACAGACCCAACCGCCTTTCGCCTTCTTCGAATGTGGTTAACTCGGTGATCATGCCAGCCCCGATGGCGATTGCCATGACGCCTCGCGTGCAATAGGCCTTTGCCGGAAAAGGCCAGGGAGGATTGCCGTGAGAGAACCAGCCGGGACATGGCGCGTCGGCATCCTTTTTTCGCGCAGCGGCATCACCTCGGTCACCGAAAGCGAGCATTTCTATGGAACCGCTCTCGCCATCGAGGAGATCAATGCCGGCGGCGGCGTGCTGGGGCGGCAGATCGAGCCGATCGCCTACGATCCTGGCAGCGACCCCGAGGCGTTCCGCTCGCTGGCCCGCAAGCTTCTGACCGAGGACGATGTCAACGTCATCTTCGGCTGCTCGATGTCGGGCAGCCGCAAGGCGGTGCTGCCGATCGTCGAGCGCTACAACGGCCTGCTCTGGTACCCGTCGATCTACGAAGGCTTCGAATATTCGGAAAACGTCCTCTACACCGGCGCCACCCTCAACCAGAATACCTTCGCACTGGCCGACTTCATCCTGCAGCGTTACGGACCGCGCGTCTTCATGGCCGGGTCCGACTACATCTATCCGCATGAATCCAACCGGGTGATGCGCGACCTCCTGGAATGCAAGGGCGGCACCATCGTCGAGGAACAGTATGTGCCGCTCGACGCCGATGAACGCCGCATGCGCCGGCTGATGGCCGACGTCGAGAAGGCCGCGCCGAACGCCGTCTTCTCGACCGTCATCGGCCGCAGCGCACAGATCCTCTACAGGCTCTATGCCGAAGCCGGCATCGACCGGACACGGCGGCCGATCGCCAGCCTGACCCTCGCCGAAGGCGAGATTCGCGTGATCGGCGCCGAGCACTGCACCGGGCATGTGCTGGCCGCCCCCTATCTGGCGAGCGTCGACAGCGGCGAGAACCAGCGCTTCGTCGGTGAGCTCGCTCGCCGCTTCGGCGACCGCACGACGGCGACCATGTGGTCGCAGACGGCGTATACGCAGGTTCACCTGTTCGCCCGCGCGCTGGAAAAGGCCGGAACCCTCGACACGTACCGCCTCGGCCAGGCGGCGCTTGAGGTCGACTATGCGTCGCCGGAGGGCAGGATGATGTTCGACCAGGAAAACCGCCACGTCTGGTCGACGCCACGCATCGGCATCGCCAACGCCACCGGGCAGTTCGACATCGCCTGGCAGTCGCAGGTCGCGATCCGGCCAGACCCCTATCTTGCTGCGACCCATTTCGAAGAGCCGTGGCTCTAGATGACGGCGACGCTCAAACGCATCCTTAGCGATCTCCGGCAGGCGGAGATCCTCGTCGTGCACCCGAAGGACGAGGATGGCGCCGCCCTCGTCGACCACCTCAGGCGCCTTGGCTGCGAAGTCAGGGCAGCGTGGCCGCCGCCGGCCTCGATCCCGGCCGACATCGACACGGTGTTCGTTCAGGTCGGCGAGGCGCCGACCGACGCGATGGTGTCGCTCATCGAGAGCGCCAACGCCGCCGTGGTCGCCATCGTCACCTATGAAAGCCCGACCTCGATCAAGGCGATCATCGACCTCAACGCCCATGGCGTCATCACCAAGCCGCTCAGGCAGTTAGGCGTGCTGACGCAGTTTGCACTGGCCCGCTACCGCTACGGCTACGAAGGGCGGCTGGCCAACAAGGTGCGTAAGCTGGAGGATACGCTGAAGGGACGCCGGACGATCGAGAAGGCGGTCAAGGTGCTGGTCGAGATGAACGGCGTCGACGAGGAAACCGCCTACAAGCTGATCCGCGACCAGGCGACATCGAAGCGGGTGGCCCTGGTTTCGGTGGCCGAAGGCATCCTCGCCGCGCAGGAGGCGATGCGGACTTTCGGCTTCGGGATTTCCACGCCAGGCAATCAGAAATAGCCGGACAGCCGACAGCCCGACAAGATTGTCGCATCAGAAAGTTCTTACAACCACCTGATTTTATTCCTCTAAACAGCCACTTCCTTGCGCGGCAGACTGCCGGACTCTTTGGCCCTTGACGCGGCCTCCCGGCTGTGCAACTTCTTAAAGCACGAGCAGGTTTGCTCATCGGCAGGAGTGCCGTTTCACATTGATGGCTATGTAGCCCTTGGCTCGCGGATGATGTCCGCGCCAGGGGTTTTTTGCGTTTGGAGACTGGACTTGGCAATATCTGAGCAAGCTTCCGCGGACCTCCGTCTGGCCTGCATCCAGTTCCAGCCGGCCGTCGGCCGGTTGGACGATAATCTCAAGTCGATGGAGCGGCTGATCCGCCAGGCCGCCGGGCTCGGCGCAACGGTAGTGGTGCTGCCGGAACTCGCCGACAGCGGCTATGTCTTCGACAGCCAGGAAGAGTTAGCCGCAATCGCCGCCCCCATCCCTGCCGGACGCAGTGCCGTGCTGCTATGCTCGCTGGCCTATGAACTCGGAATGCACATCGTCAGCGGCCTTGCCGAGCGCGATGGCGACCGGTTCTTCAACGCAGCCATGCTGTGCGGGCCGTCCGGCCCTATCGGCACCTACCGCAAGCTGCATCTGTGGAACCGGGAGAAGCTCTATTTCCAGCCGGGCAATCTCGGCCTGCCGGTGTTCGATACGGCGATCGGCAGGATCGGCGTGGCGATTTGCTACGATGGCTGGTTCCCCGAGACCTACCGGCAGCTGGCGCTGCAGGGTGCAGAGCTGGTCTGCGTTCCCACCAACTGGGTGCCGATGCCCGGCCAGGGCCATCACCTCGAGCCGATGGCCAACATCCTGCACAAGGCGGCCGCCCACAGCAACGGCATCTACATCGCCTGCGCCGACCGCGTCGGCACCGAGCGCGGCCAGCCGTTTGTCGGCCGGAGCCTGATCGTCGGGCCGACCGGCTGGCCGATCGCCGGCCCGGCCAGCGAGCAGGACGAGGAAATTCTCATCGCCACGATCAGGCTCGGCGACGTCGCCAGCAGCCGGGCGCTGAGCGAGCGCAACGACGCTATCGGCGACCGCCGAACCGACGTCTACGGATAACCAGGAAGAAGCCGGCACGAACCGGTACGATCAACACTGAGAAAGGGGAATACCATGACAAACAGAACAGTGATCCTTGCGATCGCTAGCGCCGCCTTGGCCGGCGTCGCCGCGGCGACCACCGCCTTCGCCGAGGACGGGCCAATCAAGATCGGCATCCCGGTGGGACTGTCGGGCGCCAACAGCGTCGTCGCGCCCTCGGTCGTCCAGTCGGCCGAACTGGCGGTCGCTGAGATCAACGAAGCTGGCGGTGTGCTGGGGCGGCAGCTTGCGCTGGAGATCGCCGACGACGCCTCCGGTGCAGCCGGCGCGCAGAAGGCCTTCGATGCGCTGGTCTTCCAGAAGGAGGTCAACGCCGTCATCACCATGGAGACGAGCGCGGCGCGCAATGCCGGCCTGCCGATCATCTCGAAGGGCGATATCCCCTATATCTACACCTCGTTCTACGAGGGCAAATCCTGCAACGCCAATTTGTTCGTCAACGCCTGGGTGCCCGAGCAGCAGGTCCCGCCGATCGTCGACAATTTCATCAAGTCGCAAGGCGCCAGGAAATTCTTCCTGATCGGCTCGGACTATGCTTTCGGCCGCGGCATGCTGGAGTTCGCCAAGGCTTACATCGAGAAGGCGGGCGCCAGCATCGTCGGCGAGGAATACCTGCCGATGGAAGGCAGCGACTGGACGGCGATCATCTCCAATCTGAAGGGCTCTGGCGCCGATGCCGTGATCACCTCGACGGCGGGCGGCGCGCCCAATGTCACCTTGACCAAGCAGTTGCGCGGTGCCGGTGTCACCATCCCCTACGGCAACCTGGCCGTCGATGAAGGCACCGCCAGGAGCATGGGCGCAGACGCGGCCGGAATCTTCATTTCCGCTTCCTATGTCACCAGCATCGACAGCGCCGCCAACAAGAGCTTCCTTGCCGCCATGCAGAAGAAATTCGGCGCCGAACTTCGCACGCCGAACGACCTTTCGGTGCCGGAATATGAAGGCATCTATCTCTACAAGGCCGCAGTCGAGAAAGCCGGGTCGACCGACACCGCCGCTGTGCTCGCAGCCCTGCCCGAAGTATCCTTTGTCGGCCCGCGCGGCACGGTCTCGATGAGCAGGCAGCACCATGCTCCGCTGACCATGTATCTCGGCCAGGTAAAGCCGGATGGCTCGGTCACGGTGGTCGACACTTTCGAGGGCGTCGACCCTGGCGAACAGTGCCCGAACCTGTAGTCGCGCCGGCAATCGTTACGGGGTGGCGATTGTCCGCCACCCCTTCCACATGATCGGGGACTTGCCATGATGCTTCTCCTGGACATGGTGACGACGGCGGCGATCCTGTTCATCGTCGCCGCCGGCCTGCTGGCGATTTTCGGGGTGCTGAAGATCATCAATTTCGCGCACGGCGCCTGGCTGACGATCGGCGCCTATTGCGCAGTGGCAACGGCCGGGCTTGGACTAAACCCCTGGCTGGCGCTGCCGATCGCCTTTGCCGTCGGCGCAGTCCTTGGCGGCATCACCGAATTGGTCATTGTGCGGCCGCTCTATCGCCGCCCGCTCGACGCCATCCTGGCGACTTGGGGCCTGGGCATCGTCATCGGTCAGTTGATCACGCTGTGGTTCGGGCGCGACGTGCAATTCACCCCCAATCTCTTGTCGGGCACCGTCGATGTGTTTGGCGTCGGCTATTCGCTCTATCGGTTGTTTGCGGTCGCCGCCGCGCTGGTGATCGGGCTCGCCTTCACTTTCCTTCTCGAAGGCACGCGGCTCGGCCTGTCGGCGCAGGCGGTGATCATGAACGAGATGCTGGCGCGCGCGCTCGGCATCGACACCGCGCGCGTGCGCCTCGCCACCTTCATGATCGGCACCGGGCTCGCCGCGCTGGCCGGCGTGCTGTTGACGCCGCTGACCAGCGTCGACCCGAACATGGGAGTCGCCTGGCTGATCGGCTCGTTCATGCTGGTCATGGTCGCCGGCTCGTCCTTCTCGACGCTGGCCATCGCCTGCCTGGTCTTCGGTGGCGCCCAGGTTCTGGTCAGCACTTTCGTCAGCCCCATTTTCGGCGGCATCACGGTGGCGGTCCTCTGCGCCCTGGTGCTGCGCATCAGCCCGAAGGGATTTGCCCGTGCCTGAGAGCCGTTCCACCCCGCCAAGGGTCTGGCTGTTTGCCGCGCTGGCGCTTGCAACGGCGGTCGTCGTCATCATCGGCCCGGCGCTGTTCGACCGCTTTACGCTCAATGTGCTGACCCGCTCGATGATCTACGCCATGCTGGCGGTGACCGTCGACATCCTGTGGGGCTACACTGGCATCCTGACCTTCGGCCAGGCTGCGTTCTTCGGCACCGGCGCCTATGCCAGCGCCATGGTGCTCAGCCATCTCGGCGCCTCCCCGGCGCTGATGGTCCTGGCGCTTGCATTGGCGATCATCGTGCCGGTGCTGCTCGGTGCCTTCGTTGGCTGGTTGTCATTCGGCCACGGCTCGACGCCGCTCTATGCGACGGTGATTTCGCTGGTCGGGCCGATCGTAGTCACGCAGCTGGTGTTTTCGGGTGGCGTGTGGACCGGATCGAGCAGCGGGCTGGTCGGCTATTCCGGCCTGCCGCTCGGCTTGCCGGGCTATTTCCGGCTGACCGGCATCTGCCTCATCGTCACCACGCTCGTCGCCCTGGTCTTCACCCGCTCGGATGCCGGCAAGCTGCTCGTCGCCATTCGCGACAATGAAGCGCGCTGCGCCTATCTCGGCCTCGATCCGCAGCGGCTGAAGATCGTGCTGACAACGATCCTTGCCGGCGTCGCCGGCATTGCCGGCTTTCTCTATGCCAACGCCTCGGGCGTGGTGGCGCCGGAAAATACCGGCTTCGTCTTCGGCACCGAGATCGTCATCTGGACGGCGCTGGGCGGCCGCGGCACGATCATCGGGCCGGTGATGGGCGCGATCGGCATCGATTACCTCAGCGCCCAGCTTTCCGGCGACCTGCCCTTCCTGTGGAACCTGGTCGTCGGGGCGCTGTTCATCGTGATGATCATCCTTCTGCCGAACGGGCTGGCGCAACTGGCCAGAATGGTCCTGCCGCGCCGCAATGGAGAGCAGACCAGCCAACCTGGGTGCCCTGCCCTCGTCGCCGAGCCGAGCGGCAACGGCTTGGAGGCCGGCGACCGCGTGCTCGCCGTCAGCGGCCTCGGCAAATCCTTCGGCAGCCTGCAGGTGCTGCAAGGGATCGACCTCGACGTTCGCCCCGGCGAACTGGTCAGCCTCGTCGGTCCGAATGGCGCAGGCAAGACGACGCTGATGCGCTGCCTGACCGACGGAACCGAAGCCACGACCGGAACCGTCACCATCGCCGGCCAGGACATCAGCGGCATGACGCCGAATGAAATCGTCGCCCTCGGGGTCGGACGCAAGTTCCAGGTGGCGAGCGTCTTCGACAGCCTGACCGTCGCCGACTGCCTGCGCATGGCACGCGCCTCGCGCAAGGCGCCGAGCCTGCTGCGCCGCTCCGCCACGCTTGGATTGCCGGCGGCCGCCGCCGACATTCTGCGCTCCACCGGGCTCGACCGCATGCTCGGCCGGCCGGTGTCGCTGCTGTCGCATGGCCAGAAGCAGAGTCTCGAGCTCGCCATGGTCGTTGCGCTCGAGCCAAAACTCATCCTGCTCGACGAGCCGACGGCCGGGCTGACCAAGGTCGAACGCACCACCATCGGCGCGACGCTGCAGAAGCTGACCGGCGAGCTCGGCTTCGCCGCCATCCTGGTCGAGCACGATCTCGATTTCGTCCGCGACATCTCGACCAGGATCGTCGTTCTCCACCAGGGCAAGCTGGTGCTCGACGGCAGCGTCGATCAAGTCGTCAATTCCGAAGTGGTGAGGACGATCTATTCGGGAGGCGCCCATGCTTGAGGCAAGGCAGGCAGAGGCCAAAACCTTCGCGCCAAAACTGTCGCTGTCGAATGTGTCGAGCGGCTACGGGCCGGTTGCCATCATCGAGGCGCTGTCGCTGGCGATCGCGCCCGGACAGATCTTCGCGCTGATGGGCAAGAACGGCATGGGCAAGACCACCGTGCTGAAAACCATCCTCGGCTTCGTGGCGCTGCGTTCGGGCGACATCCGCCTCGATGGCGCGTCCATTTCAGGCGTCTCGCAGGCTTCGCTGATCGCGTCCGGCGTCGGCTACGCACCGCAGGAGCAGGCGCTGTTCCAGGATCTCAGCGTGCGCGACAATCTGCGCCTCGCCTTGCGCTCGGATCGCGATTTTGCGCAAGCCGTGGAACGGGTTTTTGGACATTTTCCGTTCCTCAGGGAGCGCCTGTCGCAACGCGCCGGAACGCTGTCCGGCGGCGAGCAGAAGATGCTCATTCTCGGCCGCGCGCTGATGCTGCAGCCGAAGCTGTTGCTGATCGACGAGATTTCCGAGGGCCTGCAGCCCTCAGTCGTCGAACGCATCGCCGCGGCACTCAGGGAGGAGCGCCGGACGAACGGCACGACGATCCTGATCGTCGAGCAGAACCTGCCCTTCGCCCTCGGCATCGCGGACAGCTGGGCGGTGCTGAAGCTCGGCCAGATCGACGATGCCGGAGATGTGACGGCGGGCACGGCGGCCCGCGTTCTTCAGCACCTGAAGATCTAACGCACCGCGCAAAAGCATGCCTGACCCTGGGCCGGACCCGAGGGCGCGCAGGCCAAAAATAGCGGCGGCTGACCGCGCGGCGACGAGTTTCTCACGCGCCTGTGGGCCGTCTGGAACCTGGGCCAAGCTCGTGAGTTCCAGAAAATGCCCAAGCGCCGACCCGGCATGGCGTTGCCGCTCTTGCGCGTTGGGCCGTGACCGTGGCCATCCAGCGCCCTAAGACGTCGACAACGGAACGGCGAAGGTGAACGAGAAAGAAGCAGCCGAAATTGAGCGCAACGAGATGTCGCGAACCCTGATTATCATTGGTTTGATCATAGTCGGCACAGGCCTGTTGTGGCCCTGGTTGTCGCGGATCGGTCTGGGCAGACTGCCTGGCGATATCGTCATCGAACGTGAGAACTTCACGTTTTATGCTCCGATCGGCACCGGGATCTTGATCAGCATCGTTCTCTGTTTTGTTCTGTGGCTACTCAACCGGTAACGGAGTCCACTTCGGAGGATGTGGCTGTGAGCGCGAGATTCTGTGCGGGGTATTTGCGTTGTCAGGGAAATGCGCCGGGATTATCGCAACTGGGACGCTGTGATGCTTTGGTCGGTTATCGCGTTCATTCTGATCCTATGCTCCACGCCGATTCTCAAGGCCCTGACCGAGTGATCCAGAATAGGCCGGCTCCTATATTATTGGCAGAAGCAGCCATCCCGCCCTGGATGCAAGGGCTCTCGCAGCTGGGAATCCGAGGCTTTCGCTCTACGATGTACCCCCACCCCTAACCCCTCCCCACAGGGGGAGGGAGACTTCCGCTGGCGCTGACCTCGGCAAATTGCCTGCCTTTCGGCGCCCAAAGGGGAGTTAAGGGCGCGCGGCAGTGTTCCCTCCCCCTTGTGGGGAGGGTTAGGGTGGGGGTCCCCCTTCGCAAGAATCCAAACGCGATTGCCCTGGCCCTGGATGGCAACGAAACTGCGAGCGCTTCCGCGCGTCGCTCGGCGATCCGCAGGCATTGGCCCTTGCTCTGCGACGGATCGAAGCCATACAGGGAGATGATTGGGAGCGTTTCGACTCGCGCGGGGCACGGTGGCTGCACTGGTTCCGGACCCATCCGAGCACAGCCGAGCGCATCGCGCGCCTGGCGCAACTCGTCTCGCCCGTTCGGCCCGATCTTCCGCTGGCGAACCGGACGGCCTATCTCGACTCGCTCGTCGGACGCGGCGATCGGTCCTGGCGGCAGCATCTCATGCGCGATTTCTTGTAGGACGGCAAAGCGTTGGTTTCGCGCCGAACAACGCTTGACCTCGCCTCCCGCGGTCAGCAACGCCAAGCGTTGAGCGCACGGGTGAGGAGCCGGGCGTCATTCAGCTGGATCACGCACCTCTCGAACGCTTTGGTCGGGCCGTGCCAGCGAAGTTCCTCGATATTATCGAAAAGCCGAGCGTCGGTGCGCAGCGTCGCGAGATTTTTGAACAAAAGCGCGATCTCTCTCCGCTTGCCGAGGATTTCCTGCGGAAAGCTTTCAAGCGGGCCGTAGCGGCCAAGCAGCCGGGCGGCCGAGACCAGGCCGATGCCTTCGAGACCCGGGTAGCCATCGGCGGCATCACCCACGAGCGCGAGGAAATCTGGGATCAAGGCCGGCTCAACTCCGAACTTCTCGCGCACGCCGGCGGCATCGCGAATTTTCTGGGTCCTGCGGTCTACCTGGACCACATGGTCACCGCGCACACACTGCGCGAGATCCTTGTCCGGCGTCCAGATGCACACCTTCTGCACGCCCTCATCGGCAGCCGCGCTGTGTGCCGCGGATGCCAGCGCGTCGTCGGCTTCCAGCTCGATCATCGGCCAGACCGCCACTCCCATCGCCGCCAGGGCGTCCTCGAGGGGGTGGAATTGCGCGAGCAATGCCGGCTCGATGCCATCCCCGGTCTTGTAGCCGGGCCAGAGCTGATTTCTGAACGATTCGATTACATGATCGGTGGCCACCCCAACATGTGTGGCGCCGTTCTCGATCATCTCCAGCACTGTGTTCAGCACGCCGACGACGGCGCCAAACGGCTTGTCTTGGCCATTGTTGAAGCGGCGTTGGCCATAGAAGTGGCGGAACAGTTCGTATGTGCCGTCAATTAAATGAACGATCATCGCAATCCTGCGCACGCGCTTGGCAAAAAGGGATGGTTCAGTCGAAGAAGCCCGCATCCTCTTCCCTGAGATACTTTCGGGCTGCTTCGGCGTCGATATCGAGGCCAAGCCCCGGCGCTTCCAGCAGATCCACCATGCTGTCCGTCACGATCTGCGACGGCAGGCCGATTACGAGGTCCTCCCACCAGGGATCGGAGGCGCTCGGATATTCGAAGGCGATGTAGTTGGCGGGCAAGGTGGCGCAGACATTGATCAACGCGCCGAGGCCAAGCAGGCCGTTCGCCGTGCCGTGCGGCGCCATCAGGATCGAGTGCATATGGGCGTGCTCGGCGACCCATTTGAGCTCGGCAATGCCGCCGATATCGGCAGGATCGGGGCCGATGACGCGCACCGCCTGCGTCTCGATCAGTTCCTTGAAATTGTGCCGCAGGTAAATCTGCTCGCCGGTATGGATTGGCGTCGAGGTGGAGGTTGTCAGCTCCCGATAGGCCTGCGGATTGACCCACGGCACATAGTCGCCAGTAAGCATGTCCTCCAGCCACATCAAATTGTACTTCTCAACCGCGCGAGCGAATTTGATCGCGTCGGGCAGCATCCAGCCCGGGCCGCAGTCGAGCGCCAGGCTCACCTTGTCGCCCAGCACTTCCTTCATCGCGATCACGCAGTCGAGCATGTGATTGAAACCGCGCTCGCTGATCACGCCTTGATCCATGGCACCGTGATAGCCGGCCTGCTTCTGCGTCACGCCGTAATGGAAACCGTCGATGGTGTCCTTCATGTTGGAGTGGAACGAGATTCCCTGCTTGATCATGAAGAAGTTCTGCGGCTGCTCCATCATCCATTTGACGTCAGCGGCGTAATCCTGTGGCCGGTCGCCCGTGCGTTTCCTGCGGATCGAGCCGTTGTAGACGCGCACCTTGTCGCGCACCTTGCCGCCGAGCAGTTTGTAGGCCGGCACGCCTGCGGCCTTGCCGGCAATGTCCCACAGCGCATGCTCGATAGCGCTTACCGCTGCGCCATAGGGCTTGAAAGAGCCGCGTTGGCGGATCTTCAACATCACCCGTTCGACGTCGGTCGGGTCCTCGCCGATCAGCGCCTCGCGAAAATGCAGGACCCACGGCTTGAGGTAGGGCTTGGTGTACTCGACCTCGCCCAGGCCATGGAGGCCCCCGTCGGTGACGATGCGAACGATGGGGTGCTTGCCGATAACAGCGCAACGGAGGTCGGTGATCTTCATCTTCGGCTCTTTTCCGCCTCAGCTCCAGGTGCGATCCCAGGAATACTCGTTGTCCCAGTGATCCGTGGGCTGCCAGATGCCGGTGACACCCGGCTGCAGATGCTGCGAGATCACCTCGTCGACGACGTCGTCAATCCCCAGGCCCGGCTTGTCGGGAACGGTGATAAAGCCGTCCTTCACGAGCGGCTTGGCAACGCCGGTGACGATATCGTCCCACCAGTCGACATCGGCAGAGTGGTATTCGAGCGCCATGAAGTTTTCGGTCGCAGTCGCGACATGTGCCGCGGCCATTGCCGCGATCGGACTTTCCGCCATATGGATGGCCATTGCGACGCCGTGGTCCTGCGCCATGTCGCCGATCTTCTTGGTCTCGAGGATGCCCCCGCTGGTGAGCAGGTCCGGGTGGATAATGGAGAGGCCGCCGCTCTTGAGCAGAGGCTCGAAGCCCTCCTTGAGATAAATGTCCTCGCCGGTGCAGATCGGCACCGGGGTGGCGTCCTGCAGTTGTCGGTACTGCTCGGTGTACTGCCATGGGATCACATCCTCGAGCCAGGCCGGCACATATTTTTCAATCCGCCTGGCGAGGCGAATACCGTTCTGCAGCGAGATGTGGCCGACGTGGTCGATGGCGAGCGGAATATCCATGCCGATAACCTCGCGAACCTCGGCAATATACTGCTCAAGCAAGTCGAGGCCCTTGTCGGAAAAGTGGAGGCCGGTAAACGGGTGGGGGACGTTGTGCAAATCGTAGGCGGCGTTGCGGGCGCGCCGCTCTTCAAGGGACTTGACCTGGCCGCGGCCGGGCTGGACGCGATACCCATCAAGAGAGCCGGCAGGAGACACGACCGCACCGGGGACATCGGCGATCTGCATCAATCCCAGATCCATCTTGAGGAACGTGAAGCCGAGCGCCATGCGCTGCTTGAGGCGGTTGCCGGTCTCGGCCGGCACGGTGGCGTCGGTATCGCAATAGAGGCGCACCTTCTCGCGAAAGCGGCCGCCGAGCATCTGGTAGATGGGCACGCCATAGGCCTTGCCGGCGAGATCCCACAACGCGATTTCGACCGCCGAGACGCCGCCGCCTTGCCGGCCGTGCCCGCCGAACTGCTTGATCCGGCGAAACAGGCGATCGATGTTGCAGGGATTCTCGCCAAGCAGCCGGCTCTTCAGCATCAGCGCATAGGTGGCGCTGGCGCCGTCGCGCACCTCGCCAAGTCCGACGATGCCCTGGTTGGTGTAAATCTTGAGCAGGGTCGAGGTGAACGGCGCGCCGACGATTTCGGCTACCCGCATGTCGGTGATGCGAAGCTGGGATGGCTTGGAGTTTGCGTTCACCCGATTGAGCGCCTCGTCGGCGCCACCCATCTTTGCCATGACTTATCCTCGTTCTGGTGGGTGGGGCTGGTCGTCGCCCGCATGCCGGCATGGAGCGTTGCTAGCCCAGCTCAATCTCGTGGGCCTGCAGGTAGTCACGGTCCATCTCAATACCGAGACCAGGCCTAGACGTCAGCTTGAGGCTGCCGTTCGAGACGTCGAGCGGTCTGTCGATGAGGTGATCGTATTTGCCCAGGTTCCACTCCGACGTTTCGAGCCTGTAGAAGTTAGGAACGGTCATCATCACCTGCGCTCCCGCAACCACGTTGATCGGTCCCGCGGCGTCATGCGGCGAGACCGGGATGTAGTAGGCTTCGCATAGGGCAGAAATCTTCTTGAGTTCGGTAATGCCGCCGGTCCAGGTGATATCAGGCATGATGTAGTCAGCGAGCTTGTTCTCGAGTACCGGCACGAAATCCCACTTCGTGTGGCCGCGCTCGCCCCACGAGATGGCAGCACTGACTTTTTCACGCACCTGCTTGAGAGCGTTCAGGCTCTCGGGCGGGCAAGGCTCCTCGAACCAGTCGATCTGGCCGGCTTCCTCAAGACTCCGACAGAGGCGAATGGCGGTGGGAACGTCGAAGCGGCCATGCGCATCGATGAGAACGTCGACGTCAGGCCCCGCCGTTTCGCGGATCAGCGCCGTGAGTTCGGCGGCTTCGCGCTCGTCCTTGCGGGTCATGCTGCCATCGAGGTAGCCATCCCGCTGTTCGCGGGACAGGCCATCGGCGCTGCGGCCCTGGTGGGGGAAAGGATCGAACTTGAGCGCAGTGTGTCCGGACTCGACGATGTCGAGAATTTCGCGGACCACAGCCTCCTTGCTGGTGAATTTGGCCTGGTTGGGATGGGTGTAGAGCGCGATTTCGTCGCGTACCGGTCCGCCCAGCAGCTCGTAAATCGGCTTGCCGAGGACTTTGCCGCGTATATCCCAAAGGGCAATATCGATGGCGCTCACGCATTCGACAGCGGCGCCGCGGCTGCCCATATAGGTGAAGCTGCGAAAGATCTTGTGCCACAGATGCTCGATGCGCGCTGGATCCTCGCCTGTCACGGCGACGCCGATCTGCCGCAGGATCGTGCAGAGAGCGCGATTGGCGAGCCTTGTCGTGGTGGTGATCTCTCCCCAGCCACTCACCCCCTCGCTGGTCGTCACTTCGACGAACAGGAACTCTCCCCAATAAGAAGCATCGGACTTGATCAGCCACGGCCGAATGCTCGTGATTTTCATCTCAATTCCTTATCTGAAATGGTCACGCTAACGGTGTTCGAGACTGGACCTTCGTTCCTATCCGGCCCGAGCGGCGTTGCGCGCACGCATCTGTTCGAGGATATGCCGGCCGGAACCCTCGACATGGCGGGAAACGAGTTCGGCCGCCTTGTCGGCTTCTCCCGCTTTCACGTGCGCGATGAGTTCGCGGTGCTCGCGAATGATCGCGGCACGACGCGCCAGCGTGAAATTGAAACGCCGGCTCACGGCTCGCAGCACTTCGCGATGCTTCCACCAAAGTTCAGCGGCATGGCGGTTGTAGTGCCGCTGGTACATCACGGTGTGGAAAGCGGTATCCAGTTCGCTGTGCCTGAATGTGTCGGCAAAGTTGTTCTCTTCAATCAGCCCCTGGAGACGTTCGAGTTCGGCGATGTCCTCGCCGGTCGCCATGTTCACAAACCATCGCGTCAGGGCCGGCTCGATCAGAACACCGATTTCATAGATATCCCGGACAAAATCCTGATCTATGGGTCGCACGCGCGCCCCGCGGTTGGGGAGAAAGGTGACAAAGCCCTCCCCGCGCAAGAGCTGCAGGGCCTCGCGCACCGGGTTGGTCGAGGTGCCGTGACGCCGGGCGAGATCGGTGACCACAAGCCGTTCGTTGGCGGCGAGCCGTCCCTCGATGATGTCTTCCCTGATCAGTTCATAAAGCGAGGCGCCCTCGCTGGAGGCCATGGGGTCAGTCTCCACCGGCGGCATGGCTTTAAAGTCATCTATTTCGGCCAAGACCGGCTCCCCTGATCAACACATACCCTGCCCGATATCACACACGGTTTTCACAAACAATGTACGATCCAGCGCGTTGACAGGCAATCCATGATCTGAAAACGTACAAAATGATCGAAGGGATACATAGAACAGAAAGGCGTCCCGCGGTCGAACGAGCTAGACCGCTTTGCCTCGGCAGGGCGGCATGGAGAACCAGGGAGGATACCTATGACGAGGATTACGCTCGGCAGTGCGGTCCTGCGCGGCACTGTCGCCACTGCTTTGATGGCATCGCTGATGTCCACATCGGCGCTCGGAGCGCCCGTCGACCTCAGCAAGTGGTCGCCGGAATATGTGCGCTCCATTGCGGGGACAGAGGATTTTGACACCGCGGCCGATTGCGCCAAGGTCACCCCGCTCGACTACAAGGGGCGACTGACTTTCTGGTATCAGGGCGTGTTCGAGGGCGACCCCGACCTTTTGCGCCAGTACTACAAGGATTTCTTCGAGACCTTCCGCAAGACCTATCCGAACATCCAGCTCGAGGAACAAGCCCTCACCTACAACGACCTTCTGGATAAGTTCCGCACGGCGCTCCTCGGCAATGCCGCGCCGATGGCGGTCCGCCTGCAAATCCTGGGTGGTACCGAGTTCGCCTCAAAAGGCTACCTGGAGCCGCTCAAACCCGAGGATGTCGGGTATTCGACCGAGGACTTCTGGCCCGGCGCCATGAAGGCCGTGACCTGGGAGGGAGTGACCTACGGCATTCCAACCAACAACGAGACGATGGCGTTCATCTGGAACGCCGACATCTTCAAGCGTGCGGGCCTCGATCCGGACAAGGCTCCGGCAACCTGGGACGACGTCGTCAAATATTCCAAGCAGATCCACGACAAGCTCGGCATTGCCGGTTACGGCCTCGTGGCTCGCAAGAATGCCGGCAATACGCCGTACCGCTTCATGCCGCAGCTGTGGGCTCATGGCGGCGGCGTCTTCGACGAAGCCACTGCGAACCCGACCTATGAGGATGTCCAGCTCGATAGCCCGCAGAGCAAGGCCGCCCTGCAAGCCTCGTACGACATGTATGTTCGCGACAAGTCGGTTCCGGTTTCCGCACTCACCAACCAGCAGGCCGATAACCAGCCCCTGTTCCTCGCCGGCCAGCTCGGCATGATGATCTCGCATCCGTCCGACTACGACGTCATGCTCGACCTGCAGAAGAAGGCGACGGGCGCCGACAAGGATAAGGCGCAGACCGTCATCGACAACATGCGCTACGGCCTGATTCCCACTGGACCCGACGGCAAGCGCGCAGTCGTGTTCGGCGGCTCGAACATTCACATCCTGAAGCCCGAATATGTCGAGGGCGGCAAGGTCGACGAGCCGGCCGCAAAGGCTATCATCTGCATGTGGACGAGCCCTGAATGGTCGCTGAAGATGGCCTATGCCGGCTCGAACCCGGGCAACCTTAACGGCTTCAAGACCAAATGGATGAAGGAACGTCTGGACAACATCAAGTTCCTCGACGTGACGACCTCGATGCTGCCATACGGCATCCCGTTCCCGGCGCTGCCGCAGGCTCCGGAGATCATGAACATCATCGTCCCAGACATGCTGCAAAATGCCCTGACCGGAGCGATGACCGTCGACGAGGCAGCCGACGACGCGGCCAGGAAGGTAAGAGACCTGATGGGCGGACTCTAATGCATGTCGCGCAAAAGTGTGCAGCGGTTTTGCGATAACGACATGCATAAAACAGCAACCTAAAGCGCGTCGCGTGAGGCCGATCAAACGCGACGCGCTTTAGTCCAGGCCTGACCGGCTGCACCGATAGTGCAGCCGGTTCGTTCAGAAGAAATAAGGGCGCGCCAAAGTGACGATCGTGACCGGCAAGGCCGAGGCTCGCCGAAGATTGCAATCCGGCAGGTCCGGCGTGCTACGCGAGATATGGGAGCATCGCGCCGACTACGCGTACGTGCTCCCTGCGATCGCCGTGATGCTGGTCGTCATCGCCTATCCGATCTACTACACGATCGAGCTGTCGTTCTTCAAGACGCCGCCTGGCCTGCAGCTTCGCGACAAGAGCTTCATCGGCTTCGACAACTACACGACCATCCTCACCAGCGAGGTGTTCTGGAGAGTCACCTGGAACACTCTGATCTGGACGCTGGGCTCCACTCTGATTGCCTTTGTCCTGGGGTTTGCCACCGCGCTGGCACTCCACCGCGAGTTTGTCGGCCGTGGTGTGCTGCGCGCGATCCTGATCATTCCCTGGGTCATCAGCGCGGTCGCCGCCTCCTATATCTGGAAGTGGATCTATCATTCGGACTTCGGGATCATCGGCGCTGTGCTGGTCGGCCTCGGATTGGCCGACCGACCGCCGAATTTCATCGACAGCGTCAACACGGTTCTGCCTTCCCTGATCGTCGTCAATATCTGGCGCGAGTTTCCGTTTGCCATGATCATGATGATGGCCGGCCTGCAGACCGTGCCCGAGCAGTTGCTGCGCGCCGCGCAGGTCGACGGCGCCAGCGCCTGGCAGCGCTTCTGGCACGTTACCTTCCCGCACTTGCGCAACGTCTCGACGGTGACGATCCTGCTGCTCGCGGTGGCCAACTTCAATTCCTTCATCATCCCCTGGATCATGACCGGCGGCGGGCCGTCCAACGCATCGCATATCTGGATCACCCACATTTATGAGCTCGCCTTCGGGCGGCAGCGCTGGGGCGTGGCATCTGCCTATTCGGTGCTCCTGTTCCTCACCCTGATGACGCTCGGCTACTTCTACGTCCGTGCGCTAAGCGGTAACGAGCGGCAAGAGGGGAGCGCATGAGCACGACTGCCGAGACAGCCCCGCGAGCCCTGAGCCGTCGCCGGATGCGCGTCGACGGATGGCGGTGGACCGGGCGCATTTTCCTCGCGTTCATGCTCCTTTACACCGCGGTGCCGATGATCTGGATGCTGATCACCTCGATCAAGTCCGGGTTCGCGGCGTTGCAATTCCCGCCGCAATGGTGGCCGGACGAACCTACCCTCGCCAGCTACGAGAAGCTGCTCGATCCCCAGAACAGCGTCGGCCAGGACTTCCTCCGCTTCTTCTGGAACAGCCTTTTCGTGTCGACCGTCACGACAATCCTCTCGGTCATCGTCGCCGTCCCTGCGGCCTATGCGTTTTCGCGGTTCAGTTTCCCCGGCCGGAACTTCCTGTTCTTTGCCGTGCTGCTGCGCAACATGTTCCCGGCGGTGATCTTTCTCGTGCCGCTGTTCATCCTGATGCGCCTGCTCGGGTTGATGAACACGCATGGCTCGCTGATTCTCACCTATCTCACCTTCGGCCTGCCGCTGGCGATCTGGTTGCTCAAGGGCTTTTACGACAACATTCCGGTGCAGCTCGAGCAGGCGGCGCGCATCGATGGGGCAACGCGGTTCCAGGCCTTCATCTTGATTGTGATGCCGCTCTCGACGCCAGGGATCATCGCCACCGCGATCTATTCGTTCATCGGTGCGTGGAACGAGTACATCTACGCCTACACCTTCCTTACCAAGAACGACCAGTTGACACTGCCGGTCGGCATCCAGCGCTTCTTCTCGGAAAATACGACCGATTTTCCGGGCCTGATGGCGGCCAGCTTCATGATGAGCGTGCCCGTCGTCGTGCTGTTCCTCGTCCTGCAACGATACTTCGTACGCGCCCTTACAGAAGGCGCGGTCAAGCACTAGGGAGTTGCCGATGGCCCACGTGGTCCTCAAAGATCTCGTCAAGTCCTATGGCAGCTTCAAGGCTGTCAACGACGTGTCGCTGACGGTCAATGACGGCGAGTTCGTTGCGCTCGTCGGCCCTTCAGGCTGCGGCAAGACAACCACGCTCAATCTCGTCGCGGGGCTGATCCCGATGACATCGGGCGACATCGTCATCGGCGACCGGGTGGTCAACGACCTCGACCCCAAGGACCGGGACATCGCCATGGTGTTCCAGAACTACGCGCTCTATCCGCAGAAATCGGTTTACAAGAACCTGGCGTTTCCGCTGCAGATGCGCAAACTGCCCAGGGACGAGATCGACAAGAAGGTCAAGGAAGCGGCGCGAGTGCTCGACATGACGCACCTGCTCGAGCGCAAGCCGCGCGAACTTTCGGGCGGGCAGCAGCAGCGGGTGGCCCTGGGCCGTGCGCTTGTCCGCGACCCCGCCGTGTTCCTGATGGACGAGCCGCTCTCTAACCTGGACGCCAAACTGCGCGTGCAGATGCGGTCTGAGATCAAGCGCTTCCACCAAGACCTCAAGGCAACGATCATCTATGTGACGCACGACCAGCTCGAAGCCGTGACCATGGCCGACAAGATGGCGGTGATGAACGGCGGCTACCTGCAGCAATACGATTCACCGGCGCAGGTCTTTGCCCATCCCGTAAACATGTTCGTCGCCAGCTTCATAGGCAGCCCGGCGATGAGCCTTATTCCGCTGCAGGCATCGACGGCAAACGGCAACGCTGTGTTGACCAGCGCGGAGGGCTGGAGCTTTGAGCTCTCGCCGCGCAACGCCCGGAAGGTCGCAAGGGCGACGACCAGGAAAGTCGTGCTCGGCGCACGTCACTCGACGATCAAGCTGCGCAACAGCGCGGTCCCCGGTGCCATTCCGGCCAAGGCCTACACGGTGGAGCCGACCGGTGACGTCACCTTCGTGCAGGCGTTCCTGTCCGGCGCCGTCGTCAACGTCAGCGTGCCGCCGAACATTGCCGTCGCGCCCGATGAACAGATCTGGCTCGAGTTCGACCAGGAGCGGATGCATCTGTTCGACGGCGAAACCGAAATGGCCCTCAAGGCCAACTGAGACAGGGCGCCAACTGAAACAGGACGGATGCATTTGGAACGTGGGCGTGGATGACTGAGAAGCTTAAGATTACCGCGATCAAGCCCTATCCGGTGTGGGTAGGAACGCGCAACCAGATGCTCGTCAAGGTCGAGACCGACCAGGGCATCTTCGGCTGGGGCGAGAGCGGCTTGAGTGGTCGCGAGAAGGCGGTGGCCGGCGCGGTCGAGCACTATCGCGAGTTTCTCATCGGCCGCGACCCAATGCAGATCGGCCGGATCTGGCAGGAGCTTTATCGCAGCCAGTACTTCGAAGGCGGACGTGTTCTGCAGGCGGCGATTTCCGCCATCGACATCGCCCTTCACGACATCAAGGGCAAGGCGCTGGGAGTGCCGGTCTACGAGTTGCTAGGCGGCAAGCAGCGCCACCGCATCCCCACCTTCGCCTCGACCGGAGACGAGGCCGAAGGTGACGCTGCCATCGAACGCGCCCGCGAGCTGCGCGCACAGGGCTGGCAGGCGATCCGCTTCTTCCCCGCCGGGCAAAACAGCAGGGACATCTTCGAGCCGCGCGAGTCGATCGGCACTACCGCCAGTATCCTTAACCGGGCGCGCGAGGCGCTGGGCGACGACGTCGTCCTTGGCATCGACTATCATCATCGGCTGTCGGTGGCAGAGGCGGCGAGCTTCTGCAACAAGCTCGGCCGCGGTGTGCTTGATTTCCTCGAGGAGCCGATACGGGACGAGACACCGGAGGCCTACGAATCGCTGCGTACGATGACCGACATCCCCTTTGCCATCGGCGAGGAGTTTTCCAGCAAGTGGCAGTTCCTGCCCTACATCGAGCGCGGCATTCATCAGTTCAACCGGCTCGATGTTTGCAATGTCGGCGGGCTTACCGAGGCAATGAAAGTCGCTGGCTGGAGCGAGGCGCACTATGTCGACCTGATGCCGCACAATCCGCTTGGTCCGGTGTGCACGGCCGCGACCGTGCATCTCGCCGCCGCGGTACCCAACTTCGCGTGGCTCGAGACCAGGGAACCCGAAACAAAGCTGGGCTTCGACAATTCCGACTTCTTCCCCGTGCGACCACGGCTCGACGGGACCGACTATCCGGTCGGCGACCTGCCGGGGCTCGGCGTCGAGGTCAACGAGGCGGCGATCCAGGCGGCGAGCTTTCGTTTCTGGGAAGCGCCTCACCTTACGCGCCGCGACGGTTCTGTTACGAACTGGTAGTCGCCATTCAACCGGAGTCCACCATGACACATGCTCCCGACATCACGCGGCCGCCAAAAGACCTGATCGACGCGCTCAGCGGGATCGGCGCCGCGACGGTTGCCGGCACGCTTGGCCACATGGGTTTTCGCAATCCGCACATGGTCGGACCGGTGGCGCAGAACCACGGCAAGTCGATCGTCGGGCCGGCGCTGACGCTGCAGTTCATGCCACAGCGGCCGGACCTCTTCACCGAGGGAGAATATGCCGATCCGGAGACGCAGCTGCATCGGCACGTGCTTTATCACGCGCAGGCGGGCGATGTCGTCGTGGTCGACGCGCGCGGCGACATGAGCTCGGGCGTCTTCGGCGATATGATGTCGACGTATTTCAAAGGCAGGGGCGGCGCCGGCATCGTCATCGATGGATGCATGCGCGACCGGCCCAATGTTGAAAAGCTCGATCTGCCTCTATGGCTGCGCGGCTGGACGCCGAATTATCACGTGCAGACCAGCATCTATCCTAATGCCGTCAACGTTCCGATTGCCTGCGGCGGTGTCACGGTGATCCCCGGTGACATCATCGTCGCCGACGACGACGGGGTGGTGGTGCTTCCCGTCGCAATGGCCGCAAAGGTGATCGAAGAATCACAGAAGCATCACGATTGGGAGGAATTCTCGCGAGTGAAGCTGATGGAGGGCGGGCCGTTGCAACGCTACTATCCGCTGCATGACGATGCCCGCGGGGAGTACGAGGAGTGGCGCAAGACAAACCGCTCGGAGAACCCCGGTTAGCGCATGGATTACCCCGTGCGGCTGCGGGCAACGTTCGCAGACGGCGCGGTACTGGTTTATTCGGCAGCTTCGGCCCTCGCCGCCGGCGCAATTCGCGCGGCGCAGTATTTGAACTCCGGGATCTTGCCGTAGGGGTCCAGCATCGGATTGGTGAGCACGTTGGCCGGACTTTCGTTGAAGCAGAACGGCATGAACACCATGCCGTCGGCGACCTCCCGGTCGGCGCGGAGGATGGCGTCTACCGTCCCGCGCCGGGTCTCGACCGCAATCATCTCTCCTTGGCGCAGGCCGTGCCGCTTGATCTCATAAGGGTTCATCGCAGCGATGCCTTGTGGCTCGATCGCGTCCAGCACGCCCGCCCGGCGGGTCATCGAGCCGGTGTGCCAATGCTCGAGCAGGCGGCCGGTGGTGAGCACCAGTGGAAACTCTTCATCGGGCACTTCGTCAGGCGGCAGCAAATCGGCCGGCACGATGCGGCCGCGTCCGTCCGCGGTCGGGAATCCAGACGAGAAGATGATCTCATTGCCAGGCTTGTCGGGGCCGTCGGCCGGATAGATCACCGAACCTTCGCGTTCGATGCGGTCCCAGGAGATATGTTTCAAGGACGGCATCACGGCCGCCATTTCCGCATAAACATCCGAGACATGGCCGTAATTCCAGTCCAGACCGATGCGCTTCGCCAGTTCGACAATCAGTTCCCAGTCCTGGCGGGCTTCGCCCGGCATGTCGAGCGCCGGCCGGCCGATCTGCACCTGCCGGTTGGTGTTGGTGTATGTGCCGAGCTTTTCGGCATGCGCCGAGGCCGGCAGCACCACATCGGCGTGCCAGGCGGTCTCGGTCAGGAAGATGTCCTGCACTACGAGATGGTCGAGCATGGCCAGTGCTTGCCGGGCATGGGTCTGGTCCGGATCGGACATGGCCGGGTTCTCGCCCAGTATGTACATGCCCTTGATTTCGCCGTCATGGATGGCGTCGATGATTTCGACGACCGTCAGGCCGCGTTTCGGGTCCAGCGTCTGGCCCCAGAAATTCTCGTACTGGCCGCGGATGTCGACATTCTCGACTGATCTGTAGTCCGGAAAATACATCGGGATGAGCCCGGCATCGGATGCGCCCTGCACGTTGTTCTGGCCGCGCAGTGGGTGCAGGCCCGTTCCCGGCCGGCCGACATGTCCGGTGATCAGCGCCAGGGCGATAAGGCAGCGCGCATTATCGGTTCCGTGTGTGTGCTGGGAAATGCCCATGCCCCAAAAGATGATCGACCGCTCGGCGGTCGCGTAGGTGCGGGCGACGTCGCGCAGCACGCTGGCCTCGACGCCGCAGACCTCGGCCATCGCCTCGGGCGAAAAATCCTTCACCTTGGCCTTCAGGGCCTCGAATCCGGAAGCGTTGGCCTGGATATACTGCTCGTCGTAGAGCTTTTCCTCGACGATGACGTGGATCAGCGCGTTCAGCATGGCCACGTCGCTGCCAGCCTTGAATCGCAGCGAATGCGACGCATGGCGCATCAGGTCCTGGCCGCGCGGGTCCATGACGATCAGCTTGGCGCCGCGCTTGGCCGCCTGCTTGAAATAGGTCGCGGCGACCGGATGGTTGGTGGTCGGCCGTGCGCCGATGACGATGATGCATTCGGCCTTCAGCGCGTCGTTGAAGGGCGCCGAAACCGCACCCGAACCGACGCCTTCCATCAGCGCCGCCACCGAAGATGCGTGGCAAAGCCGGGTGCAATGGTCGACATTGTTGGTGCCAAAACCCTGGCGCACCAGTTTTTGGAACAGATAGGCCTCTTCGTTCGAGCCTTTCGCCGAGCCGAAACCGGCCAGCGCCTGCCCGCCATAATCCCTGAGGATCGTCTTCAGCCCGCCGGCGGCGCGCGCGAGCGCCTCTTCCCAGCTAGCCTCGCGAAACACGGTCAGCGGATCGACGCCGCGCATATCGGCATCGCCCGACTTCGGCGCATCGTCGCGCCGGATCAACGGCTTGGTCAGGCGTTCAGGCGACATCGCATAGTCGAAGCCGAAACGACCCTTGACGCAGAGCCGGTTCTCGTTGGCATAGCCGTTGCGGCCATCGACCTGGAGTATTCTGTTGTCCTTGACCGCAACGCTGGTCTGGCAACCGACGCCACAGAACGGGCACAGCGTGTCGACGACCTTGTCGAATTCCTGGATGACCCGGGTCTTGCCTGCATTATCCATCAGCGACTTTTCGTAGAGCGCGCCGGTCGGGCAGGCCTGGACGCATTCACCGCAGGTGACGCAGGTCGACAGGCCCATCGGATCGTGCATGTCGAAGACGGGAAGCGAGTGATTGCCGCGCTCGGCCATGCCAAGCACATCGTTGACCTGGACCTCGCGGCAGGCCCGGACACAGGCGCCGCAAGTGATGCAGGCGTCGAGATTGACGGCAATGGCGGGATTGGTGATGTCGAATTCTGGCCGGACATCATCGGTGGCGAATTTCGAGCTGTAGCGAGCGCCGGAAATGCCCATCGAACCAGCCCACTGCCAGAACATCGACTGCTGATCCGGACCGTCGGCCGCCGGCCGCATGTTGCTGGCGAGAAGCTCGAACACCATCTGGCGCGATTTCGTAGCCCGTTCGGTATCCGTCTTCACCACCATTCCGGCGGAAGGCTTGCGGATGCAGGAGGCGGCAAGCACCCGTTCGCCCTCGACATCGACCATGCAGGCGCGGCAATTGCCGTCCGGCCGATAGCCGGGCATGTCGACATGGCACAGATGCGGTATCCTGGTGCCTTCGCGCTTTGCAACGTCCCAGATCGTCTCGTCGTCAGCGGCTGTGACCGTCTTGCCGTCGAGGGTGAATATGACGCCATCTGCCATTTCAAAGATCATCCCTAAAATGCGTCAAAAGGTGATTGACCGGATTGGGCGCCGCCTGGCCGAGACCGCAAATGGAGGAATCGCGCATCACTGTTTCAAGGTCGCGCATCGCCGTCTCATCCGGCACGCCCTTCTCTTTCAAGAGCGTTACCAGCTTTTCGGTTCCTTCCCGGCACGGCGTGCATTTCCCGCAACTCTCATGTTTGAAGAAATTCATGAGATTGAGGGTCACATCCCTGATGTTGTCGGCTTGCGAAAGCACGACCACCGCATGTGAGCCGACAAAGGCGCCCTGTTTGGCGAGTTCGCCGCCGAAATCGAGTTCAATGTCGCCCATCGACGCCGGAAGGATGCCGCCCGAGGCTCCACCTGGCAGATAGGCCTTGAATTCATGCCCGTCTGCCATGCCGCCGCAATAATCCTCGATCAGTTCGCGCACGGTGACGCCAGCCGGGGCCAGCTTGACACCCGGCTCCTTCACATGCCCGGAAACCGACCAGGAGCGAATTCCCTGATGGCCGGGCTTGCCCTGCGCGGCGAACCATTCGGGTCCCTTCTCGACGATGTCGCGAATCCACCACAGCGTCTCGACATTGTGGTTGAGTGTCGGGCGTCCGAAAAGTCCGACTTCGGCAATATAGGGAGGCCGGTGGCGGGGCATGCCGCGCTTGCCCTCGATGCTTTCCAGCATCGCGCTTTCCTCGCCGCAAATATAGGCGCCGGCGCCGCGCCGAAGGTCGATGAAACCGGGCTTGACGATGCCGGCTGCCTCGAGCGCCGCGATCTCGGCCCGCAAAATGGCGAGCACGGCCGGGTATTCGTCGCGCATGTAGAAATAAATGCGCTCGGCCTCAACCGCATGGGCGGCGATAAGCGCACCTTCGAAGGTGCGGTGCGGATCCTTTTCGAGATAGATGCGGTCCTTGAAAGTGCCAGGTTCGCCTTCGTCGCCATTGATCGACATCAGCCGCGGCCCTGGATAGCCGCGCACGAAGTTCCATTTCTTGCCGGCCGGAAAGCCGGCGCCGCCGAGACCGCGCAGACCGGCGTGCTCCATGATCTCGATGATGGCGTCAATGCCGGTCTCGCCCGCCTTCACCTTCCGGAGAAGCTGATAGCCGCCAGCGGCCCGATAGGCATCGAGGCCGACATAATCTGGCACGACAACTTTGGTGTCGCCCGAGCGAGCTAGATCGATGAGGATATGGCTGCTGGCTTGGTCGACCTCACGGTCGCCAATGCGCGCCGCGGGCGCTGCGGCGCAGCGGCCCATGCAGGGCGCACGCATGACGCGGACTGTGTTTGGGTCGGCCTTGGCGGCCAGTTCGCCAATCAGGTGTTCGGCGCCCGCCAGCATGCAGCTTATCGATTCGCACACCCGGATTGTCAGCGGCGCGGGTCTCGCCTCGCCTTCCCTGACGATATCGAAATGGTCGTAGAAGGTCGCGACCTCGTAAACCTCCACCTGGGACAGGCGCATGTCTTCGGCAAGCGCTCGCAGATGCGCGGCCGACAGACAACCGTAGCGGTCCTGGATCAGATGCAGGAATTCGATCAACAGATCCCGGCGCCGTTCGCGATGGCCAAGAAGTTCCCGGACCTCGGCCAGGGCAACATCATCCAGCGCCCGCCCTTTGGGTCCGCGATCGGGAGATCGCCGTTGCTGCATTGTCATCCTCTCTCCTCCCGGACCCTTCGTCTGAGGAAGGCGGCTCCCGCCACCAATGTGGTTGTGAGCTCCCTCAGCCCGGCGCACCTTGGGATCAAGGACTTGGCACACAAATCGACTTGGCAGACAAGTTGAACCAAATGCCGGTTTGACAATTTTAGCATGGCCGGGGCGCCGCGACAGAACTGATCTGCGCCCTGATTTGTCGCACGGCCTATACCGGGGCAGCTTGCGCCTTTTCGATCAAGAAAACGATGTGGTCTCCCTGCCGTTGCATCGCCTCCAGGCGGTCGCCCATTTCGTTGATCAGATTGGGAATGTCTATGGCTGCCAGCGGATCGGTGCAACGGACCTCAAGGCGCTCGCCTGGGCTTATGCCGCTGAGCGCCTTGCGGGTTTTCAGCGCCGGCAAGGGACATTTCAATCCCGTCAGATCGAGCTGTCTCGTCGTCATGGTGGCGCACCATGGCGGACCGCTTACCGGTCGTCAACGGTCGCCGACCCAGGGTATACTGCAGTTGAGAGCGGCCAGGCGTCGCACCGCATTTTGGCGTACTGCATGCCCACCGGCTCGACGGCGTTCGTCAATACAGGTCCGAATAGGCAAGGAACTGAACGGTCTGGCCCGGCTCGACCTCGGCTATTTCCTCGCCGAGTTCGACAAGGCCGTGCGTTTGAACCAAAGAAGACAGCATGCCAGCGCCCTCGCGCGGGAATTTGACGGCTTCATATGTGCCATCCTGCGTCCCACGCAGGCTTACCCGCACATATTCGCGTCGCCCCGGCTTTTTGCGGTAGGAGAAGGCGGCCCGCACCGGCCGCGAAATTGGTGGCTGCTGCCGTGCGCCGGCCAGTGCAAAGATCGCGGCGCGCGCAATATGGGCGAATGTGACGAAGCTCGCCACCGGATTGCCGGGCAGCCCAATGAAGGCTGTTCCCCGGATCACCCCCATGGCGACTGGGCGGCCGGGTTTTATGGCCACCCGCCAGAAGACCAGGGTGCCCACACTCTCGACGGCGGCCTTGACGCAGTCGGCCTCCCCGGTCGAGACCCCGCCGGACGCCAGGATCAGGTCCTGTCCTGGCGCAGCCTTGCTCAGCACATCCGCGATCAGCCTGCTGTCGTCGATCAGAATGCCCAAATCGGTGGTCTCGCAGCCCAATCTTGCCAGCATGGCCATCAGCATGAAGCGGTTCGAATCGAAAAGCTGGGCCGGTCCCCGGACCTTTCCCGGCGCGACGATCTCGTTGCCGGTCGAGAAGATCGCGACGCGAACTTTGCGCCGCACATCGATCTGCGTCATGCCGAGCGCCGCGGCGAGCGCAACATCCTGCGGGCGCATGCGCTGGCCGGCCTGCAGGACCACCTTGCCTGTTGCGACGTCCTCGCCCGCCGGCCGCACGTTGGCTCCTCTTTTCAGGCCGGGCGGAAGAATGACCCTGCCGGTATCGTCGACACGGACATCTTCCTGCATGTAGACCGTGTCTGCCCCCTCCGGCAGCGGAGCGCCGGTGAAGATGCGTATGGCTTGTCCGGGCGCGGCGTGCCGATCCGGCGCCATCCCAGCCTGGATCCTGCCGCTCACCGGCAAGGCTTTTTCAACGGTTCCCGGCAGGTCGTCGCCGCGCAGTGCATAGCCGTCGACGGCTGAGTTGGTGAAAGGCGGCAGGGGCAGCGGCGCCACCAGATCACTCGCCAGGACGCGCCCATCGGCAATCGCCAGCTGGACGGTTTCGGTCTCGTCGACAACGGTCAGCCGTGAAGCAATCAGTGCGGCTGTATCATCGAGCGATCGCATCGGGCCGCCGAAAGCGAAGCAGTCATCTGAAAGTTGCGCCATCGAGCCTTCAGCCTCTATGGATCTGGCCGAGCCGGCAGCTCGGCGCCATCCGGCAAGCCCAGTCTGCGCCTGTGCGCGCTTTTGTGGACCGGCATCGGTTTGAACAGGCTATATAGTGCAGGTCAAGCCGGAGGTAACGCGTCCACTCCGGCGAGCGGGATTGCAATTTCAAGAGAGCGCCATGCAACAGATGAAAACCCGACCAGACCCCGCCATCATCATGCCGAGCCCGGATGACATCCGATTGACCGAACAGGTCAGCGGCATCGATCATACGGGCGCCGCTATTCAAATCCGCGTCCCCGTTGAACGCCCGCTGACGCTCTATCTGAATGCCCAGGAGATCGTCACGATGATGACGATCGGCGACTATCCCGAATATCTGGCGCTGGGCTACCTGCTCAATCAGAACATGCTCAAATCTGACGACGTCGTAACCGAGGTCGAATATGACGACGACGTGCAGGTCGTGGTCGTCCGTACCGAGCGCAACACAAATTACGAGCAGAAGCTTAGAAAACGGACGCAGACTTCAGGCTGCGCGCAGGGGACCGCTTTCGGCGATCTTCTCGAGGCGCTCGATATCACTCTGCCGCCAGCCGCGCTGCACACCTCCTGGCTTTACCAAATGACCCGCACGATCAACACGACGCCGTCGCTCTATCTCCAGGCGGGCGCGATTCATGGCTGCGTGCTTTGCAAGGAAGGCACGCCGATCTGCTACATGGAGGACGTCGGGCGCCACAACGCCGTCGACAAGATCGCCGGCTGGATGTATCGCCACGGCATCGATGCCGCTGACAAGATCCTTTACACGACGGGCAGGCTGACGTCGGAAATGACGATCAAGACGGTTCGAATGGGCATTCCGATCCTCGTCTCGCGCTCGGGTTTCACCGCCTGGGGAGTAGATCTGGCGCGTCAGGCCGGCCTGACGCTGGTCGGTCGGGCGCGCGGCAAGCGGTTCGCCGTGCTATCGGGCGCGGACCGCATCGTCTTCGACCAGGACCTCGCTTCCGTCGACGAGGAAGCACCGCGTCACAGACGCAAGGGAGCCGACGATGGCGAATGAGAAGGTGCCGACCCTGGGCGTCGTTCTCGCCGGCGGGCTCGCCCGGCGCATGGGCGGTGGCGACAAATCGATGCGTCGGATCGACGGACTCACCATCCTCGAGCGTGTCCTCGAGCGCCTCAGCCCGCAATGCGACGGGCTGTTGCTGAACGCCAATGGCGACCCTGCCCGCTTCGACCGCTTTCGCCTACCAGTCGTCGCCGACCCGGTCGAGAATTATCCGGGCCCGCTTGCCGGCGTGCTTGCGGGCCTCGACTGGACCGCGGCGAACAGGCCCGATGTCGAATGGATCGTCAGCGTCGCAGCGGACTGTCC
Organism: Mesorhizobium sp. WSM4815; assembly: GCF_055811575.1. Classification (NCBI taxonomy): domain Bacteria; kingdom Pseudomonadati; phylum Pseudomonadota; class Alphaproteobacteria; order Hyphomicrobiales; family Phyllobacteriaceae; genus Mesorhizobium; species Mesorhizobium sp. WSM4815. Next base: position 133,311 of record NZ_JBVVQS010000096.1, on the reverse strand, counting down.
TTTCTTGCCGCGCGACCTCGTCGAACGGCTGCATCGGGCGCGCATGGCGAAAGCTGCGGATCTGGCGGTGGCGATGTCAGCGGGTCGGACGCATCCTGTCATCGGGCTGTGGCAAGTGGCGATGCGAGATGCGCTACGCCATGCACTGGTCGAAGAGGGCGTTCGCAAGATCGACCTGTGGACGGCTCGCTACAAGGTTGCAACCCAGTCCTGGCCGGACAAGCCGGTGGATCCCTTCTTCAATGTCAACACGGTCGAAGATTTTGCCGAGGCCGAACGGCTGGTTGGGCACCTTGCCGACCCTTAACCCGGATATCTCACACTTGGCCAGGTCGGGTAAAACCCATGCGCTCGACCGCCTCGTTGAATTCAGGCGAAGCGAGCGCGGTTAGGAAGGCCTGCACCGCGGGTCGCTGTTTGCGGGCAGAGACCAGCGCGAAATCATAATGCTCTTCCTTCAGCGCAATGAAGCCGAGCCCGGCTGAGCGCGCCACCGGCGCAATGGTGACGCCCCAGTCGGCTCGGTTCTGCGCCACGGCCGCCGCGACGGCATTGTGCGAGCGGGGCTGGTTCCAATATCCGTCGGGGCGCGCGGCACCAAGCAGTTGGTCGATCAGGATGCGCGTGCCCGAGCCCTGGTTGCGGTTGACCATCATGCAATTGGGATCGGCGAGTGCGGCTCGCACCGCCTCCTCTGGGTCGGTCCCCTGGAAGCGCAGGTCGCCCGGGTGGTAGACGATGCCCTGCATGCGTCGCCATCCCTGCACGAGTTCGAGGCCGTCGCTCAGGAACGGCGCATTGTAGCTTTGCGTCTTGGCATCGAAGAGGTGGATGGGCGCGATATCGCACTCGCCTCGCCTGGCCGCGGCCAGGCCGCCCAGGCTGCCGACCGCGATGGACCGCACCGTCAGGCCGGCGCGAAACAGAATGCCCACGACAACATCGAGGCCGGTGCAGTTGCTGCCGATCACCACGAGATCGGGAACACGGACGTGCGGGCTGAACAGCGTCACCGACGCCTCGCTTCCGGCAGGCATATTGTCGGCTAGAGCTTCGATGCTGATGAAGCCGTCGGCCTGGGCAAAGGACGTTATCGCCCCCGAGCCCTTGCCGGTGGGATAGGCGACCAGCCCCTGCTCACCCTCGACCAGCGATACCATCACGAACTCCGTGCGGCCGAGTTCGGACTGAATGCGCAGTGGGACCTTTGCAGCGACCTTCGCTTCGGTCCGAGGCGGCAGGCCCGCCATGCGGCGCAGCACGGGTACGATCATGTCGTGGAAGGTGAACATGGCCGAAGTCGGGAATCCCGGCAGCACGACGACCGGCTTGCCGTCGCAGACGGCGAGGCAAAGCGGCTTTCCCGGCTTCAGCGCCACGCCATGGGCAACGATGCCGGGCGCGCCGAGACGGTTCACGATGCGGTGGCTGACATCACCCGCGCCCTTGGACGTCCCACCCGACAGTATCAGCACGTCATGCGCCGCCAGCGCCTCGCGCATGGCGGCTTCGAGTGTGGCTTCGTCATCCGGATAGGCGCCGAGAAAGCTCGCCTGGCCGCCATTTTCGGTTATCGCGGCGCTGACGATTGCGCCATTGGCGTCGTAAATGCCGGCGGGTCGCAGGGTGTCGCCTGGTTGGACAAGTTCGTCGCCGGTCGACAAAACCGCCACCCGCAGCTTGCGCGCCACCGTCACCAGCGCAATTCCACAGGCGGCAAGCATGCCGATTTCACGCGAGCCGATCACCGTTCCGGCGCGCAGCAGAACCTCACCGCGGGCAATGTCGGATCCGGCATGCGAGATGAACTGGCCGGGCGAGGCTCCGCGCCTGACCTCGATGGCATCGCCTTCGGCTGGGTGTGTCTGCTCCACCATGACGATGGCATCGGCGCCGCGCGGCACCGGCCCGCCCGTCGCGATCGAGGTGGCGGTGCCTGCGAGCACAGGGATTTGCGGGGCGACACCGCAGGCGATGGTTTCGCGGTTGAGCAGGAGCCTGGCAGGAAGCGCCTCCGACGCGGTGGCGATGTCGGCGGCGCGCACGGCAAAACCATCGACGTTCGAACGGTCGAAGGGCGGCACGTCGATCGGAGCCCTGACATCATCGGCAAGCGGCAGCCCAAGCGCATCCGCCAGCATCAGTTCTTCGGTCGGGGTCGTCCTGGGAAATAGCACCGCCTCGAAACGGGCGAGCGCCTCGTCGCGCGACAGGACCGTCAGGAACTGCTCCTGGCCGGTATGCTCCTGGCCGGTATCTGGGCGGGTGGATCTGGTCATCACCGACTCATCTGGGATCGTCGAACACAAAGGCGCCGACAGGTGTTCCCGCGGCCCAACCCTCACTGCCCCCTGGAATGGCAAGCCATGCATCCGCCAGGCGGATCGCCTCCAGCGAAAAATCTCCTATCGCAAGCGGCCGCCATCTGTCTTGTTGCTGGTTCAGCAGGACGATCTCGGCCAGTCCGACCGTGGACGAGATTTTCCGCTCCAGCGCCAGGACCGTCTGTCGCCGGGCGCTCCTTTCCGTCAGGCGATCGATAGCCGGCTGAACCAGCGCCAGAAAGGCGGCAAGAGCCTGATCGGGCGCGCCAGGCAGAGCAATGATCGGGACCGCATCGAGCCGTCCGATCGCCGCGGTTCGGCCGGGCTGGAGCGCTATGTTGTGGGCGATGAGCGCCCCACGCGCGGCAAGCGCGTCGGCTGTAGCGTCGGCGCGCCCCGCACCAGTGCCTCCAATCAGGATGATCAGATCGCCGGCTGCATTGCCAAGCGCCTGGGCGACGGATTTGGCGTCGCGCGAAACCGTTTCGATATCGAACACCGTCGCGCCAGAAGCTCTTGCGAGGTCGGCGACAAGATGGCCCGTGAAAGTATCGCTCGTTGGGGCGGCGACATCGATCAGGCGCACCTGCGGCATCCGCACCGCAATTTCACCAATCCCTGCACTTCGCACGGTCAGGAGGTCCGCGGCCGACAGCCTGTGCCCAGCAATGATCAGCGGTCGGCCCGCCGCCATGTCCTCGCCAGCGCGTCGCACGCCCTGGCCCGGAGCTGCTTCATCGAGCGCCTGGGGCATCGGGCCGCTGCAATCGATGAGATCGGCCTCGAGAACGCAATCGCATCCCTCCGGCATGGCGCCGCCTGCTTCTATCCAGACCGGAAATGCCATCAGCGGCAGCGGCGAATAGGCCGACGCACCGGCAAGATCGAGCGCGCGGCACGCCCAGCCATCTGTCTTTGCCGTGTCGCGGACCGGCTGCGCGCGTGCCAGGGGCGGCATGGCGGCGCCGATCTTCCCAGGCGTCTGGTCAAGCGGCAAAAGAGTGGGCGCGACCGGCTCCACTCCGTCGAGGAGTGCGGCGAGAGCCGCTTCGAGTCCGGTCAGCGCGCCGATGGAAGGCTGCATTCTCATCATGTCCGATGATGGGGCAGATGCGAACCGCTTTGCAACCGACTTCAGGAGCGCTGCTGCTCAGCGTTCGGGAAGAAGAGTTGCTGGCCGTCAATGGTGTACTCGCCGATCGCCTGCTGTCCTTCCGGCGAGATCAGCCAATCTATGAAGCGTTGGCCGGGTTCGGCCTTGACGTTCGGATGCCTCGCGGGGTTCACCAGGATGACGCCGTACTGGTTGAACAGCCTTTTGTCGCCTTCGACCACGATCTCCAGTTCGCCGCGGTTCTTGAATGCCAGCCATGTGGCGCGATCGGAAAGCACATAGGCATCCATGGCGCTGGCTGTGTTGAGCGCAGCGCCCATGCCCTGCCCTATCTCCTTGTACCAGGGGTCCCCCACCGCCGCGATATCGACACCTGCCGCCTTCCAGAGTCCGAGTTCAGCAAAGTGGGTTCCGGATTTGTCGCCGCGGGAAACAAAAACAGCTTTTTTGCTCTGGATCGATGTCAAGGCAACTGCGATATCCGGCGAACCCTTGATGCCGGCCGGGTCGCTTCTGGGCCCAATCAGGACGAAATCATTGTACATCACATCGAAGCGTCTCACGCCAAAACCTTGCTGGACGAATTTCTCCTCCTGCGCCCTGGCATGGACGAAGACTACGTCTGCGTCTCCCCGGCGGCCGGCGTCGAGCGCCTGGCCGGTTCCCTGCGCGACCACCCTCACCTCGATACCGGTCCTCGTGGTGAACAACGGCAGTATGTGGTCGAAAAGGCCGGCATCCCGCGTCGACGTCGTCGAGGCCACCACGATCGACTGTTCCTGTGCGCTGGCCGATGCGCCGCTGGAGGCGAGGAAGGTCAAAATGACCGCAATTGCGGTAAACTGCCGACGGTTCAGCACTGGAAGCTCCATTTCCGCAGTCAAAGAACGAGTTCCCCATGGATAAAGGCTGCAGCTTCTGCGGATGCGGGGCGATCGAAAAAATCACCGGCGCTGGCGTGCTCGCACAGTCGGCCGCGAACGAGGAAGACGACATCTCCCGCGAGCCGTCGCACCTGACCGAGATCGTGCGAAGCCATGACGATCTTGGTGCCCGATTGGGAGGCGATGAGGATGATCTCCTCGACATGGCGGGTTGCAGCGGGATCAAGGCTGGCGGTGGGCTCATCGAGCAGCAGGACCTCGGGTTCGCGCGCCAGTGCGCGGGCAAGCGCCACGCGCTGTTGCTCGCCGCCGGACAAGCGCCGCGCAGGTCGCGCCGCCAGGCCCAGAAGGCCCACACGATCGAGAAGTTCCTCGGTGCGTGTCGCGCGACGATGGCGCGGACAGCCAGCTTGCGCCAGTCCGTAAGCCACGTTGGCGGCGACGGAGCGGCGCAGCATCACCGGTTTCTGGAGCAGCATTGCCCGGCGGCCGAGGCCGCGATCGGTGCGCCCACCCCAGCTCACAGTTCCTGCGGAAGGCGCGGCAAGTCCCATGCAAACCCGAAGCAGTGACGTCTTGCCCGCGCCATTGGGACCGAGCACCAGTGTCGGCGCACCGGGAGCAATCGCCAGGTTCAGGCGGTCGAGCATGGTCGTGGCGCCGGCGCTGAGCGAGACGCGGTCCAGAACGAGAGGAAGGTCGGTCAGCGCGCCCCGCATCATCAAGCCACCCGTTGCTCCGACCACAATCGCAGGCCCCAGGCAGCGACATTGATGGCAAGAATGAGGCCGATCAGGATGACGCCGAGCCCGATCGCGAGCGGCAGGTCTCCCTTTGATGTTTCGAGCGCGATCGTGGTGGTCATGGTTCGGGTAAAGCCCTCGATATTGCCGCCGACGATCATGACCGTGCCGACTTCGGCGGCCGCCCGGCCGAAGCCGGCGAGCATTGCGGTGATCAGGCTGAAACGGCTGTCCCACAAGAGCGTCGCCACCCGGCCTGTCGGGCCGACGCCCATCGCCGTCAGTTCGTCGCGATATTCGCGCCACAAATCCTCGATGGTCTGGCGCGTCAGAGCCGCGATAATCGGCAGGACGAGAAGCGCCTGCGCGATGACCATGGCGGCCGGTGTGAACAGCAGGCCGAACGCGCCGAGCGGCCCTGATCGCGACAACAGCAGGTAAACGGTCAGGCCGACGACTACGGGCGGCAGGCCCATGAAGCCGTTGACAAGCACGACGAGCGCGGAACGTCCCGGAAAACGGGTCAGTGCCAGCAACGCCCCGAGCGGCAGTCCCACGACGGCCGCAACTGCAACGGCGGCCAGGGTAATGGTCAGCGAAAGCCGCACTATCGAGATCAGCGTCGCGTCGCCACTCGCGATAAGCTGCCATGCATTTAGGCCTTCTGACATACCCCTTTCACCTGCGCTGCTTCGTCATGCTATTTCTGCTGCATTTACTCCGCATTCGTCAAACAATTGAACCTGCGCAGGAATATGCATAAGATTGCAGGATGGATTTGCTGACGACTGCAGAAGCCGCAGACTATTTGCGCCTTGGCGAACGCAAGCTTTACGAGCTGGTCGCCAAAAACAGCATCCCGTGCAGCAAAGTGACGGGCAAATGGCTGTTTCCGCGTAACGAGCTCGACCGGTGGGTTCTGTCGGGATTGGCGCGTCCCGACGGAATGATTGCGCCCGAGCCGCCGCCCATAGTCGGCGGCAGCCAGGACGACCTGCTTGAATGGAGCCTTCGTCAGGCGGGCTCTGGCCTCGCCTCGCTTACCGAGGGGACGGCAGGCGGCGTTGCGCGTCTTTTGCGTGGCGAGATTGCCGCTGCGGCGATCCATTTCCACGGTGATGCCGCCGACCCCAATGTGGAGGCCGCGCGCGCCATGCCGCGGCTGCACGATGCGGTGCTGATCGGTTTCACGCGGCGCGAACAAGGGCTGCTGCTGCCGCCGGGCAACCCCCGATCGCTCAACAGCCTGCCCGATGTCCTAGAAAGCGGCGCCAAGATCGCGATGCGCCAGGTCGGGGCCGGAGCCCAAATGCTGCTGGATGTCCTGGTCGCCCGCGCCGGCGCCAGCCAGAGGCGGTTGAACCGGCTCGAGCCGCCATGCCTGACAGGGCCGGAACTCGCTGCCGCGATCCGGACCGGCAGGGCCGATTGCGGCATCGCCACACGCGCCGCCGCGCGCGCCGCCGGCCTCAAATTCGTGTCATTGGCGTGGGAGAATTTCGATCTGCTGATGCGGCAGCGAACCTATTTCCAGCCTTCGATCCAGGCGCTGATCCGCCTCATGGCCCAGGACAGCTTCACCCAGCGCGCCGCAGAACTTACGGGCTATGACACCGACCCGGCCGGGCAGGTCCGATTCTTCCATTGATGTGGGGTGTCGATGGAGCGCCGGGCGCACCGCCGAACCTGTTCAGCCAAGGTCGATGTCGCCTTCGACGACGTGGTGCAGACCCGCGCGTTCGGCCGTGATCACGGCCCTCACGGTCAGGCGCCCCTGCCCTTTCAGTCCCGCATCCGCCACGGCCTTTTCGATCGCCTGCTGCGAGGTGACGCCGACCTGCTTCAGGAACTTGCGCATCGACACGTTGAAGGCATCGGTTTCCATGTTTTGAGTCATAGGATTGCCTCTAATAGCTTGGACTGTGCGGCTGGTCGGGTCGCGATCGCATGCTGTTCCCCGGCAAAGACGCTGCCCGCCAGCGGAACACGGAAACGTATGATGCGCAATGCATAAGACGCTCGCAACAGCTTTGCTCGCTGCTGTTTTCCTCGCCGGCGCGACGGCACATGGTGCGGAACTGCGCGGGCATGGCGGTCCGGTGCGGGCGATTTCCGTGGCGCCGGACGGAAAGACGGTGGCAACCGGCAGTTTTGATACCAAGGCAATCATCTGGTCGCTTGAGACCGGCGAAGCACGCGACGTGCTGCTCTTTCATGAAGGTGAGGTAACTGCCGTCGCTGCATTGCCGAACGGGCGCTTTGCCAGCGCCGGTACGGATGGTCGCATCGCGATCTGGCAAATCGGTCGAGGCGAGCCGGCCCGCATCCTGGAGGGCCACACCGGGCCTGTCGCCGACCTCGAACTGTCACCCGACGGATCGATGCTGGCTTCGGCGTCCTGGGACACCACCGTCCGGCTCTGGCCGCTTGCCGGTGGGCCAGCGCGCGTCCTCGAAGGCCATCGTGCAAACGTCAATGCGCTCGCCTTCTTGGCGGACGCAACCCTCGTCAGCGCCGGCTATGACGCGACAGTCATCTTTTGGCCGAGCCAGGCTGGGGCGGCTCCGCTTCGGGCCATCATGCCGACGCCGCTCAACGCGCTAGCAAGAGCGTCCGGGGACCGCCTGTTCGTCGCAGGTGCTGACGGGCAGCTGCGGCTGCTCGACCGGCGCGGCAAAGTGCAGCTGGAAGTTCCGGTCTTGGGCAAACCGGTGATTGCTCTCGCCGCCACCCCAGACGCGAACTATCTCGCCGTCGCCGGCATCGGTGATGGAATCCTGTTGCTGGACGCCATCAGCCTCTCCACCATCCGCACGCTCGTCACCTCCGGCGTGGCGGTATGGTCGCTTGCGTTCGCGGCTGGCGGCAAGACGCTTCTGGCTGGCGGCGCCGACCATCTGGTGCGGGAATGGAACGTCGAGACGGGCGAGCGTCTTGGGGCGGCTGCGACCGGCAGGACCGATCCGATGGCCAGATACGCAGGCAATCCGGACGCAGAAGTATTTCGCGCCTGCGTTGCCTGCCATACGCTCGACCCCAACGATGGCCATCGAGCCGGGCCGACGCTGCATGGCATTTTCGGGCGCAAGATAGCGTCCGTGCCGGGTTACCATTATTCGCCCGCTTTCCGGAAAATGGACATCGTCTGGACACCGGAAACCGTGTCAGAGCTGTTCGAGCTGGGTCCGAACGCCTACACCCCCGGCACCAAGATGCCTGAACAGACGATCAGCAATGCCGAGGATCGGGCAGCCCTGATCCGCTTTCTTCAGGCCGAGACACGCACCGACTGAACTTCGACATCACCGCATCGACCGAGCGCCCAAAAGGCTCGATGACTCCAGCCTGTGGAACACCGCCCGATTGCGGCCAGTCTGCTTGGCAACATAGAGTGCTTCATCGGCCTGGCGCTGGAGCTGCTCCGGCGAAATGGCCTGGTCCGGCGCCTGGACCGCCACGCCGATGCTGAGGGTGATATAGCGGGACACGCGGGATCCAGGATTAGGAAGACGAGCAGCTTCCACACACTCGCGAATTCGCTCGGCTACAATGGCGGCCTCCTGCTCGTTCACACTTGGAAGCAGCACGAGAAATTCCTCACCGCCGTAGCGCGCAACATGATCGCGATCGCGCCTCACGTTCTCCCGGATCAAGCGGGCGACCTCGATGAGGCAACGATCGCCCTCGGCATGACCGAGACGATCGTTGAGCTTCTTGAAGTCGTCGATGTCGCACATCAGCATGGCGGCGCCGCCGGGGCATTTGCCGCCACCGCCCCAGACGTGGTCGAGCGTTTCCGTCATCCGGCGCCGATTGTCGACGCCGGTCAGCGGATCGGTTCTCGCCAGAAGCTCCAGCCGATCGTTCGCTTCTGCCAGTTCGGCAACCCTGTGTCGGTCTCGAAGCTCGAACAGAAAAGTCTTCTGAGCCAGAATTGTCATCGTACGCCGCGCGGCGACCGTAGCGAGAATGCCGCTGGCAAAAAACAACGTGGCAGCCACCGCATTGCCAATCTCAAGGCCCGGGTTCTGCACCTGGAAGACGAGATAGAGACCGAGAGCCAAAGCCGCGACCGTCACGGTCCATGCCTGAGGGACGCCGAAGATGATGATGGCGGTAATCGCTACGAACAGCATGATGTTCAAGTGCCGTTCGTAGAACTCGCCGCCGGCGCTTGCGCCGACCAATACGATCGACAACAGGATGAGGAACACGCCTGTGATCAGGGAAACCCCCTGGACCCAGGACGGGCGCCGTTTTCGCCAGACAAGGACCACGGCTGCAGCGACGGGAGGGATGATGGCGCCAGGCAAGAGCATGGATAGCGCGATCGACCTTGGAAGCATCACCAGGTTGAGCGCCAGCGTCAGGACATCCAGGAACGCCACCCATGTCATCCAGGCGCGGATGATCTTGGCCGTTTGCGACCAGACACGTGCCTGAAACAGGCGCTTGATCTCGCCTTTGAGCCGGATGTCGCGCGTGCGCTGCGCCAGAAGTCGCTCAACTTCCGCCGTGACGGCAGGATCGTCCTGCATGTCGAGGTGCGTTCGATCTACCAATCGACGGGCCCTGAGGCCTCCCGTTCCCATACATCCATTCGAGCCACCCGGTGGTCAGCCGAGCGGCAAGCATGTCACGCTATGCCTAAGATTTGATTGCTAAAACCATTATTTGCGTGTTGATTGCAACCCTCGAAGCCGGCTCTCCGCTTGACGCCGGCAAGGCGGTGCACCCTACCTATGTCGAGGGGCAGTCCAAAGCGAGGGCTCAGACCGAGGGCTCAGACCGCCTTGTCGCTCGAGGCCTTGCGCTCCCGCAGAAAGTCTTCAGTGGTTCGCGGCGGCGAACGACCAGGGCCTGCATAAGGATCGAAGCCCTCATTCATCGCCGCATCGACGCGGCAATTGTCGCACATCCGTACAAGGTCGAGCCGCCGTGCGTTCTCGCCTGCAAACATCCAGTGTTTGCCTTCGAGCTTGGCGACGATCCGCTCGACGGTGCTCCTTGTGCCGAACGGCTTTGTGCAGCGGATGCAGTTGTACGGCTCCTCTTGCTTCACGACCCGGCTGCGAGCACCCCATGCCTGGAAATCCACCTGCGGCGTCAAGGTGATGACCTTCTCCGGGCAGGTCGCGGCGCAAAGGCCGCACTGCACGCAGGCGCTCTCGGAAAAATACAAAGCCGGCTGCTGTTCGCTATCGGAAAGCGCCCCCGTTGGACAGGCCGAGACACAAGAGAGGCAGAGCGTGCAGCCTTCGACATTGACGTCCAGGCCGCCGAACGGAGCTGCAGCAGGCAACGCCACGCGGTCGACCGGCGTCGGCGCGGCTCGATGGAGTTCGAGCATGGTGCTCGTCAGCAGGCTGCGCTTCTTGCCGAGCGGCAGGAATGCCGCCGGGCGCCGCGACGCAACATCTGGAGTAATCAGGTCGAGCGCCGAGGCGAGTATGTCGGGATCGTCCACTTCGATCAATCCGCAGACCTCCGCGCCATAACCGAGAGACCGGCTCAAAAGATTGGCGATTGCGATGTTTGCGGCAATTCCGGTAAGCTCATGCCTTGGCTTGGCCGACGACAGCGCCCTTACGGCGCAAGCGCCCCAGGCGATCGGCGCGGTCCACGCCTCGATCCCTAACTGGGTTATCTCGTTCACCGCGACCGGCAGGACATTTGCGGGCAGACCCGCGCCGAAGCGGGCAAGTGCGTCGATCAGCGGCTCGCCATGGCCGAGATCATGGAAAAGCACAATCGCATCCAGGCCGCCCGCCTCACGATAGGTGACAAGAAGCGTCCGCAGCCGCCGAAGCAGCGACTCGGCATCCGGCACGGCGTAGGCGGCAGCACCCGTGGGACATGCCGCCGCGCAGCTGCCGCAGCCGGCGCACACTTCCGCATCGATTGCGACGTGGTCGCCGGCAGGCGCTATCGCCCCTGTCGGGCACAGATCGAGGCACCGCGTGCAGCCGGTGATGCGCGATCTCGAATGGGCGCACAGATCGGCGGAGAAATCGATGAAGCGCGGCTTGTCGAACTCGCCAACCAAATCGGCTGCCCTTGCGATCGCAACGGCGACGGAGGCGCGATCGCCGGGATCGGCCTTCACGTAGCCGTCGCGCAATTCATGAGCAGGGAAAATTGGAACCCCGCCGGAGAGATCAAGGATGATGTCGGCGTTCGAGACCGCTCCATCCCGCGATATCCCGAAGCCAAGCCGATCGCGCGAAGATGGATTGGGCGCCGCGAAATCATCGACTGTCAATTCGAAGGCGCCAAGATGGCCGCGCGCTTGCCGGATCGTTCCCTGCATGACGGGAAAATCCCAGACCCGGTGCGGCGCGATATCGCGCGGACGGCTAAGCAACACAGTGACATCCAGCTTTTCGGCGAGTTGCCGGCCCGCATCGATCGCCGTCGCGTCGCAGCCATAGACCAGGACGACACCATTGCTCGAAAGCGTAACCAGCGCGGGTGGCGAAGCGGGTTCGGCCGCCATGGCGAGCAGAGCCGCCGCTTTCGGACCGGCAGCAGCAGCATCCTGCGACCAGCCGCCCGTCTCGCGAATGTTTGCGAAAACCAGATCGCCTGCGAAACCGAGTTCCCCGGCTAGGTCGCCGAAAAGCGGCGCCTGTTGCGTGCAGCTGATGGTGACTGCTTGGCCGCCGCTCAGGGCGCTGCGCACCCGGTCGAGTTCCGCGCCGCAGAACTGGTCCCCCGCCTCGACCCGTGCGCCCGTGCATCCGCGGGCGACGCTGGCGCCGAAGCGTGGCATGCTCCGCTCGCAGGAGCAGACCAGGACCGTGCGTCGTTTGTCCAGGCTCATCCCGACTCCCGTGGCATCTTCCTTGCCCACGCGGTAGCGCCTCTTGTCTGGAAGTATTATAAAGACATTACAGTCGCCGTCATCAAAATATGGATCGGCCTATGCGGCCCTCTGTCAGCGACCTCCAACTGCCACCGCCTTACAGCCTCGTGCCGCTGAGAGAGGCCGGTGACGCCTTTGCGCACGCCTGCGCGATTGCGGCAGACGAAGGGGCAGGCACGCTTGCCTGGGTGCGCCGCTACGATCTGGCCGAATTCGCAGTGGTGCTCGAGCCTGAAGAGCCGCTGGAGGATGCGCGTCGCGCGATCTATGCCGGCATGAACGCACTTGCCGATGCGCTTGCGGTCCATGCTCCGCCGTCGCGGCCCATCACCTTCGACTGGCCCGACACTGTTCGCGTCGACGGGGTTCTCGTCGGCGGCGCCCGCCTGGGCTGGCCGGAAGGGGCCCGGGAGAACGAAACCCCCGACTGGCTCGTCTTCTCCGGCATGATCCGCACCGCCGTCATCCGCGCCGACGAGCCCGGTCTGCGTCCGCTGCTTGGCGCGCTTGACGAACTCGGCTTCGTTGCGCTCGATGCCGGTGAGATCGTTGCGAGCTTCTCCCGCCATCTGATGGCCGCATTCCACGAATGGAGCGACAGCGGCTGCGGTTCGATCGCCAGCCGCTGGCTCGACCGGCTGCCCCGAAAGGGCGACGAGCATGCAGAGATTGCCGGCAACGGCGATCTGCTAATTTCCGACACGGCCTCTCAAGGGCTCCGCGAGCGAAAAAGCCTGCCCGAGGCGCTTGCCAGGCCCTCCTGGCTCGATCCGATGACGGGCACGCCATGGCTTTGAAGCTGCCGCGAACGATCCGCCTCGATCCATCGGACACGTTTGTCTATTCGCGCGCTGCAGAACCAGGCGAGTGGGCGGTGACCGGCACCTTCCTGTTCTTCGGCGCCGATGTGGCCAGGCTTACCGGCAAGGAACGGCAGGCGTTCCGCGCCGGGTTCCTCGGCATTGACAGTTTCGGTTGGTCCACCCTCGTCGTGGTCACGGACGCGTCCGCGCATGATCGCGCGGCGGCCGTCGATCGGCTGGCCGAGCAGCTTGTGGTGCGATGCGGTGCGCCAGACATCGAAACGGCGCGGGCCGCCGCCGAAGAGGAGATAGCCTTCGCGCAATCGCTGTGCGACCACCCGCCAAACACGCTGATAGGGGTCAACCGCACCAGCGAACAGGCCGGCACCCGGGAGTGTTTCCGCACCCTGCATCGCAAGGCGAGCCGGCTGGAGCCGGCAACGGCATTCCGCTTTGTCGAAATCGAGGGCGAGGACGCGTCGACGGAAAAGTTCGATCTCCTTGCATTGGCCGGGAGGCAGAAGTGAAGGATTTCTGGGTTTCCTCAGGTCATCACCTTCTCGACAGGGATGAGGCCGGGCGCCTGCTAGTGACCGACTCCTTTCTGAAGGCATATTTTGCGCGGCCAGAGCTTCTTCCCCCCGAAACGGCCTGCCCGGCGGAGTTGCGCCTGCATCACGAACTTTTGATGCATCATCCGCGCCGGCCGGTCGCCAAGCAGGAGATCGCCGCCTTGGAGGATCCGGATGCGCGCGAGAACTGGGAGTTCATGATCGCCTTTCGCGACCATGTGCTGGCCGCTCCCTCGCTCGAGGCCGCATATCTCGCGCTGGCGCGCGGCTCGGCCGAAAATATCCCGCCGCTGTTCATGAACCAGCTTGCGCAGGTCGTCCTGCGCAATGCGCTGGATGGTCAGCACGACGCCTGCGTCGTGCGAGCCGCTGAGCTGTTTTATCGGCCACAACGGGTGACGTCCCACGAGGGGACGGTGCTTCTCGCCGATGCCGAAACCATTGAACTGCATGAACAGAACCGCCATGCCTCGCCGCTCCTCGGCATGCTTGGTGGCCCAGCTGTCACGGAACTGGAGATACTCGACGAGAACAATTCCGAGAGTTACTTTGCCAGGAGCGACGCTTTCGATATGGTGCTCAAGCTGGGCAGCGCGCGCAGTCCGACCCGGCGCGGCCTTGCCACCGCAATGGAGATCTGGGTTCGCCATCTACTTGCGGTGGACGTGGAGATCGAGCCGGTGGAGCGGATCGAGGACGAGGACTGGGACTGGTTCGTCGGCCTCGACGCCGAAGCGACCCGCATCGGCAACACGCTCTGGGCCGGCGATGAACTTGACCCGGAGGCTGCACAGCGCGTGATTGCACTGTTCCGGCTCACCTTCTCCGACACAGGCGAAGTACTGCCGCAGGTGGGCGCCAGGCCCGTCTGGCTCATAATGGCCATGACCCCTGACCGAACGATCCGCATGAAGCCGCAGAACCTTGTCGCAGGCCTGCCGTTTCGCGCCCCAGGGACGGTGAACTAGGAGGATTGGTGCCATGGTGCGGGAGACGGCGGAAGTCGGGGTGATCGTCGAGCGACGGGCTCTGGACAACCCGTGGATCGACCATGTCTGGGTTCCCGTGGCCGTGCTGGCGGGCGCGCCGAGCGCGGCGCCATGGTCGGTGCTGCACGAATCAGACGGCGTGACGCGCTTCTATGCCGGAACTTTCAAGCTTGAGCTCTTCGGGTGCGACACGGGCATGTACCGGGACAACCTCCGTTCGGGGCGGCCTAGCCTGTGGATCGCGCTCCGGTCGAGCGATGCTCCACCCGGAGTTGTGCTGCACCTGGTGACCGCTGACCCTTTCGAGGGCGAGTCGCTGACCGAGGCTGGCCCCGACATCATCGAGGCCGTGCCGATGCCGATCGAGCTTCAGCAATGGCTGGCCGCCTTTGTCGAGACGCATCACGTCGAGCGTCCTTTCATCAAGCGCAAGCGCGATCGGGCGGACCCTGATGCCCTGGCGAGGCGCGGTCCTCGTTCCGGAACGACGGATGATGCCGAATGAGCGCGGGACGCGACAATGTCTTCGCCCGCTGGTCGCGCCTGAAACAGGCGGCGCGTTACAGTTCGACTGCGGGGCCGCAGAACGATCAGCTTTCGCCTGACGAAGTTGCGGCGCCAGCCGATACTGGTGAGCAGCTTGCACCAGCAATTGTCGAGCCGGAGGCCGCCGAGCCCGCCGAGCCCCTCCCTCGCCTCGAGGATCTGACCGCTCAAAGCGATCTCTCAGCCTTCCTGCGCAAAGGCGTGCCCAAAATGTTGAAGCGCGCCGCATTGCGCAAGATGTGGTCGCTCGATCCGGCAATTCGTGATCATATCGGGCCTTCCGAATATGCCTGGGACTTCAACAGCCCTGGATCCATGGCGGGATTCGGCCCCTTGAAAGCATCCAGCGAAGCTGTCGTGGATTTCCTGTCGAACGGCGGCAACCCGACCGATCCGGCACCCGCCGCCATGGCTTCGCAGGCGCCGGAGAAGGCGCCAGCGACCAGCGCCGTTTTGTCGGACGAGGGCGTGAACGCCTCAGCCGATGGGTCGGATTCTGTCACGCCGGACAGTTCGATCGAACCGGCAAACCCCGAATCTCCTTCGGCCGCCGGCGCCGCGGAATCATCGCCGATCGATCGCCAGCGACGCCATGGCGGCGCCATGCCGCGCTGATCTGAATTTGTTGCCATTTTGGCACAGTCGCTGTTGCAATTGCCGGGCGGGGCACTAGTATTCACTTTACCCACTCGTTGAGGGGCACGGTCGAGGTCAGTAGATGAACCCAGACTTGCGCCTGGAGGAGGCAATCGGCACGTCGTTCGGAGCTGACGCTCTGGTTCCCGGCGTAGAAGATGCTGACGTCAACGACGTGAACAGCGCACGCGCGGATGAGTACGCGCTGCTCGCCACGCTTCTCCTGGCCGCTCCGGATGCAAACCTCATGGCGCGGCTTTCCGGGTTGCGAGGCGACGCCGAGACCCCGCTCGGCAAGGCTCATGCCGCACTCGGCCAGGCCGCTTCTTCAGCCTCTCCGGTTGCCGTCAGTCGCGAGTATTTCGAGCTCTTCATCGGGGTCGGGCGCGGCGAACTCGTTCCCTACGCCTCCTACTACCTGACCGGCTTTCTCAACGAACGGCCGCTTGCCCGCCTGCGCGGGGACATGAGGCGCCTCGGCCTTGAACGCGCGGACGGTCATTTTGACCCGGAAGATCATCTCGGCACGCTGTTCGAGATCATGAGCGGCTTTGCCGCCACCCATTTCGTGGTTCCCGCCGGCGAGGAGCGGGACTTCTTTGAACGTCACATCGCGCCGTGGGCGAGCCGTTTCTTGGCCGATCTGGAAAACGCGGCCTCGGCCAGGTTTTACCGGGCAGTCGGCGCGTTGGGGCGGATTTTCATCGACATCGAAGCCGAAGGCTTTGCCATGGAGGCGCGACCAAGCTCGTGACCTGATCGCGTCGACGCATAGGGAGGAAGGCAGATGCAGGAAAAGCAACAGACGGCAATGAACCGCCGCAGTTTCCTTCGCGCCTTCGGCGGCGCATCCACTACCGCCGTGGCCGCCGCCGCCGTGACGCTCACCCCAGGAGAAGCGCAAGCTTACGATCCCGGTGAGGAGGAGACGAGGGCTCGCTACCGCGAGACCGAGCACGTCAAGGCATTCTACCGTGTGAACGGTTATGAGACGTTGAAGAAATGAGGGCGCCATGCTGACCAAGCGCAAGAGCGGTCAGGCGAGCCGCACAAGATTGCACACACTGATGGGCACGGTCGCCTCCGCTCCCATCGACCGGCGAACCTTCCTTCGCCGTTCCGGTCTCGCGGCCGGCGGAATGGCTGCACTCGGGTCGTTCCAGCTCGGCACCGTTCAGAAGGCGGCGGCCATCAGTCCGCCGCAGCCGGGCGTGCCTATAGAACTGAAGAAAAGCGTCTGCACCCATTGCGCGGTCGGCTGCACCGTTACCGCCGAAGTCCAGAACGGAGTTTGGACCGGTCAGGAGCCTTCGTGGGACAGCCCGATCAACCGCGGCTCCCATTGCGCCAAGGGCGCAAGCGTACGCGAGCTCGTACACAGCGACCGCCGGCTGAAATACCCGATGAAGCTCACCGCAGGGCAGTGGGAGCGTGTCTCCTGGGACGACGCAATCAATGGGATTGGCGACAAACTGCTCGAGATCCGTGAAAAGTCCGGCCCGGAATCCGTCTACTGGATGGGGTCGGCCAAGTTTTCCAACGAAGGAACCTATCTCTTCCGCAAGCTCGCGGCGCTGTGGGGAACAAACAATCAGGACCACCAGGCCCGCATCTGTCATTCGACGACCGTCGCCGGCGTAGCCAACACCTGGGGCTACGGCGCGATGACGAACTCCTTCAACGATATCCGCAATTCGAAGACCATGATCATCATGGGCGGCAACCCGGCTGAGGCGCATCCGATAGCGATGCAGCATCTGCTGGAAGGCAAGGAACTCAACCACGCCAATCTGATCGTCATCGATCCCCGTTTCACGCGCACCGCCGCCCATGCGACCGAGTACGTCCGGTTCCGCTCCGGCACCGACATAGCGCTGTTGTGGGGCATGCTATGGCACATCTTCGAGAACGGCTGGGAGGACAAGGAATTCATCGCGCAGCGCGTCTACGGGATGGATGAGGTCCGCAAGGAAGTCGCGAAATACACGCCGGAGGAGGTTGAACAGATCACCGGCGTGCCTGGCGATCAGGTGAAGCGTGTCGCCGAGATGTTCGCCACGCAGAAGCCGTCGACGATGATCTGGTGCATGGGCCAGACACACCACACGGTTGGCACGGCCAATACACGCGCAAGTTGCATACTGTGTCTCGCCACCGGCAATGTCGGCAAGCCGGGGACGGGCGCGAACATCTTCCGCGGCCATGACAACGTCCAGGGCGCGACGGATATCGGGCTCGATGTGGTCACCCTGCCCTTCTATTACGGGCTGACGGAAAGCGCCTGGAAGCACTGGTCGCGCGTTTGGGAGATCCCCTACGAGGATCTGCTGAGCCAGTTCGACTCGAAGGATGCCATGGAAACCCCGGGCATACCGCTGACAAGGTGGTTCGATTCCGTCTCGCTGCCCAAGGACAAGATAGCGCAGCGCGACAGCATGCGCGCCATGTTCATTCAGGGCCACGCCAGCAACAGTATCACCCGTATCCCGGATTCGATGAAAGGCCTGACAGGCCTGGAGCTGCTTGTCGTCGCCGATCCCCATCCCACCACCTGGGCATCGCTGGCGGTGGAGGCGGGGCGAAAGGACAACACTTATCTGTTGCCGGTCTGCACGCAATTCGAGACGTCAGGCTCGCGCGTCGCCTCAAATCGGGCCATCCAATGGGGTGAGCAGATCGTGAAGCCGAGCTTCGAGCAGAAGGACGACTACCAGGTCATCTATCTGTTGTCGAAGAAGCTCGGGCTTGCCGACAAGATGTTCAAGAAGATAGCCGTCGAGGGCGACCGTCCGGTGCCGGAGGACGTGCTGCGCGAGATGAACCGCGGCAGCTGGTCGACGGGCTATTGCGGTCAGTCGCCGGAGCGGCTCAAGGCGCATATGAAGAACCAGCACAAGTTCGACCTGGTGACATTGCGCGCGCCGAAGGACGATCCCGAGGTCGGCGGCGACTATTACGGCCTGCCGTGGCCATGTTGGGGCAAGCCTGAGATCCGCCACCCGGGTACGGCCAATCTTTACAGCACCGGCCTGCATGTCATGGACGGCGGCAGCCCGTTCCGCGCCCGCTTCGGCGTCGAACGAAACGGCCAGACCCTATTGGCGGAAGGCTCCTACACGCAAGGCTCGGAACTCACCGACGGCTATCCGGAGTTCACCATGGCCGTGCTCAAGAAACTCGGCTGGGACAAGGATCTGACGGCGCAAGAACGCGCCGTGATCGAAAAGATCGGCGACGACATCAACAAGGTCTCGTGGTCGACGGATCTGTCAGGCGGGATCCAGCGCGTCGTGCTCAGCCATGGCTGCCATCCCTACGGCAACGGCAAGGCGCGCGCAGTAGCGTGGAACCTGCCCGACCCGGTACCCACCCATCGCGAGCCGATCTATTCGCCGAGGGTGGATCTGGTCGCAAAATATCCGACCTATCCCGACGCCACACAGTTCCGGTTGCCGAACATAGGCTTCAGCGTGCAGCAGGCGGCGGTGGAAAAGGGCATCGCCAAGACGTTCCCGCTGATCCTGACCAGCGGCCGGCTCGTCGAATATGAGGGCGGCGGCGAGGAAACGCGGTCGAACAGATGGCTGGCCGAGCTGCAGCAGGAGATGTTCGTCGAGATCAACCCGGCCGATGCATCCGAACGCGGCATCGGCGATGGGACCTGGGTTTGGGTCAATGGTGCCGAGAACAACGCGAGGGCGCGGGTGAAGGCGCTGGTCACGGAGCGCGTCGGCCGCGGCGTCGCGTTCATGCCCTTCCACTTCGGCGGCTGGTTCCAGGGCAAGGATCTCAGGGCCCACTATCCGCAGGGCACCGATCCATATGTTCTGGGAGAGAGCGTCAACAGCATCACCACCTACGGCTACGACCCGGTGACGGGCATGCAGGAGCCGAAGTGCACGCTCTGCCAAATCGTTGCGGCGTGAACGGGAGGAACAGAAATGGCCAGGATGAAATTCCTTTGCGACGCTGATCGTTGCATCGAGTGCAATGCCTGCGTCACCGCCTGCAAGAACGAGCACGACGTGCCATGGGGCATCAACCGGCGCCGCGTCGTCACCATCAATGACGGCAAGCCCGGCGAACGCTCCGTCTCGATGGCGTGCATGCATTGCACCGACGCGCCTTGCGCGGCGGTTTGTCCGGTCGACTGCTTCTACACCACGGCCGACGCGGTGGTGCTCCACTCCAAGGACCTGTGCATCGGGTGCGGCTATTGCTTCTACGCCTGCCCGTTCGGCGCCCCGCAATATCCCCGTGTGGGCAATTTCGGTTCGCGCGGCAAGATGGACAAATGCACCTTCTGCGCCGCCGGCCCGGAAGGTGATTCCACCGAAGTCGAATATGCCAAGTACGGCGCCAACCGGCTGGCTGAAGGCAAGCTGCCGCTTTGCGCCGAAATGTGTTCGACCAAGTCGCTCCTGGCCGGCGACGGCGAGATCATCGCGGCGATCTACAAGGAGCGCGTGACGCAGCGTGGCTATGGTTCGGGCGCCTGGGGCTGGCAGACGGCCTATCGAGAAACAATCGACGTGTAGGAGGCAGTCGGGCTCGTCTCGCGCGCAACGGAGCTAGCAGGGAGGACGGAGAAATGCCGGACAACAGGCTTGGTCGACTGATTCCGCAGGCTATCGCGGCGTTCATGACGCTCACGCTGCTGGTCGCGGCGCCCGTGTACGCGCAAGCCCCATCCGGGAGCAACCCGACCGCTCAGGCGGTGAACGAACAGCAGCTTCTTGATGAGCTGCGGAAGATCGAGGGGCGCGTCACCCTGCCCAATACGGCCGCCGGCTTGCTCGAGCAACCGCAAGGCCGCGATTACCGCGGCTTCCACGAGGGCTGGCTGCCGTGGATCGGCGGCATCGCGATAACAGGCATTTTGCTGCTGCTGGCGCTGTTCTATTTCTACAGGGGCCGCATCCGTACACTGGCGCCCGAATCGAGCGTAAGGATTTTGCGCTTCGGTGCTCTGGAGCGGCTGACCCACTGGATGACTGCCACGGCGTTCATCATCCTGGCCATCACCGGCTTGAACTTTATCTTCGGCAAGCGTCTGTTGATGCCGCTGATCGGGGCCGATGCATTTTCAACCTGGTCGATCTGGGCGAAATACGCCCACGACTTTGTCTCCTGGGCTTTCATGCTCGGCATATTGGTCATGCTGGTGACATGGGTCTGGGATAACCTTCCCGATCGCCATGACGCGCATTGGCTCAAGGTCGGTGGCGGCTTTTTCGACAAGACCAACAGGACGCATCCGCCGGCCGGACGTTTCAACACCGGCCAGAAGCTCATCTTCTGGGCCGTCGTGCTCGGCGGAATTGCGCTGTCGGTGTCCGGCATATTCATGCTGTTTCCGTTCGCGTTCACCGACATAAACGGCATGCAGACGGCCCAGTATGTTCATGCGACTGTCGGCATAATCCTGATCGCCGTCATTATCGCTCACATTTATATCGGCACGCTCGGCATGGAAGGCGCCTATGAAGCAATGGGTTCGGGCACCGTCGATATCAACTGGGCGAAGGAGCACCATAGGCTTTGGGTCGAAAGCCAGGAGAAGAAAGGTGCGATACCGCCGCGCTCGGCGGCCGAACCGGCCGAATAATAGCTTCTGCGCACAATCGAAATGCCTGGGCCATTGGTCCGGGCATTTTTTTGGCGTGCTCGCAGGCTTTCATTGCCCGGCCTCGAAAACCACGTCAGCGAGCGCATTTCCGCGCTACGAAGGCGTCTCCTCGCCCTCCGCGGCTGCGGTAGAGTTGTCGCCCGGTTCGCCCGTCCAGTTTTGACCGACCAGATTGTGCCCCGGATCGCCGACGCGAGTGCTCTCGCTGCTGTAGACCTGCCATGCTGGCTGTTGCTGCTGCGCGCTCAGAAGAAAATAGCCGGCCCCGATCGCAATCGCGATCGAAACGACAATTCCGGTCAAGATCATACCCATCCCGCCTTCTCCCTTTCACCTGCTCAAAGTCAGTCACGCTCTCATTGTGGCGGTGGCGTCTGCTGCGCTGGAGTCTGCTGCGCTGGATTCTGCCCCGTCACAGATGGATTGCCAGTTCCCTGAGGTGCTGCACCGGACTTTTGCTGATACTGCAGGTCGAGCGCCGCCAGTGCAAGCAACGGCGGCGGCATGGCGACGCCGGCCACCCGCATTTCCCGCGCGGTCTTCTGGCATTGTGCAATGTCATTGGCGGCGGCCAGTTCCTCCGCTTTCGCGGGATTGATCACAAAATCCTTGGGAGTGCTCGACGTATCCGAGGGGGGCACCGGCGCGGCCCTGCTTTCCTTCTGGGGCGCGTTCGTCGCCGATCCGCTGGCCACCTTCTCCTTGTTCGGTTGTGGAGCATCGCTGGCAACCCCAGCCTGCCCGGTAATTTTCTGCGCCGAGCCCGTCCCGGTCTCGGGCTTGGCGGGCGCGGCTGCGCTGGTAGAAGATGTGCCGGACTGCTGAGCCGAGGCAGCCGCGGTCGGGCTAGCCGCTTCGGCAGGCGCCTTCATGAAGGCGAGGAGCTCCTGGCAGAGATTGGCAGGCCCGCCTGGCTGCTGGGCAGCGGGCGTTGCAGCCGCTGGAGCCGTAGGCTCGGGGGCAGTGCTCGTCTGCGCCAGCGATGTTGACGTCGACAAGGCAACGATTCCTGCGAGAAGCATTTTTTTCATCGCTTCGCTCCTTCCGTGATGAAAATCACCCGCCTCGGCGACAACATAACGTCAGAAGGTGCCCGAACGATCCATGGAATTGCGACGCCTGCCTCGCAATTCGGCCATCGGGCGATCCCGCGGCCTTCCCGAATATTCAGCTTAACGAATGCGCCCGCCTTGGCTAAAGCAAAGGCTGATTGCGGGCGGGATTCGAATGTCCGCCGAGAGGGGTACGTGGTCGCTCAGCTTTGTTATGGCGATCTCGTCATAGGTGCCGAGTTCGACAAAGGAATGGGAACGTTCCGAGGCACAAATATATAGTCGATATGGAAGGCCTGATCCTGCTTCCATCGATGGAAGTAGGTCGGTGACTTTTCCTCGCCGAACCTGTCGTCGTGGAATTCATGCCATGCGCTTACCAGACCAAGTCGAGAGATAAGCTCCAGGACGCGCGCAAAAATGACCGTCCGGACTTCGATTCGCGTCGAACCTTGTAGATTGATTGAAATCGCCCGCAAGGACCGCACGGTTACTGACGATGAACCCCGAAAGCGTCGACAGCGCGCGCAGCGTCCGAGAGACGTAGTCGCCGTCTCTCTTGGCACAGACACCGACGAAATATAGCTCCTCCCCGCCGCGAACAGCTCTCACAGGAAGGAATAAGCGTTCAGCTTCGGAATTGGTTGACCCAGGCGAAGGAGCGTTCGACCCCCAGCGGTAGCGATGCGAGCGAAATCTCGGCGCGTGCCAATGCCAACCGCTTGGTGCTCAAAAGCGCAACACTGAGGATGACATGGATGAAAGACCAAGCGGTCGCTGAGTTACGCCCCACGATTCCGCGCAAGGGCAATCCGCTCCGATACGACAATGATAGCAATCATGGCTCCACTCACGCCTACGCAGGCGACGATGGCACTCACAATGTCGAGAGAAGCACTCAGGATGTTTGATCCTGCGATTGCCACTACGAAGAATGTTAATAAAGTTAGTAGCGGATACCCACCCATCAGGGAAGGCTCTCTAAAGCTGAACCAGCCATACACAACGGTAAACAGGATTAGATACGCTGCCGCCATTGCGCCGAGATATCCAACACCGTGATACAATGGGATGCTCAAAGCGGCAATTCCAAGGAAAAGAAGCGCCCACCCGAGGTTTATTGCGAATCCAGTCCACATTCGTCCCGTGGCCACAAGAACATTACCGAGCCCCGCTCCGGTAGCTTGTATTCCGGCAATCAACATGGCCCACGCAATTGCATTGCTGTCTCCAGCGAAATCAGGTCCGTAGAGGACAGGCAGAAGCCATCGAGCGAGCAGAGTAGTTGAGATGCCAATTGGGAAAACCGTGAGGGCGGAAAGGGAGAAGCAATAACGTACAGTTGCCCCAAAACGCTTTGGATCCGCCGCACTGTTTGCCATTATTGCCAGCGTCGGCGCGAGCAACACCATGGGAAAGTAAGTGACCAATGAGCGCAGCTGGTCCGCAATGCGAACCAATGCGAGATCTGAATAGCCTATAGGTGATCGAATAAGCATTAGGTTCGCAAGCCACATCACCGGCACGACAAGTAGGTTCGCAGCCAACATCGGCAATCCGACATTGACGATAACTCGCCATTCTCGTCCGGCAAGTCGAATTCGTGACCAGCGTATACCGTAGCGAGAACATTCGTCACCAGAGGCCAAATACGTCAGCACCATCGAAATAGCTGTACAAAGTACTTGTGAGCCCGCAGCGCCAGTTAGTCCGTAATAATAAACTAGTGGGGGAGAAGTGAAGAGTGAAACAACAGCAACCGAAAGAGAGATCCTCGTGATACGCGAAAATGCCTCTAGACCCGTCAAGATTGCAAGGAATAGACCGTCAAAGATCGAGAAGAATACCAATGCCGCCAAAATCTGAATAGGTAGTGTCAAGTCGCTTCGGCCGAGAGCTTGAGATGCGAGCGTGCCAGCAAAACCAAAGCATGCTGCTGCTGCCGACAGGCTGGTGACGAGCGCAACTATGCTTGTCAAACTTAATATTCGTCCGGCCCGCTCGGGATCATTCTCCCGAAGCTCTGCGACGTATTTCGTTGCTACGGTCCCCAGTCCCATGCCGGCGACCATTCCCACCACCCCGATTGTGCTTTGGACCATGGCGAGCTGCCCAAACTGCTCGCGGCCAATCATTCGAACAATGATGATCGAAAGGAGCATGGCGGCAGCGCGCGACCCGGCGGCGCCGATCAGCGACCAGAAGGCTCCACGTATGAGGCGCTGACGTACCGGCGAACCCCAATAGACTCGCTGCCACCAAGCAGCGAAGCGGACGCGGGTACCGAGTTTCGTGTCGTTACGGCGCAAGGTACTTTCCAAAGTGCAGCAGCAGCAGCAATAGCGACTGTCGCACGGCCGCAGCAAAGTGTCAGGCGACAAAATGAGGCTTGCCGAGGGACCTTGATCCCTCAGGGGGGATGTACGAATGGCGAAAGGGCGAGAGATCCTGCCATGGCTGGCAATCCAGTTAGCTCCTATCTCGCAGCGAGCAGGTGGAAACTTTCTTGACGCCGACAGGCTGGCGCGGGAGAGTGCGGTAGACAAGGCGCGTCCAGTGCCCCGATCGGCTCCATCGCCGCGAATGCCGCGGAACGCGCTGGGGATCGGCTCATCGCGAAGCGAGGCCTCTTGAGAGCTGCGCTAATAGGCACTGGGCAGATTGCCCGCCAGCATCTGGCATGCCTTCGCGAGCTGCCGGACGTCGAGGTTGTCGCTGTCTGTGACCTGTCCCGTGCCAGGGCCGAGTGCATGGCTGAGCGCTTCGACGTTGCCGCCTTTTTCACTGACAGCGCCGCCTTGCTTTCGGAGATGCGGCCAGATGTTGTTCACATCACGACACCTCCAGCTTCGCATTTCCCATTAGCAATGGCCGCTCTTGAATTCGGGGCGAACGTCATTGTCGAAAAACCGGCTGCATTAGCTTATGCGGACGTTGAGGCGCTGACGAAAAAGGCATTGGAACGCGGCGTTGCCTTCATCGAGGACCACAACTACGTTTTTAATCGAGCAACTCGACAGATTCGGGAGCTTATCGCGTCGGGTGAGTTTGGCGAGGTGACCCACGTCGAGGCGTTCCTCTGCTTGAATATTCTCAGAGCGGGAAGCCCGTTCTCCGATCCTAATTTACCCCATCCATCGTTGAGTATGCCAGGGGCCGCGATTTCTGATTTCCTGACCCATCTGGCGTCGCTCGCTTTTGTCTTTATTGGTGACCACCGCTGGGTCCACACGAACTGGTCAAACCGGTTTTCCTCGCCGTTGCCGTTCAGCGAATTCAGAGCCCTTGTCGGCGGGGAGCACGCAACCGCGATGCTGAGCTTCAGTGCCAATACTCGTCCGGACGCTTTCTGGTTACGCGCTTACGGAACGAAGATGCAAGCCGTAGCCAATCTTTTTGAAACCCGCCTCACTCTGTCTCGGCTTCACGGCGGCCCTAAGGCCCTCAACCCACTTATCAACGAGTTGCAGGAGGCCAGAGATTTGTCAAAGGCGGCATTTCAGACGCTTTTGTGGAAACTGAACGGCAGCCCCGGCAGTTACGAAGGCTTGTGGGAGTTGCTTGCCAGGGCTTACCGAGCCCTGAACTACGGAGCCGAATTGCCGGTTTCCATAGACCAGGTCATCGCCGTAAACCGACTGGTATCTGACCTCGTCGCAGAAGTGAGGCCCCCGTGAAAATCTTGGTTACGGGGGGAGCTGGATACCTTGGCAAACGAGTTGTTGCGCAGTTCTTGCTGCGCGGGCATTCGGTTCGAGTCATCGCCCGCGCCACCAGCCGGCTCGACAATTTGCCCTGGGCGGGCGATGTGGAGGTACATCACGCGGACTTACGAACGTCGTCTAATCTCGTCGAGGCCTTCGACGGCGTAGACGCGCTCGTACACCTGGCTGCCTCCTTGACCGGTGATGAGGACGCTCAGTTCGTTAGCACCGTGGTCGGCACGGAGCGGCTGCTTGAGGCAATGGCGTCTTCCGCCACTCGCCATTTGGTGCTGGCGAGTAGCTTTTCCGTCTACGCCTGGACCAAGGTTACGGGTACGCTAGACGAAGCATCGCCGGTTGAGCAGGCCCCCGATCTTTATTCCAGGGACAGTTACACCATTGCTAAGGTTTGGCAGGAGCGGGTGGCGCGACGGCTGAGCGCTGAGCACGGCTGGGATCTCACTGTTCTTCGGCCCGGCTTTATCTGGGGCCAAGGGGGTGAGTACTTTGCTGCGCTCGGATACAAACTGGGGCCAGTATATCTCGCCGTTGGGCCGAGAACGCGACTGCCACTCACGCATGTCGACAACTGCGCTGATTTCTTCGCGAATGCAACAGAGAACCCAAGCGCAGCAGGAGAGACGTTCAACGTCGTGGACGGCGATGATGTCCGAGTATGGCAACATCTTCGCGAGCACCTTACACGCTCGCACGCCGGCGGCCTGCCTATCCCGATGCCCTACAGAGCAGCGAGGCTCATTCCTGCCCTTGCCGCTTGGATCAATCGACGCCTGTTCCGAAACAAAGGGCGATTGCCGAACATTGCTGTGCCGAGCCGCTTTGAGGCGCGCTTTAAGCCGGCGCGGTTCAGCAATCGGAAGGCTCAGGGGGTCCTCGGTTGGGCACCGCCACTTGGCCGGGCGGAGTGCTTGCGCCGCACCTACAATCCGCCGGCAGTCTCTATGTCTGAGGCGCCCGCTGCTGTCGCGGCTCAGTTGCCGCGGGTCCCTCGATCCGAGGGCAGTGGAAGCGAGAGGTCGACCGCGCCTCGTGCCACCATCATCATACCAACCTTCAAACGGCCGCTTCGTCTCCGAGAATGCATTGCAAGTTGTTTCGCGCAGGAAGGTCCGATCGCGGGAAGCTTTGAAATACTCGTGGTTGATAACTGCCCGGACGGCTCCGCTGCTGCGGTCGTCCATGAGCTTTCGCGATCAGCTGCAGTTCCGGTTCACTATCTGCATGAACCGCGACCCGGAATCTCAATGGCGCGAAACGCCGGGCTTTGCCATGCCAGAGGAGAGTTCGCTGTCTTCATAGACGATGATGAGGTCGCAACGAAAGGTTGGTTGGCTCATCTGTTTGAAGCGCAATGCCGGTCTGATGCCGATGTGGTATTTGGGCCCGTTCTTCCGACGATGCCCGAGATAACGGACCCGGCCAAGCGTGCGTTTTTCCGCACGGCTTTCTCCCATTGGACAGATCATCCGTCCGGTGCCTCCGTCGGGAGCACACTTCTGACGCCATTTTGGGCACGTGGCACGGACGCTTACCCATCCCTGGCCACGGGTAACTGCCTGATAAGGCACCGATCGAGCGAGATCGCGGCTGTCCGTTTCGATGATCGCCTCGGGATGTTCGGCGGAGAGGATGCTCTGTATTTCAACCAGCTGGCCGCAGGTGGCGCTCACTTTATCTGGTGCGCGGAAGCCGTGGCGTGGGAGCATGTGCCGCAGGAGCGTCTCCGCCTCGGCTACGTGCTTCTGCGCGCGCTTCGGGGCGGGCAGGTTGCATCGTGGGCGCCCATGCTGCTGTCGCCGGCGCGACCGGCACTAACGGCGCTTTCCATGGCCATAGCCCTCGTGCAAGCTCCCGTGTTCGCTTTTCTGGCATGTGGCTACGCTGCATTCGCGTCGCCTAAACGTTACTACTATCTCACGCGGCTAGCGGGCGCTATTGGGAAGCTATTTTGGGCCGCACCGTTCAGGAGGAGATCATGGCCGTCGTGGCCAAGCAAGCGGTAATTCTGCGGGCGGATATCTCGACGGGTAGCTGCATGGCCTCGCCAGTCGCAAGCAATTTCGTGATTTCGCTCGAGCAGTCTGCGACGACGGTGATCTGCGCGCTCCGTCCCCATAAATCGCTCGGCGTCAAGCGCCATCCGCGATGGCGCGCAGGCGCTCGATCGGCCGGCGATGCTTCGGAGTCGCGGGATGCAACAAACCGCCGCCAGCGGGGCCTGTCAACCACCTAATCATTGGTGTGATGTCAGCTTGAATGCCCGCTTCCGACCCGTTCCGGTCTTTGATCCGCACGAATGCCGTTTGGGGGCTTTTGGAAGGCTATGTTCGGCGAAACAAATAAAATTCCGATGGATAGAGGCCGTGATCGCGCAAAATCTGTGATTGCGCAAATTTCGGCTGCTGCACAATCAGCCGATACCCAGACTCCTCAATTTTTTCCCGAAAATCATTGCGAACGCCGTACCCATCACGAGACGTCAAGCCGAAGTCTGTCTCAATGAACAACCAAGGGATTTTTATGGCACTAAGTTCCTCGAGCCACCACGCCACGACGCGACCGCGGCACTCGGTGAAGCTATGCACGTTAATCGCCAGCTCGATCGGGATGGACCGTAACCCGGTCACCTTGTCAAGGGGCACCACGGCGCACCGGTCGAGCACATTCCGAAACGCCAAATAGTACTGCGATAGAAAGGTCGACTCCGGTACCGCATCAGTACAAAAATACTTCCCAACATTAGGGCACGCCGCAGTCATTCTGTGTGCAAGCCTGCCATAACCGGCCCCGATATCGAGCACATTGATAGATCGGGACTCAGAAAACAATGGAACGTACGCGGCCAAAAAGTTAAGTTCGATGATGGAGTCGAGAAGGTCCCGACTCACGAGTTTTCCATGGAAGTCGAAAGTTTCGGCGCCGAAGTAGTTGTCCTCCTCCAACACCGGAAACAGGTCTGCCTTGTCGGTTTTCTCCACATACGCAGCCGTCGCGTAGAATACCAGAGGGGAATACGCTCGCGACTGAAAGACGTAAGGATTGTCAGCCCGAAAATACGACAGGTCTAACCGGGTCTCGACATCTTGGCGCGACCATTGGATGTGCTCCGTTGCCGGGTGATTGGCGTACCGTCGTCGCAGGTCCTGGAGGTCAGGGTGGTCCGCGCGAAGCACGGTGTGACACCCGTCAGGCAGTTTGCCGATAGGGTGTTTCGGTCGCTCGACTAGCAAAAAGTACCGGCTAAGGTTGGGCGCGTCGGCAAGGAGGCGATCGCGGGTTCGTGTGCTTATTGCGGTGAAGCCCAGACAATTTTGGAAGAGCGCAAGTATATCTTTTGTAATCTTACGGACCCGAGCAGACATGCCAACTGATGTCCCTGCGAATAGAACGTATTGGGCGCGCAGCATCAGTGCAGCCGCTCGTGAGGCTCGATGCTACTGCTTCCGGGCGCTGGAATCCAGACGTCTGAGAAACTTTGCCAAGGCGACAGAGCAGCTTGATCAAACACGCCGTGATCTCTTAAAGCCGGACAGGCGGCAGTAGGCGCGAGCGTGGCCAGTGGCCGCTCTCCGGCTCCGCCTATATCCATCTGTAGCCGGGCACAGTTCCTCCCAAACGTGTCCGTGTTTTGGAGCCTGCGAGGAATGCCGAAGTGCCTCGCCGGCTCGTCTTTCTTATCGCTCATCCTCTCGGCTCCGGCGACGAGCCCGTCCCCGCCGAAACGCAGCCTTGCGCGAGCGCCGGCTCACACAAACGAAAGCCGCCCCGGTTTCCCGAAGGCGGTCTTTGGCGCGGAACCCGGCTGGCTCTGCCGGATACCAGCAAACACCCATGGCCAGGCGCTCTGTGGCACTCTCCCGCATCAGCGCGAGGCCCTCCTTGCCATCTCCCTGTTGGGCCATTGCCCAACCTCTCAGGATCAGCCCGCACTCCGTCCCCATAAATCGCTCGGCGTCAAGCGCCATCCGCGATGGCGCGCAGGCGCTCGATCGGCCGGCGATGCTTCGGTGTCGCGGGATGCGACAAACCGCCGCCAGCGGGGCCTGTCAACGCACCTAAGTTTCTCCGGATACGGGCTTCCAAAATTTCCCAGCCTGGCGGGTTTTTAGGGTCGCCGGTGATCAGCCGGGATTGGGTCTTTTCTGGTGGTCTGCCGGGCGCTTGGGGCGGACGGCGGGGTGATGAGGGGCTTGGACTGGACGTGGGATCAACAGCCAGGATGCGACGGTGGCACTGAACGTCGTACTGTGCAATCTTTTAAGTTGTGGACAGAATGTCACTCCACAGATTTATGCTGGAACCAGTCACATTGTCGTCATATTCCCTACTTACGTTCGGACTGGTAAGATGAACTAATATCCGCAATAGGATATCACCTCAACAAAACATCAAAACTCTCCCGAAACACTTATATGTGGACAATTAAGATTATGGCTGGATCCTACGATAACTTCCTTGATGCCCTTGCATTCAGCGAATCGAGCAATCGATACGATTACGTGAACCCGCAGGGTTATGCAGGCGCTTACCAGGTCGGCGAATCGGCAATGCGGATGATCGGCTACTACAAGCTCGATGGCACCGCAGCAGTGGACTGGAACAACGGTTGGACCGGCAAGGACGGCATCAACAGTCTGGCAGACTGGTTGAGCCATCCGGCTATCCAGGACAAAGCAATTGGCGAGTATTATACCTACCTATGGAATAGCGAGTTCAAGGATCTTGGCCTTCAGAAGTTTATCGGACAAACAATCAACGGTGTTGAAATCACAGCATCTGGCCTTCTCGCCGGGGCGCATTTGGTTGGCGCTGATGCTGTGGCGGTGTATCTTAATTCAGGAGGCACTCAAGGCGCGACCGATCCGTGGGGAACGCCTGTCGCGGAGTACATCTCGAAATTCGGCGGGTACGATGTCAGTCCAGTAATTGGAACGGCCACACCAACCGGCACGGGCGCCGATCAAACGGCCGCACCAACCACCGGCACGGGCGCCGATCAAACGGCC
Source organism: Mesorhizobium sp. WSM4815 (assembly GCF_055811575.1). NCBI lineage: Bacteria > Pseudomonadati > Pseudomonadota > Alphaproteobacteria > Hyphomicrobiales > Phyllobacteriaceae > Mesorhizobium > Mesorhizobium sp. WSM4815. The sequence goes on along the minus strand of NZ_JBVVQS010000096.1, from coordinate 102,423 downwards.
GCACCAACCGACACGGGCGCCGATCAAACGGCCACACCAACCGACACGGGCGCCGATCAAACGGCCACACCAACCGGCACGGGCGCCGATCACATGCTCGGTAGCGACCGCAACGACAGCTATACGGTCGACAATATCGGAGACGTCGTGGACGAAACCGGCACGACCGGCGTCGACACAGTCAATTCCTCGATCAGCTACAGTTTGTCGGACACGGCGCATGCCCTCGGCGCCATCGAGGGGCTGACCTTGACCGGCACGGCCAATATCGACGGCACCGGCAACGCCCTGGCCAACACCCTCACGGGCAATGCCGGCAACAACCATCTGTCGGGGCTTGGCGGCAAAGACACCATCGGCGGCGGCAATGGCAACGACACCATCGCTGGCGGGCTCGGCCGTGACCTGTTGACCGGCGGCACCGGCGCCGACACCTTTGTGTTCAACTCGATGACCGACAGCAAGCTGGGTGCTAAGAGCCGGGATGTGATCCAGGACTTCAGCACTGCGCAGGGCGACAAAGTCGACGTCTCGGCAATCGACGCCAATAGCGTGACGGCCGGCTCGCAGGAATTCAGCTTCATCGGCACGTCCGGCTTTACGCATCATGCTGGCGAGTTGCGCTATGCGACGGTGAAAGGCAACGCATTGGTCTATGGCGATGTCGACGGCAATGGCACCGCCGACTTCTCGATGCAGCTACTGCACGTCGCTTCGCTCCACGCGAGCGATTTCATCCTGTAGGGGCTCAGATCAGCACGCTTTGCGCTCTGGTCGGTCGACCAGGGCAGAAGCTTCAGCGCATCATCGGGGGCACCGGCTTCTGAAGCGCGAGCGCTTCCTCGTCGTCTGTGGAGCGCACGCCGCTGATTTTGTGTGAATTTTGGATTTGAACAAGTATTCGCGTTTGCCGGATTTCGTGGCTATGGACGACGATTCCGGCAAATTCGATCCTGCCTGCGCCCTGTGATTCCATCGTCCTGACGAAGCGGGGCGTGCGCCGGCAATGCGACCGAGGGAGCGCCGAGAGAGCGGCAGACCGACCTGTTCCGGTCCCGGCTCGATCAGATGCTCGACATGGATCGGGCGCTGGTGAAGCTGGCGCGCACGATCGACTGGCGCTTTCTGGAAGAGCGGCTCGGTGCAGTCTATAACGACGATCTCGGCCGGCCGCTCTTGGCGACGCGGCTGATGGCAGGATTGGCCATCCTCAAGGCAATGCACAACTTCTCCGATGAGGGCAATGGGTGCTGCAGCCCTAATTCCAATTTTCCAATTCTTCTGCGGGGAGGAGTTCTTCCAGCACCGTTTGCCTTTCGGTTGCTCGCCGCTGACGCGCCGGCTCGCCCCCAGCCGGTTCGGAACCGCCTCAAGAACATGGAAACTTCTATCATCAGACATAGGCGCAGACCTGGAAATTGACGCTGCAAGCTCCTCGGCTCCTTCAGCCATCATCTCTCGCCCATCATCTCATGCCACGCCAGATGGGGTGCGCTTCGCGCTTACCGCGTGTACGACGCGCTGACGCCAGTGCATGGAGGAAGGCAGGAGAGCCTTGCGGCGGCCACAAGGGTGGGAGTGGCCAAGCCGCCGACTTCCGCCAAGTGATCGTCTACCCCACGGTAGAGGAGAAGGCCGTCACCTTCCCGACCGACGCTAAGCTGATGCATCGCGCCGGCGAGCGGCTGGTGAAGCCCAGAAATATGGCCTGGCCCTGCGCCAGTCCTGTGCCGGGCTGGGCAAGTTCGCCCCCTGATCAACCATCAGCGCTATGCCCACGCCAAACAGTTCGGGAGGAACGTTCATCCCCCCTGAATTGATGGGCGAGCGCGAAGAGAGCCCATCCAATGTATCGAGTTGCGCGAGGTGACAAAGTGTTCATGGACAATTTTCTCGTTTAGCCCCCGCCACTTCGCCCTATGATGACTGGTAAGGGAATCACGGTGCAGCCGGTAAAAATAACAGGGCTCATAATAATGCAATGCGGGATACCGGATGCATATTCTTACCCAGTAGTCGAAGTCCTCCGCGTGACGGTATTTGGCTCGGTACTCGCCTATTTCGTCTCGCACTTCGCGCCTATACATGAAGCAAGCGCCAACCACTGCCGACGCCAGGTCCGGACTGCGAAGGCCCGTTGGGGGCATACTCATGGAGATACCAAGGCGGTCGCCAAGTTCATCAATGCGAATAAAACTCGTGTAAACCAGTCCCGCGCTCGGATACGTCGTCAACTGTTGAGCCATATACTCAATCGCACCCGGAGCGTACAAGTTGTCATCGCTGGTCCAGGTGAAGTAAGCGCCTGTAGCCGCTCGGAAACCGGTATTCAACGAATCGGGAAGCCCGTGGTTTGAGGTGTTCCTGATCACCTTGATACGGCTGTCGACCGCCGCATATTCACTGATAATTCGAGGCGTCGCGTCGGTCGAGCAATCGTCAACAATTATCAGCTCCAAATTTCGGTGGGTTTGGCAAAGGCAACTTTCGACTGACGCGCGAAGGAATCGTTCGCCGTTGTAAACCGGAAGAACGATAGTGATCTTCGTATCGGGATCATATTTACGCCATCTGGCGGTCTCTTGAAGCGCTGAACTCTGGCCTGAATCCACCAAAATCTTTAGCGCGGGGAACTGTTCGCTCAGGAATTCGAAAAGCCATTCCTTCGACCGACAAAGCCCTCGCAGATCTATTACATCCGGGTCACATGCGGCAACATTTGACACTATATCGTCCTGCCAGTGGAGACGCCTGGCGGCATTGAATCCCAATATTTCCGAAATCGCCCGTCTGAATCTGTGTCGGCTTCTCCAGGTGCGCTCCCCGAGGCGGGACTGTGCCCAACTCATAGGTAGTACCAGCCTGCGATTAGAATAGCTCACGGGTTGCCCGAATGAGGTGAGCACTGCTACCCGAGTAAAGCCCGAGCTTGCGTCTCCGACCGCCGAAGCCATCGACTTGTTAGAATCCGCCATAACGAGCAAACGCATCGGTGATGTGCCCCAACCTCTGAAAGTCTGAACACGCGTCTTTCGATCCATTCCTCTGCTGCGATCTTTAGGTTACGCTTAAAATTGCGTCGAGGACCTGCTCCGTCGCGCGGCTGTCGACGGTGGGCACCGGACGTCTGGGCTTCTTGGCGGGCGCAAGCCGCTCAATATCTCTCATCGTATCTATTCTCCCCAGTGCTCCTTCTGCGATGAGCTTCAGGTCGACCCCAGCCATTCGACCTCTGAACACTGTGCAGGCAGGCGTTCCCAAAACAACAGCTTCCCGATTCATCGACCCTCCTGCACTGATGGTAAGGTCGGCGTAATAGATCAAGTTGAGACCGTCCAATACTTCCGTTGGAATTATTAAGTTTCGCCCACCAGCAGCACGAAAGCTTTCGGACTGGGAACTGTAGCGTGGGAGAAGGATGACCTTCGTCTTTGCCATTCTCGAAAAATGGTGCACGAGATGGGCGAATAGATCGTTCTCGAAGCGATGGTAGGCACTCTGTGTCGCCGGGGGACGGATTAACACCAGAACGTCCTCGTCAGTGATATTGTACGCGCGCAGCGACTTTGGAAAATCCGGATTTGGCGTGAAATCCACGAGCGTGACATGCTCCTTCAGGCCATCGTGAAATCTTACCTTTGAGGGCTTTCCGCCTTGCCGGCGCAGCGCTTCGAGATTGAATCCGGAGGGAACAACTATGCACCGTGCCAGGCGAAAAGCAACGTGGTTCGCCGGCTGATGCTCATAGTCCATGCACGTTACAAGAGGTATCGACACAAGTCGCGCTGCCAATGCCTGTGCGTACGAGTTGAACCCGACCGCGACATCAAAGCGCTCGTTGTAGACGCGGTGAGCCAGCATAGCAGCGCGCTTGAATATGGCCGCACCTTTACCCATCATGGTCGAGCCGCCATGCCGCCCGATCACCTCGACGGGGAGGCCACACATTTTCGCTATCGCGGTTGTCTCGCTGAACTCACGAGCTGTCAGCCAAGTCGTATGGCCTCGCTCGTTCAGGCGCTTTATCAAGGGGCGAAAAAACAGTGGATCTGGCGCCGTCGAGAGGTCAATCCATATTTTCATCGTCTCCTCCCGTTGCGGCGCAATCGCCCCAGGTTGGCGGTAGAGAAGGTCCGCAACGAGCTTCTCTACCCGAGGAGATCGTCGAACTCCGATCGGACTTATGGTGAATTCGCCCTGTGCAGCCGGCCCAATTTTGTATATTGTCGCCGTCCGCTGGACATTAGTCCTAACTGAGCAAGTGCACGCGCAGTTCGCTCTTTCCGCTCCATGCCGATTAACCTCACGAGGACTCGCCCAAGCCGGGTTGGCGATACGGCCCGTTTTCCTGCTAACCGCACACCCCGTTCCAGGGCTTCACGCGCCAGATCAGTGCGCGCGGAAAACGCGCGGTGAGCCAGCATCTGATATGCAATTCCCAATGGAATTTTGTAACTGTCCCACAAGTCGTGCTGGTGCAACTCTGTTTCCAGTTTTTCGAACGCCCGCATGCTTGACCGGACGCGATGTTCCGAGAAGATGTCGCGGCTCATCGAAAGAGCATTCGTGCCGTGCCGGCGGTAGTACGACTCGCCTCCACGCGCGACCGCCAAACGGGTTCCGCGCAGGAGAGCTCGATACATCAGATCTCCATCTTCGTTTGTCGTTAGCTCTCCGTCGAAGCCGCCAAGCCTGTTGAATAACTTTCGCGGCCAAAGGAAGGAACAGCACGGTATCCACTGTCCCAGGAGCCATCCCGCAAGGGGGTCAGGATGTGGGAGCGGAAACGGCACTTCGCTGGCCTCGGCAATCCATGCGCCGTTTTTCTGAACGAGTGTTCTCCACTTGCAACAGGCGACGGTGTCGGGTCCCTCCTTCACCGCGGCAAGCAGCGCCGCCACTGTGTCGGGAGCGATCAGGTCGTCGCAATCCAGGAACAGCAGGTATTCGCCCCTCGATCGCGCAACCCCTGCATTACGGGATCGCGGAAGTCCCTGGTTGGAGTGGCGGATCCCGATTAGTCTATCGGCATAGGAATGTATGATGCTTCCGCTCTGATCCGTTGACCCGTCATCTACCACAACAATCTCAACGTGCGGGTATGACTGCGTCAGAGCTGAATCAATTGCGTCTCGAAGGTACGCCTCTCCATTGTAGCAGGGGATGATGATAGAGACGAGCGGGTCAATGGGCATCGGATCCTCCAAAGTGGGATCGCTGGATGCGATAAGCATACAGCCGCTTCGCGACAAAATCCAGTTAACCTTAACAGGGCGTCCGGGTCGCCTTGCGACGTGTTGTCGGTGCAGCGGTCGACCAGGGTGTAGCCGCCGCGCGATTTGTGGGTGGGACATGCCCTTGCGCGCTCGATCACGCGAGAGAAAGGCGACGCGATTCACGTGTCGCCGCCCCGGCGCTTTGTCCCCCGGAGCCCGGGTCGATTCTACCGTTGGGATGGCCCCTTGCGACGCGCCGCTGCCAGACCCGTTACCGGCCCGGCTCGCCCCTTGCCCACCCGTTCACCCGTCTGACCTGGCGAACGTGCTGTTGCTCGTCCCACCCTGCTGGCGCCGGGCCGGCGCACCGTCACGGCGGCATTGCGCATTCTCGGGCGGCGAGTTGCACCCCGATTTCCCATCTACCACCGGGTTCTGGGGCGGGCGAAGTGGTCGTCCCGCGCCGTGGCCGGACGCCTGCTCCGTCTGCTCGTCGCCGCCTTCGTTCCCGCCCAAACGGACATCGTGATCGGCCTCGACGATACGGTCGGGCGAAGATGGGGGCCGAAGATCAACGCCCGCGGCATCTATCGCGATCCTGTCCGATCCTCCAACGGCCGTTCGTAGGAAACTCCGCCGCCGTCCGACGCCAAATCTGGCAGCATCAATATCTTATGCATCTCCCCGACACGCCGAGACAGCATAAAAATTCCCCCTCCTATCTGGCACAGAATGACCACAGCTCTCAGCCACGCCAGATAATGCCATCAAGGCCGCCTCACCGCGATCCTAGCCTCCCTCTCTTTCTCTTTGGGGGATAAAGTCGCGCTTAGGAATGGCCTTCTAAAAGCCCTCATTCGGGGTTAGCCCTGCGCTTCCAACACTCGTAGCCAGCAATACATCGTGAATTACAAGCTGCAAAGCTGCCTCTGTATTGGTCAGCACATAGCGGCCGTTTGATATGAAACGCGAGTTCTTATAATCATCGAAGATCATAGTTCTTATTAGGCTCGCAAATTCCCCTTCTCGTCCGGAAAAGCTCAAAAGACTTTCTGCTGACCTCACTACATCCTTCGACACATTGATCACCGACTGAACGTCAAAGTTAGGAAGGGGTTGATTAAGTTTTTTTGCGTAACTTTCCCCTATATTAGGGATGTCGTGATCGTCGGCATAGTTATATATGCCAAACGAAATCGAGCCCGCTGCTAACAATGAGGCCGTGGTAACCAAAGCGCACTTCTTCAGGACTTGACGGCGAGTTCTCCTCTCCTTCATAAGCTTCATAGCTTCATCTCCTTGAGGACGATATCTGCGGTTCTAATTGCTAAAGCACAAATTGTGAAGGTTGGATTGGCAAACCCGTTTGTCGGCATGACTGACGACCCGGCTACATAAAGATTTTTCACGCCAAATACCTTCGTAGAGCTATCTACAACTCCAAATTCTGGGGAGGCCGCCATTCTGGTTGTCCCATGTAGATGGCCAACAGCGACTGTATCAACCGGAACCGCTGGCTTGGAGATTGAATGGGCGATGTTCCGGGTGAACCAAGTGACAGCATGCCCCACAAGTTCATCTTGATCCTCGCCGAATGCTAAATTCAAGTCTCCGTCGAGACCTTCGGCAAGTGCCTTTGAACTGATTGCGGAGTTCTCCACTCGCGGAAACTGCTCCATCCCAAGTGTTGCTTCAAATACTACCGGTGTTAAGGAAAACAAAGACCGGTAGTTTTGTGCCATGATCAACATTTCTTGTGATATTTCGTGTTCCTTCTCGCCTATCTGAAAGTTGAAATCAGCCCATTTGTTTTTCCTAACTAGATCTTCATGTGGCGCAAGGGATACGAATTTCTCTTGGTTTATAAGGCCTTCGCTAAATATTTCCTTTGATACATCTGGGCGAAGAAGGCACTCAAACATTCTGTATTTGTGTGGATGTTCTTGGAGCCATTTCCCAATGTTTCTTTGGGCACCAAGGGCAATTCCGGAGGCGCGTGTAAGTCTTCCCAGAAGCCTGGCATTTCCAACGGCCCCACCACATAATACAATCACATGACCTTTGATAACTGACTTGCTTCCATTATCGCTTTCTATAACGCAACCGCCAACAGATCCACCAGCTTCAAGCAAGTTAACGACAGTCGCATTCTGAATTACTGTAATCAGTTTGGACTTAGCAAGGCCTTCTCCAAACTCGTCTAGAACCCTCACAGGAGGCGAAAAAAAGAACTTTCCAATTTTTGTATTACCCGTGCTCGACAAAGACCTTTCCTCGGCGAAGAAGTCGCTCCCTGTATCTAACTCAAGGTAATGAGCGGCCTTTTCATAATAAGGACGCAGCGCATCTCGGCCTATTGGCCATCCGTAGCTAGGACCCAAGCCCCTGCTTTCGAAAGTTACAGCGCGGGGGATGGCGCACCAGCCACCCCAAACAGCAGAGGTACCGCCAAACTGACGCCGAATATGCAGCTGTGTGAAATCTTGCTGGATCCAATAATCAGCCACAGCGAATGGTGATTTCCTGACATTCCAGCGAGCGTCCGGGTTGTCCTGATTTCCGCTTTCCAGAACGACGACGCGCTGGCCCGCCTTCTCCAGACCCTGTGCTATCGCAATCCCGGCTAAGCCGCTGCCAACTACGATTATGTTTCCGGGGGGCTCTGCGCCCTTGAGGTCTTGAAGGTCTAGAATTGTCATGGTCTTACCAGCGGTGATTCTGTTTCGCATGGCCGGACTCTGAGCGTTCGGCAGCTCTGCATCGAGATTATTCGGGCCAAACGACCAGACATGCCAGACATCCTGGTCACCGGTTGTTACGGGCTGCGCTACGGAAATTGCCGCGGCGCCTCTTTTCCAGGGCGCCGCCCCCTAAATTCTGTCGGCCATCAGGTCCTCTGGAACGGCCAGCAGCCTCGGCACCTTGCTCCCGCAACAGCAAGCTGGCGGCTCCAATGTCGGCACATACTATAAGCAAAGCCAGCCACAATGGGTCGAATGCTCTAAAAAAGGAGCTTTCCATGCCATTATGCAGCATCGCGAACAAAAAAACCGACAGGCAGAGCCACGCACGCGAGGGTTCCGCACGCGCCACCCTTCCGACGGCGGTCAAGCTGAAGAAGATCGCTATCGCGAATACGGCGAAGCCAATACTCCCCGTCTGCAATATGATATCAAGATATCCGTTATGCGCATGCGGCATCTCGGCAACAAAGCCAGGCGCCTCACGCACGCTGGGCGCGTCAGGCCCAACGAGCCAAAACGATTGGAATCCCCAGCCGAACATTGGCCTGCGTTCGATCATTTCGAGCGCAAAGGACCAGATTTCCGTTCGGCCCGTGAATCCAACATCTCCGAAGAAAAAGAGGAATGCATCCTCCTTGCTGAAGTCCAGAACGTTTGAAGCGATGAATACACCGACTATAAACAACGACGACAGATAACCCATGAGCGCTGCGGGCGAGAATGGCGTTACGATGGAAGCCGCAATTACAAGGCCGGCAACCGCGGGGCTGAGCAATGCCAAGCCAAGCGACGTCTTCGACTCGCTCGCAATAAGCAATGTGAGCGCGACCACGATCCCGATGCCTCCCCGCAGGCGGTAAATGACGCCGGTCCTACTCACCTGGTGCAACGCAAACATGAATGCGAGTGCCGACATCTCCCCCAACAGGTTCTTTCCAGTAAAAAAGCCAGCATGACCCAGTTCGCCTCTCTGCGTCAGGAAAAGGAACGGAAGGTTAAGCAAAGCGGTCAGGCCAAAGCAGACGAAAAGATGATCTGTTGCGATTGGCGTCCGTCGCAATGAGACGATGGGAAGCACGGCGCAAACGAATACCATCACTTGCAGGACGTATCTCCTCACGGAGATTTCCGGCGCAATCGACCATGCGACGCTCAGTCCAGCAACCAACAGGTAGACAATGAACCACATAATGTTTGCGGGCAGCGCAAAATCCAGTCGGCGGCGCAAGCTTGCAGCCAAGCCGATGCAAAGGATGAAAAGAGCAGCCCAGAAAAACTGGTTCTCCGGTCGAGAAATGGCTTCGACGCCTTGAACGGGAAACCAGAACAGCAGTAGGGGAGAAACGATCAGGGAGAAGCTACACGCCAGCGCCGGTATCAGGGCGTAGATTGAAGCCGCGAAGTCAGCGACGCGGCCGTGCGCCGGCTCTCTCACCAAGTCATTATTGCTTGAGTCGGATCTCGCATCCGCCATTATGGCCTTCGTTCAGTATTTGCCCATTACGTCATGTCCCAGTGTAATGAACATCCCCACGCGCAAGTGAACGTTCGATTCTCCACGGTACGATACTTGGGAAGCTTTGAGCGGAGGGCCATTCCGCATACTCCTGAAAGCGATACTTCGAGAGATGACTCTCGATAGGGTAAGAGAAAGGATCGATTGCAATGCGGTTCACCTTATTCAAGACAAAGCCGAGAAAATCATTCTGGTTCATCCCTGCCGCCAATACGGCTGAAGTAAGGAGTGAACTGGGTATTCGAGCCCATTCGACCACAAGCACGAAAGCGTCAACAAACGTGCGAGCGCACAATAACTCCGGCACAGGCGCGAAGGGTGGCAGGTCTACAACCACGATGTCGTAGCTGTCGCGGCATTCGCGCACGAACGATTGGACCCGTACCGCATCTACGACGGGCGTGCCGACCCCGCCCGCGTAAGGAAGAAAATGGACACCCGATTTCATGTTGATTGCGACAGCCTCTGCTATCGTGCACCGTCCCGCAAGCACATCCAGCAGCCCTGTCGTGGCGCCAGGCTCGAACAGGCGAGTTAGCGAGGGCTTGTATGGATTACCATCTATCAGTAACACGCGACATCCTGCAACCACCGCAGAGCAGGCGAGATTCGACGCTAACGTGGTCGCCCCTTCCCCTGAGATTATCGAGGTCAGGCCGATGATCTGCCCTCTCCCTCGCCGAAGCGCTGCGGTTCTAATGCGCTTCACCACGAAGGCAAGGTCTGACGAGGGCGACAGAGGCGCTCGCATCAGCCGCCGACTTGTGCGGCGTTCTGGCCAAGCTTTATACGGCGTCCGCCTCATGACGGCACCCAGAAAGGGTACATTCAACAATCTTTCGATCTGCCGCGGGTTTCGAATTGTCTGATCGAGCGCAAAGCGTAGAGCTGCAGCGCCGATGCCAAGGAGCAAACCGAGTGCAACGAAACCTGCCAACAGCAACGTTCGCGTAGGCCCCTCGCGTCGAATCGGCGGTCCCGCAAGGCTGATGACCCTTGCCCTGGTTCCTAAGTCCTTGACGCGGTCGCGGAGCCAAGCGCTTGCATTGGCCGTTGCAGCGGCAGCGGCATCCAGCTGTTGCGCGAGATAGGCATTCAAAATTTCGTTGACAATCCGAGCGGATTTGTCCGCATCCTGAGACCTGAAGCTCACCTCAATAACTGAACTCTTGCCGACGCGCTTCACAGAGAGCATGTTTTGGAAAGCTTGAAGCGCGACCCGTTCCGACCGCTGCTGTCCTTGCAGCGACCCGCTTCCCAGCCACCCTGCGATGTCACGGAGGGCCGGAACTTGTGCCACGTATTCGCTAAACGTGTCCAATGTCCGCCGTGCCAGGCTTTTCGCCCCGCTTCCAACAAAATCCAAGTCACGCACCAAGTCGAGGCTGGCAATGACGCGCAAGGCAATCGCATCTGACCGAATGATCTCCACCTGCGTGTCTACAGCCGACACATCAACGTTCGAGACAATTGGAAGCAGCTCCTCGCGGCCAGTTTCAAGACGTGTATTCTCGATCAGGAGGAGGCCGCGTGCGGTGTAAATTGGCCTCTGTTGAAGGACATAGAATACGCCGCAGACCGAGATAACGAGCAAGATGGCCAACACAAGCCACTTCTGAGCGTACAGGATACGCAAAGGACGCAGGAGATCGACAGGAGGCACGTGGGCCAAAGCAACCTCGCGTTCTTCCTCCCGTGTCGATTTTGCCACAATACTGGATTTGTCGATCCGATCCATGTTTCACCTACTTGGAACGACCGGCGGCGCTCCCCAATGCGCCATGCCCGATCCACTGCCGCCCAAGCGCGATCCACCAGCAGAACCGGATTCAGGAGCAACTCGCTCGACACTGACGACATCGCCGGGTTCGACCCGCGCGTCATCGTCGACCTGGAACTTGTGCACGCCCGTCGAATCCTCCCGAACAATCTGATACCGGAATCGCATGCTCCGCTGGTCGGCAACGACGCCACGAACCGCCGCCCCGGAAAGCTCCGCCTCCCGGATCAGTTCCTCATGCGTCGCTATCTCGCTTTGCACTTCCACGAGTTCGGCGAGAACCTGCTGGATCTCGGTCGCGATATCCTTTTTTCGATCGTCGGTAGCCTTGTCCAGAGCCAACTCAGTCTGGATAATGGACTGCCGCGCGCGCGTGATTAGAACCTCTACGTCCCTTTGGTCACCTTCTATTTGCGCGCTCAATCGCTCGAGAGTTGCTTGGCGAGGCATCAGTGCGAGCCCTTTCTCTTCCAGAATTCGGCCAGCCTCTAATTCCCGTTGCACTGACTTCTGCTGCTTCTGCAAGCTTTCAATCCGGGCTTCGAGCCCTCCGATCTCCTGCGCATATGTTTCAACCTGCGCGTGCAGGCTGGCTTTCTGGTTATCGAATGCGGTCTTCCTGGCGGTGAGGATCGAGGTCTCTCGCGCGAGTTCTGCCGAGGTCACGCCTGCAAGTTCGCCCGGTTCCTTGAGATTCACCTCGATTATGGCTAGTTCGCGCGTCTCGCTCTCAAGTCGCGCGAGTCGAAGCAGGAGCGCTCGACGTTTGCCCTCATAAATGTTCAGGCTGCCTCTGCTGAGAATGGCGTCCCGTTCCGCTCTTAGCGCCTGAAAATCCGACCCCCGATAAGCTCCGCCAGCGATACTAAGGGCCGTCAGGATTCTCGTCCCGGGTCGATAGGCATACTCCCCTGGGTGCTGCACATCCCCTAAAACGTAGAACGGGCGGTACTGTAGTATGTCGACTGAGACATAGGGCGGTTCACGCAGGTTCTCCTTTTTCTGGAGCCGGCTGGAGATTTCCTTTGCGAGATCGGCGACGCTGATGCCATCCGCCTTCAGTGTCCCGACCAGCGGCAACGCTAGAGTTCCGTCGTCTCCTACCGCAAGGTCGTCGGACAGAGCGGGCCATTCATAAACCTTGATGCGAACCTTATCTTGCGGACCTAGCTTGTAGTCGGCTGCGGCGGCTTGGAATGAAATCGGTACAGCAGCACACAGCAGCACGCCAAACAAAAAGCGCCGAACATCTTGGATAGCCATGGATGCCAACCTCACATGCGGCAATCCTGAACCAATCCGGCTCACTGTGCAAATTACATCGAATGCGGCCTAGTCCAAAAAATTCATGGCGGTTGGCGGATGGGATGCAAGCCGTTGAAATGACGTAGGATTTGGTTGCTTACGCCGATCCGCGCCACTTCCCGGAGACCACACCCGCCATGAATGATCCTACGCTGCCGCTGACCGGTTTGTCATCTGTTCGCGGCAAGTCCGTCGTCGCGCGCTTCGACGGCATGCTGTCGTCCAACAGCGGGGTTCTCGCTCTGGCTGAGGTGGAAAAGCGGCTGCGGGTGGCTGACGTCTGGCGCGCTGCATCGATCATCCGCGCTGCCCGGACCAGGTCATCCATAGCGTATGATCGGCTTCCGCATGAAGATGATTGCGCGTCTTGCAAAGTCGTCCACCGCGCGCACCCGCACGGCAGCGAACGAGGCCTCTGGGCGGCCCCTTCACGCCGCGGCGCAATCTGACCCTCCGCCATTTCTCACCCGCGAGCCTGTCCTGCGGTGCAAGGGCCTGATGTCCCGCACCAGCCTCTGGCGCGGCCGTGCATGGGTGCCCCGGGCCAGGTGAGCCCGACATCGGGGCGAATAGACCTGAAATGAATAGACCGTATGGTTTATTGCGCATGTCCGAAAAATGGAATTGGATGATGTTTAACGCCGAGTAAACAGGGGACAAGCTGTGACCAGCCGTATCCCAATTGCTGTCATCGGGTGTGGATACTGGGGTTCGAAGCACGTTCGCATCGCCTTGGGAATTCCATCGGTACGACTGGTATGGGCGGTAGACGTTCGTCAGGATCGTCTGAATTATATTCGATCAGAGTACAATCGCGTGGCTGTGTCGCGGAGTTTCGACTCGATCCTCGCAAGTGATGTTGCTGGAGTGGTTATCGCAACGCCTATTTCGACCCATTTCGAATTGGCGAAGGCGGCGCTGGAGGCCGGCAAGAACGTTCTGATCGAAAAACCCATGGCTATGACGAGTGCGGAATGCCGCACCTTAATTGCGATTTCTGAAAGGAAATCGCTTATTCTAATGGTTGGACATACCTTTGAATATCATCCGGCAGTGCGTTTTATGGAAGATGTGATCAAGAGGGGAGGTCTCGGCAATCTTCATTATATAAGCTCCCGCCGTCTTAATTTAGGATTGTACCAATCAGACACCAACGTCCTCTGGGACTTGGCGCCGCATGACTTCTCCATAATTTTTTCGCTACTGGGCAATAGGGTCGAGAAAATCGACGCTTGGGGCTGCGCTCATGTATTTCCCGACGTTGAAGACGTTGCGTATGCAATGGTTAAATTCAGCGGTGGAGTTAAGGCACATCTGCATGTGTCCTGGCTTGACCCTGTGAAGGTGCGGCAAGTCACGGTGGTCGGCAGTGAGGGCATGCTGGTTTTTGACGATGTTCTACCTGCCGAAAAAGTGCGTGTTTATGACAAATGTTTCAAGCCGACCACCACGAATGGCGATTCCTACGCGGACTTCGTTTCGGCGTATCATCATGGAGACGTCCATATCCCCTCGATTGCAGTTGCTGAGCCATTGAAGCTCGAGTTTTTGGACTTCGTCACCGCCATGAGTACCGGCAAGCAGCCGCGCGCGGATGGGCGCTCAGGGCTACGCGTTGTTCAGGCACTCGAAGCGGCCTCCAAGCGAATCCACCATCAGACAATCATTCGAAACGCCGCTAAGACGCCGCCCAGGACAGTCCTGCCGCCGATTCGGAAAGTTGCGGCAGCCCACAACCCGAACGTCTTCAACAAGATCCAATGACTCGGCCAATAAAACGCCCCGCTCTGGCACGCGGCGTGATCTTAAAGCGCGTCCTTGACGTAGTGTTGGTAGGGATCGCGTTTATAGTGCTCGCACCAGTGTTTCTCGTGCTTGCCCTCGCCATTCGCATTGACAGTCCGGGGCCGGCGATTTTCAAGCAACAGCGCGTCGGGAGGAATGGCAAGATATTCGTCTGCCTCAAGTTTCGCACTATGGTGCAGGGCAGCAGTGACCAAACACATCGGCGTGCCATACAGCGCCTGTGGGCTGGGGAGCGAATATCAGACGACCCTAAGGCTGAGTTCAAGCTGACGAACGATGCTCGTGTCACCTCGGTAGGCCGTTGGCTAAGGCGCACGAGCCTCGACGAGTTGCCGCAGTTGATCAATGTGCTCAGAGGCGAAATGAGTATTGTCGGGCCGCGCCCGGCCATCCCCTACGAAATCGACTATTTTCAGGAATGGCACCACGAGCGCCATTCGGTCAAGCCCGGCATCACGGGCTTGTGGCAGGTCCGAGGACGTGGCCGCGTTGGTCCAATGGAAATGCTCCGGCTGGATGTTGAGTATGTGCGAACGTGGACGCTCTGGACCGATCTCAAGCTCATTGTACTCACTATCCCAGCGATGCTGCGCGCACTGGGGGCACGCTGAAGCAGGAGTCGCCGGCGCGAGCGGCTGCGACTGAGGTAGAACGGCCGATCCATGGCGTGGATTCGAGAACTTGGGAGAAAGTGATGGCAATCCCGCTTGTAGATCTCACCGCGCAATATGAGTCTATCAAGCAAGAGGTCGATGAGGCCGTGGCTGACGTTATGAGATGCGCGTGCTTTGTTGGTGGCGAACAGGTCGAGGCCTTCGAGGCTGCTTTCGCATCCTATTGCGGCACACGCTACTCAGTGGGGGTGTCCAGCGGAACTGACGCCCTCCGCATAGCGCTGCAGTCACTTGGCATTGGCCAGGGCGACGAAGTCATAACGGCTCCGAACACCTTCATGGCAACAGCGAGTGCGATCGTGGCGGTGGGAGCAACGCCCGTATTCGTCGACATAGACCCGGCAAGTTACACGATCGATCCGGAGTTGATCGAGCGAGCCCTGACACCCATGACAAAGGCGATAATTCCTGTCCACCTCTACGGCCAGGCAGCCGACATGGGCCCCATCATGGACATCGCGCGCAGATACAATCTTCACGTGATCGAGGACGCCGCCCAGGCGCACGGCGCGGAATATAACGGTCGCCGGGTTGGGTCAATCGGTCACCTTGCCTGCTTCTCCTTCTACCCCGCCAAAAATCTTGGCGCCTATGGGGACGGCGGCGCGATAACGACCAGCAACGAAACTTTGGCAAAGCGAATCCAGCGGCTACGCGACCATGGCCGAGTAAGCAAGTACGTCCACGCGGAGATCGGATCGAACAGTCGTTTGGATACGCTGCAAGCCGCAGTGCTAACGATCAAGCTTGGCTATCTCGACCGCTGGAATGGGCGCCGGCAATTGGCTGCTCAGTGGTATGCCTCGGAATTGTCAGATGCAAACGTCGCGCTCCCCGAGTTGATGCGTGGCCGAACGCACGTTTACCACCTATACGTCGTACAAACCGATACTCGCGACCGCTGCTGTACGCATTTCGATGCCATGAACATCGCGACCGGCGTGCACTATCCTCTGCCCCTCCACCTCCAGCCTGCATTGGCGTACTTGCAATATCACGAAGGCGATTTGCCACGGGCTGAGCACGCCGCCGGTCGGATTCTCTCACTTCCTATGTTTCCCGAACTCACTCGCGGACAGGTCGCCAGCGTCGCCGCGGCTTTGAGGCTGGCAACAGGCGTCGCCCCGGGCCATGGGGACGATCCCGCGCAGACGGCTGTTCTCGACAGTTGGACGGGCACTCCTGGGAGGACAGTTGATGAACAGGACAAGCGAGTGGGCGGTCGTCCAAACTGATCTGGTCGGCTCCAATGTGACGATCGCCGAGTTTGCGGTCGTGAGGGGCGGAGTAGTGATCGGAAACGACGTCGTTATTCACCCCCACGTCGTTCTCGAAGCCGGGGTGATAATAGGAGATGCCGTCGAGATTTTTCCCGGGGCCTACATCGGAAAAGTTCCCAAAGGTCCAGGAGCCCTCACCCGAATTCCGCATTTCGTCCCCAAAGTCAAAATCGGCAATGGCTGCTCGATCGGGCCGCACGCTGTGATATTCTACGATGTCGAAATCGGCCAATCGACGCTGCTGGGAGATGGTGCGTCTGTTCGAGAGCAGACTCGGATAGGTTCCGACACAATCATAGGACGTTACGTCACCATAAACTACAACACACTTGTTGGGAATGGAGTGAAAATCCAGGACCACACGTGGCTTGCGGGCAATATGACGATCGAAGATGGGGTATTTATCTCGGGCGGAGTAGGAACCTCGAATGACAACGCAATCGGGCGGAAAGGATATGACGAGGCGCGCAGCCGAGGTCCATACATCGAACGCGGTGCTGCAATAGGCGTGGGAGCGAATCTATTGCCCGGAACGAGGATCGGAGCGTATGCGATCGTTGGCGCAGGCGCCGTAGTTACAAGAGATGTCCCTGAACGTGCCGTCGTCATGGGCGTGCCCGCACGAGTCGTTTTGAAGGATGGCTGACCGAAGGGGATGAGTTGGTCTTTGCCGCTGCATTTCGGCGGGCGACACACGGCACGAGCGCATGAGCGGCCTGCTCGTCGTCCTCGCTGGAACGCCGTTTAGTCTCGTTCAGAGCGTGTCCACGCTGACACATTTCCGAGGAGATAGTTGAAGACGATCAAACCTACAGTGCCGCTATGCCTCGGTAGCGCCATGACCTCGCGCCAACCGACGAGGTCTCTTGCCACGAAATACCAGCAGATTGCTATGGCGACAGCCAGAAAGAGCATGCCAATCAAGCTGACGCTGAGCGCGACAATTGAAGCCGCGGCAATTGCAAAAAAAAGTCCGAGCGTTTGCAGTGCAAACAAGACTGAAAGAGGTGGCACCATTAAGTCCACAGCCAGCGCAGACATCTGCAATGAACGATGCATGAGCGCGTCGCCCATCAGGCCTGGAACGGCGCCTTTCAACAAGGCAAAGAAGCCATGAATCCATCTCCGTCGCTGCGAGTTGCGCCCTTTCTGCCTCCGGGGAAACTTGCTGGTTATTCTGGCGTCGGCGCAAAACCATGCCGGGACTCCGCTACGGGCCAGCTGAATGCCGAGCAGAACGTCCTCTGCGAGATGTGCAGTACCAAGATCGGCCATACGAGTGACGCTCCACGGGAGCGCCATACCCGAGCCCATCAGGTGACAGGGGAAACCAAGATTCGCGAGTCCGGAGGGTCTGACGAGTGTCCGGATTCGCCAGGCGAATTCCGCGACACGCGCACTGCTGTCACTGTCTGGTGGATTGCTCATGACATAGCAGGCTTGAATTGCACTCGATCTTCCAACACAGGCGCGCGCCATGCAGGACAGCGCTCCGGGATCCAAAATGCAGTCGGCGTCAAGGAAAACGATGACGTCGCGCGGACCGGTCCGGGCGATGTGTCGGACGCCGGCCTCAAGAGCATACCCCTTCCCTATATGGCTTTCGTCACGCCGGACCACGACCTCAACTCCTGCGGCCTTTGCGACCGCTTCGGTTTCATCGCTGCAGTTGTCAGCCACCACGACCAGCCGGTCGGCAATAGTCAGCTGTTCCCGGGTGCACGAAAGCATTTCCCCAATCACGGCAGCCTCGTCGTGAGCGGGCACAAGCACAACGACGGGCGGGCGGTCATCCGCGAGGTGCATCTTTCGTGGCCGCAGGAAGAAACACGCAAATGTCTGCAACAGCAACACCGAAGCAGGAATCAAGAGAACGGTATTGACGAAGATTACGAAGGACACGGCCAATTGCCCGACCACGATCACCCTCCGATGCAGACGCCGTCGCAATGCCGATGGCACAATCCAGCGTCGCCCCGCAATTCCGACGGAAAAGAACCCATGCCCAACGGCTAGTGTAGGCTTCCACCCGAGTGCGCGCTAGCGCAAAATTCCTCTGATAGTTGGAGAAGCTGTATGATGTGGAAAGCAGCAGTTATTTTCGGCACTCGACCTGAGGCAATCAAGCTTGCGCCCGTCATTCTGGCATTCGAAAAACATCCTTCAATCGAGACGATTACATGCAGCACGGGCCAGCATCGTGAAATGGTTGGTCAAGTTTTGCAAAGCTTCTGCATCAACCCAGCAGTACAAATGAACATAATGCGGAGCAATCAGACGCTATCTCAGCTTAGCAGCCGACTGCTGGAGGCAATAGACGATTTTCTTCTCGCAAAACGTCCTGACCTCGTCATTGTACAGGGCGACACCACGACAGCTTTTTGTGCCTCCCTCGCTGCATTCTACCACGCGATCCCGGTCGTTCATGTAGAAGCCGGCCTAAGAACAGGCAATATTCAGGCCCCATGGCCAGAAGAAGCGAACAGAGTCATGATAAGTCGGCTGGCGTCCCTCCACTTTGCACCGACCGAGGGCGCTGCACTGAATCTGTTGAACGAGGGAATACCAGAAGAGTCGATATTGTTAACTGGAAATACCGTTGTGGATGCGCTTCTGTTCGCGTCTGAAATGGTTAAGCAAGTGATTCCACCGGTTCCCGGAATTCCAGAAGACTTGCTCGATGGAAGGACACCCGTCGTACTGATCACCGGCCACCGCCGGGAAAGCTTTGGCCCACCCTTTCGGCGAATTTGCCAAGCGATTCTTTCTCTCTCCACCCGTTTCCCGAACTGTCACTTCGTCTACCCCGTTCATTTGAATCCGAACGTAAGGGCGCCCGTTACGGAGATCCTTGGCGAAAGGGGAGAGCATCCGAACATTCACCTTATCGAGCCGCTTGCGTATCTTCCCTTTGTTCGGCTTTTGAAAACGTCGGCTTTGGTTCTGACGGATTCGGGAGGAATCCAGGAGGAGGCTCCCAGCCTGGGTAAGCCTGTGCTCGTGATGAGGGATACCACAGAACGGCCTGAGGCTATTGCATCCGGAGCAGCGGAATTGGTTGGAACGGACACGTCGCGGATCGTTCAGGCTGTAAGTTCCTATCTGGAAGATGCGGAGCGGTGCAGACTGAAGCCGTGGGTTCGCAGCCCTTTTGGGGACGGAAAGGCTGCAGATCGCATCCTAACCAGGTGTGTCGAGTTCCTCGATCGGCGTAACCTGACAGGTGCCGGTGCACATCCGGGTTAGCAGGAGGATACCGAGCACACTTCAGCTCAGTGATCGGCCCTGCAGTTCGTCGCTGCGTGCCAAGTGCTAACTTGTTTAGTCCCGGCATTTGACGGAGCGTAAGCGGTGTTTTGGATCGTAAGCGTCCGGTGGACCTTTCAATTACCCATAAGTTCGGCTCTGATGGTTGCGCCGAGCTTGGTGTCCGTGAGGCGCGTAAGGCCGCGCCACATGACGGTGTTGCCCGGCGGCGGGTCGCTGGCACGCGCGAGATAGCCATCCAATCGCGCGATCTTGACCAGATAGCTCGATACGGTTCCGGCATGGGAAGTGGTCGGATCCTTGTCGGGAAAGAAGATGATCGAGGAGCTTCGTTTCGACGTCGTTATTGCGAGATCCGGTTTAGCGTGCGGCGGTAAGCGGTTGATCATGGTCGTACAAAACACCCGCCAAGCCAGGATGCAGAAGACAGCAATGAGCTTCGCGAGGCGCTCGGCAGTTCGCAGCCGTGCCTCTTCGGCTTTGCAAGAACTTTCGCCCCTGGAAGATCAATGAGGCACAGCTTCTGCCGCCGAGCGTGCAGGATTAGGTGCCAAGGGATCACCTGTCTCGGCTGATCGTGGCGCTGGTGCGGTAACAGCTTGATCTTTCCGCAATTGCCGGCAGCTACAGGAGCGTGCGGGGCCAACCACCGTTCCAAGCGTGTGCGCGATGGCGCGCTCGGTCAGGGCCTGGACATGCCTTTAGCAGCCTCTGTTATCTATGAGTCCGTCCGGCATTGTTGTGTTGCGCGCGGGAAAACTTCTGTTGGTCCACGAAGCGGGCTGAGATAGGATCGTAGTGACGAAGACGGTCGGCGAGCCGTTCAGCGCCGTGCTCAAATTTATCCTGAGGTGCTAGTCATGGCTTTCTTAAAAGAACTGCTCAGAAAAGCAGCCAGAAACTTCGGGTATCAAATTCAGAAATATCCCTCCGCGGAGTTTTTAAGCGTTCCAGTGTTTGACTTGAGTGTTCAGTTGCTTATGGCTGTGCGAGGAGAACGATTGAACTTCATTCAGGTTGGTGCAAATGATGGGCGTTCTGGAGATCCTTTGAACCAGTATATTTTGCAGTATCCATGGTACGGCATGCTTATTGAGCCACAACCGGATATGTTCGCCCAACTTTGTGAAAACTATGCAAGCGTTCATGATCGCCTAATATTCGAAAACGTTGCGATCGCCGATGGCTTGTCGAGCATAACAATGTATAGGGGTCAAGGTAAAGATTACCCAATTACTTCAGTACACAGAAGGGTTGTTACTCAGCTTGCTCCGCAAGATGTGGAATTGTTAACCGTTCCATGTACTACGTTGGACGCGTTAATACAAAAACACGGCCTGTCTAATGTTGACATACTTCAAATCGACGCCGAAGGGTACGATTATGATGTACTAAAAACATTAAATTTAGCCGCAACTAGCCCTCTGATCATCCAATTCGAGCATGGGCTCATAACCTCTCAGGAGATGAACGGCGCGGTAAGATATCTTAGCTCGCACGGATATCGTGTTCTTTATGGCGGGCGGCAGATCGCCGACACCGTCGCTTTGCATAAGAACTTCCCGGTAATGGTGGTCAATCCCCGAGCCTAATAGTTCCAGCAGTCTTCGCGATGATCGCCTGCCAACACACGTGTCGCGCTATGGAACCCCTCGGAGGCTATGGCCGCAGTCGCGGTTAAAGCTCATTCCAATGCGGCGGTCGATATGGCCGTCTTAGACGTAAAACGGCGCATCGACAATCTCCGTTTCTTTCATGTCCGTATTTGTATTAAGCGAAGAAAGACTCGATGCGAAGCCGTGAATTGTCATCACGTGTCAACAAGGTGTCAATCAGCAAGCCGCGTTCTTGTGTGATGTCAATAGGCCTAAGCTTTGTGAAGCCGACACCCGGGACGACTTCCTTGTAGACAAGCTCGAAATGGTTCGAGTAACCCGCGTTGATGAGCTGATGTTTTATAGCACCAAGATCAAAACCACCTGCCTTGAGCGATTCGAAGTTGATCTCCATTGCAATCAACGGAGAATGTTGTGTCAGTGCATCATGCATTCCATCGAAGATAAGCGACTCCGCGCCCTCTGCATCGATCTTTATAAAAGTTATTTGCTTTCCGTACGATAAGTTTTCATTCAATATCGAATCTAAGGTTTTGGACTCGACCTTGATTACCCCTATGACTTCTGCCGCCGCGAGGTAATTCGGGAAACTACTGGTGTTTCCGAGCGTTTGAGTTAGCGAGAGATCGATGTGCCCCGTTCTGTCACCGAGGGCGACAGGAAAAACCTCGATTTGCCCGAAACCATTTCTGTCGCGATTGATCGTCAAAGCCTCGAACGCCCTCGGATCTGGTTCGAAGGCAAGCACCCTTCCGGTCGCCCCAACCGCCTGCGCGAGGAGGCAGCTCACATATCCCTTATGAGCGCCAACATCAATGCAGACTTCGCCCGGCTTCACGGCCGCCTTGATGATGCTGCGCAATGCTGGTTCCCACGTGCCGCCCGCCGCAACAATTTCGCGATCAATGAACTGGTTCGGGTCCAGCATCATCCAAAAACCATCGCTGGTCTTAACCCATTTCGTGCTTGTGAACCCAACCAACCGGTAGGTTCGAATTGCGTGACAAACCGCAGCTTTGAGCGGTCGCACCGCTCGGTTAAGTGCACGTGCCGCCATTGGTCGCCCTCCAGAGGACGCATTGCCGCATCAGACCTGCTTAGCCGTTCGTTGTCAAACTAGATGCCGCAATGGGCCGGCGCTCCTCGAAGGGATCGTCGAAGTCGTCTGGATGTTGAAAAGTAAGAACGGTGCTATCGGTCTTCATGGCATATCGCCACTTCGGGAGGTTCTGGCAGGCTTTGTCACCCGCCTGGATACGTCGCCTTCCTCAAACCGTCATCACCCAGCTTCCGTCAAGCTCCCGACAGGTTTGGCGATGCGTTCGCGGAAGCCGGGCAGCCAGTATGGGCTGTAGGCGAATGCGTAGCGAGTTCGCCCCAAAACCACACGCCTCGGCTCAGGCTCGACATAAGCTCAACTGCGTGTCAAAATCATTGTGCGGTCGGGCATTTTTCAATCAGAGAGCGCCCAAATGGCATTGCATGCAAAGCCTTTGATACGCGCGCTTCTCCCTACTTCGGTCCGGCGGAGAGCACGTTCTGCGCTCAATCGGCTGATCTGGGCTCGCTCGGGGCTTAGCGTCAAGAGTGGAAGCGAGTTGGCCTTCTGGCAGGGCTGGTTTTCTACGCACGGAATAGAGCCGGAAACCGATTATTACCGTGCATTCATGCTGGCAATGGGGGGACTTGCCGATGCGGAGTTTTTCCGGGAAAAGTCGTGCATCGACATCGGGTGCGGTCCTAAAGGCTCGCTTACTTGGCTGGACGGAATAGCAAAGCATGCGATCGGGATTGATCCGCTGGCGTCGAGATACGAACTATTTAATATTTCTAGTCACAATATGCTCTATATCGCAGCACGTGCCGAGGAGTTGCCACTTCGGAGTTCCTCTGCCGATGTCGTCTTCAGCATGAACAGCTTAGACCATGTGGACGATTTGGAGCAGGCATGCGGTGAAATTCGACGTGTGCTTAAACCGGGCGGGCATTTCATCGGCAGCTTGAACCTTGATGAGCCTGCAACGCCGACCGAGCCCTGGACGCTGACCGAAGACTATCTAGAGCGCCATCTCTTCCGGGGCTGGACACCGGAATTTAGGCGCGTCTGCCCTCGTTTAGACTCGGAGGAGCATTGGGGCCCATACCGCTACATGTTTGAACAACCTCCTTTGACCATGAACAATGACGGCCCCCGAGCCTTGTGGTGTCGCTATCGGAGCGATGGCTCCGAGGGGGTTGAAAGAGGTGGGACAAAAATGGGCAAAAAATCCAAGTAAATCAACGGCCACAAAAGCCGATGGTGGGCCGGAGGAGGTTTGGGAACCATGAAAAATCAAGTACTTGGAAATCAGTGGGACTGCCGAGTGTTCAAATCTGCTCCAATGTTTTTCAATGTTTCTGTCCCACTATAACGATCAACGCCTCGCTCAGACTGACGCGTGAGCGAGGAAATCCTGCCGGAATTTCAGTCTCACATGAGGGGTCGCGGTAGCGTCACTTCTCTAATTGCAGAGTGCATCCTTCACGATTGTCACACCACAGCAGCACGCTTCCGATAAGGTGCTTGACCGGTTCGACCTCACCCTCGTTCGCGCCATGCATGCGCCGCTTATCGACGATCTTTTTTCCAAACTGCAGGAGACGAGCGGACGTGCGGTTGTCACGTCTCAATGCTATGCGGGTGGTGCAATAGCGTTTTCGGAGTGTAGCAAATGTCCAATCTGCCGATTTCATCGAAGCCTATATCGCCGCCTATAACCGCAGAATGAGAAGCAGGTCGGACCTCAACGCGCGGGAGCGGCCCTGTTCCTCCCGACACAACCGCCGCACGTCGGGATGCGCAATGGCTTGTCAGATCCGCTTTGGCTCGAGCGCATGGCGATGCCTACGCAACGGATAAACGCGAGATGTGCGTTCGCGCTCCCCGGTTAGCCGCTTCCTTGTCAAGATTGACGATGTTCGATGTTTGTTCAATAGCAAGCTGTCGGTTGTGGTGGTCAGTACAAAAAATTGATTTGTGCCGCACGCAAGCTGCCTAGATGTTACGGACTTCGCATGAAGGACCGATTACGAGGGGTAACCATGGTTCACACTGCACGCCTCCGCCACGATTCTCTGGCCGCCCCCTCCAGCAGAAACGTCCCTGCAAAATGGCTCGCCGCCGCGGCCTTCGCGGCGATCGGCTTGCTCGCGGCCCCGGCCGCACAGGCGCAGGAAGCGCCTCCCGCGCCCGTCGTCACGGTAGCCAAGCCGCTGGTGCGCGATATCGTCGAGGACGATGAGTTCGTCGGCCGTTTCGAAGCTGTCGACCAGGTTTCGCTGCGCTCCCGCGTCGGCGGCTATCTCGACCAGGTCCATTTCCAGGACGGTACGCTGGTCAAGCAGGGCGACCTCCTGTTCACCATCGACCAGCGGCCGTTCAAGGCGGCGCTGAACCAGGCGCAGGCGCAGGTCGACTCGGCCAAGACCCTGGTCGAATTCAGCAAGATGCAGTTCGAACGCGCCGAGACCCTGTCGCGCGAAGGCAACATACCGGTTTCGACACTGGACGACCGCCGCCGCGAATATCTCGCCGCCCAAGCGCAACTGGACGGCGCGGAGGCGGCACTTGAAAACGCAAGTCTCGATCTCGAATTCACCGAGATCAAGGCGCCGTTTTCCGGCCGAGTCGACCGCCGGCTCATCTCGCCGGGCAATCTGGTGCAGGCCGACCAGACCGTGCTGACCACCATCGTCTCGATCGACCCGATCAACTTCTATTTCGACATCGATGAGCGGACCTACTTCTCTTATGCGCGCGACGCCCGCGAGCGCGGCGGCGTCATGCAGGAAGGCGCCGGCGGCGTCGACGTTGTCGTCCGTGTCGCCGACCGTGATGAAGCGACGTTCAAGGGCAAGCTCGACTTCGCCGAGAACCGTCTGGACCAAGCTACCGGCACGATGCGGGCCAGGGCGCGCTTCGACAACAAGGACGGCGTGCTGCAGCCGGGCATGTTCGGCCGCATCAACGTGCCCGGCTCGTTGCCACATCCGGGCGTGCTTCTGCCTGACGAGGCGATCGGCGCCGACCAGAACCGCCGCATCGTCTTCGTTGTCGACCAGGCAGGCCTGATCTCGGCCAAGCCGGTCCGCACCGGCCCGCGCATCGACGGCTATCGCGTTATCCGCGAGGGCCTCACCGGCGAAGAGACCGTGGTAGTCAACGGGCTGGTGCGAGTGCGGCCGGGCGTCACCGTCAAGTCCGAGATGACCAAATTGCCGCCCAAGGTTGAAGCCGAAGGGCAGACGCAATGAACTTCGCCCATTTCTTCGTCAACCGCCCGATCTTCGCGGCGGTGCTGTCGATCGTGCTCGTGCTCGTCGGCGGCATCGCCTATACGCAGCTTCCGGTCGCGCAATATCCCGAAATCGCGCCACCGACCATCGTGGTGCGCGCCTCCTATCCGGGCGCCGACGCCGAGACGGTCGCCGCGACCGTGGCGACGCCGATCGAACAGGAAATCAACGGCGTCGAGCACATGCTCTACATGTCGTCCTATTCCTCCGGCGACGGCTCGATGTCGCTCACCATCACCTTCCGCCCCGGCACCGATCTCGATGCGGCGCAGGTGCTGGTCCAGAACCGCGTCTCGATCGCCGAAGCGCGCCTGCCGGAAGAGGTGCGCCGGCTCGGCATCACCACGGCGAAAAGTTCGCCCGACCTGATGATGGTCGTCCATATGCTGTCGCCCGACGACACATATGATCAGCTTTACGTCTCGAATTATGCGCGTTCGCGCGTGCGCGACGTCCTGCTGAGACTGGACGGCGTCGGCGACGTGCAGATCTTCGGCGAGCGCGAATATTCGCTGCGCGTCTGGCTCGACCCGGAAAAGCTGTCCGCCTACGGCATGACCGCAGGCGACGTAGTCGAGGCGCTGCGCGACCAGAACGTCCAGGTGTCGGGCGGCTCGATCGGCGCGCCGCCGATTGGCGACGGCTCGGCCTTCCAGTATACGGTCACCACGCAAGGGCGCTTTGAAGACGCGCGCGACTTCCGCTACGTCATAGTCAAGTCGGCCGAGGACGGCCGCTTGATCTCCCTGCAGGACGTGGCGCGCATAGAGCTCGGCGCCAGGGACTACGTCACCAATTCCTATCTCAACAACAAGGCGGCGGTGGCGCTCGGCATCTTCCAGCGGCCGGGCACCAATGCCTTGGCCTCGGCGGAAGAAATCCAGGCGACCATCGCGGAGCTTTCGAAGGATTTCCCGAAGGGGCTGGCCTACGAGATCATCTACAATCCGACCGAGTTCATCGCCGAATCCATCAACGAGGTCTATGTCACCATCGCCGAGGCGATCCTGCTGGTGGTGATCGTCATCATCGTGTTCCTGCAGTCGTGGCGCATGGCGATCGTGCCGATCGTGGCGATACCGGTCTCGCTGATCGGCACGCTTGCCGTGCTGCTCGCCTTCGGCTTCTCGCTCAACATGCTCACTCTGTTCGGGCTGGTGCTGGCGGTCGGCATCGTTGTCGACGACGCCATCGTGGTTGTGGAAAATATCGAGCGGAACATCCGGCTGGGGCTCGCTCCGCGCGCCGCTGCGCACAAGACCATGGATGAAGTGGGAAACGCGGTCCTCGCGATCTCGCTGGTGCTGATCTCCGTCTTCGTTCCGGCGGCTTTCATTCCCGGGATTTCCGGCCAGTTCTACCTGCAGTTCGCCATCACCATCGCGGTCTCCACCGCGATCTCAGCGTTCAACTCGCTGACGCTTTCGCCGGCTCTCGCTGGCGTGCTTTTCAAGCCGCACAGCGAGGAACATTCGAACTTCTTCCTGGCAAGGTTCGGCCGCGCTCTGGCGAACGGGTTCAACAACGGGTTCGACAGGATGGCGGACGGCTATGCCTGGCTGGTGCACAGACTGGTCGGAACGACTTTGGCGCTTGCCGCCATGCTGCTCGTCTTCGCAGGCCTGCTCTACGCGACCTATCACATGCTGCAGACGGTGCCGCGCGGCTTCATCCCGAACATGGACCAGGGTTATGCGATCGTCGTCGTGCAATTGCCGGAGGGCTCTTCACTCGCCCGAACGGACGCAATCATCCAGAAGGCGTCGGATATCATCCGCGAGACCCCGGGTGTCGCCAACGCCGTCGCCTTCGCAGGATTCAACGGCGCGACATTCACCAACGCTAGCAATTCCGGCGTGATCTTCGCGCCATTCAAGAGCTTCGAGGAACGGCTCGAGAGCGGCGATACTTCCGACAAGATCATCGGCACACTGTTTGGCAGCCTGCAAAGCATCCAGGAGGCCTTCATCATCGCGCTGCCGCCGCCGCCAGTGCGGGGCATCGGCAACTCCGGCGGCTTCAAGATGATGCTCCAGGAGCGCAACAGCGCCGACATGCGGCCGATTCTGGCGCTGGCCAACGAAATCGCCGGCAAGGCCAACCAGACGCCCGGGTTGATGGGCGTCTTCACCACCTTCTCGGCCTCCAGCCCGCAATTCTTCCTGGCGATCGACCGCGACAAGGCGCGCATGCTGAACGTGCCGATCCCCAACATCTTCGAGACGCTGTCGATCAATCTAGGCACCGCCTACGTCAACGATTTCAATGCCTTCGGTCGTGTCTACCAGGTGCGGGCGCAAGCCGACCAGGCTTTCCGCATCGATCGCGACGACATATTGAAGCTGAAGGTGCGCTCGGCGGCCGGCGACCTGGTGCCGCTCGGCACACTGATCGAGATCCGCGACGTCACCGGTCCCTCGCTCGTGCAGCGCTACAACATGTATGTCTCCGTGCCGCTTCAGGGCAATGCTGCGCCCGGTGTCGCCACGGGCACGGCGCTCGACCTGATGGAGGGGATCGCAGCCGAATCGCTGCCGCAGGGCACTTCCTTCGAATGGACTGAACTCGCCTTCCAGGAGCGGCAGACCGGCAACACGGCGGTCTTCATCTTCGGCCTGTCGGTTCTGTTCGTCTTTCTGGTGCTCGCCGCGCTATACGAAAGCTGGATTACGCCCTTCGCCATCGTGCTTATCGTCCCGCTCAGCGTACTGGCCGCCCTCTTGGGCGTCGCCTTCCGCGGTCTCGACAACAACATCCTCGTGCAGATCGGGCTGATCGTGCTCATCGGCCTGGCGGCGAAGAACGCGATCCTGATCGTCGAATTCGCGCGCCAAGGTGAGGAGCGCGGCCTTGACGCCGTCGAGGCGGCCGTCGAGGCCTGCCGGCTGCGGCTGCGGCCGATCCTGATGACGGCGTTCGCCTTCATCCTGGGCGTGGTGCCACTAGTGATCGCCAGCGGGCCCGGCGCGGAAATGCGCCAATCGCTCGGCACGGCCGTGTTCTCCGGCATGCTGGGCGTGACGTTGTTCGGCCTCTTCCTGACGCCGGTCTTCTACGTTGCTCTGCGCAGGACATTCCGGCGCAGGCGGCCTGAAGCCGGCCCGGCCCTGGCTTCCGAGAGCGGAGCAGCCGAGTAGACGCCGAGCCGATGAGGCGCCGGATTCAGGCTGAAGCCGAACCAGCGGGTTCCTGAGTCTCGGTGGCACCATGCACGCTCAATGGCCGGTTGCCGTGAGCCGCGTGCCAACCGTCGTCACGGCGCTCACAGAGAGACGACTTGCTACCCAGAGTTGAGTAAATCAAACCCACAACAGTTGGCTGTCGCCTTCTCCACCAATATCATGAAACTTGATCCTGCTCTGAAGGACTCAGGAAGCATATCCGAGCGCTTATGCATACGTGCGGATGGACGTAGGAGTCATCAGGCCCGACGACGCCGGCCGTGGCGGTACACCAGAATGTTGCGGTCGAACTGTAGCCTGCGTTGAAGTCGACGCCGCTCCCGTAACCTGTCCCGGGTGCGCCTTTGGAGCGCAACCGTCGGCAGACTGCCGGCGCCGCGTGTGGCTGCAAAGTTGCCGAACCCATTTTGGACGGCCCCACGACGCTAGCCCGCGGCAGCGGCCAGGATCGTGCGGCGAACGACCGTCTCCAGCACTGGCACCTTGTAGCCGTTCCTCGCCAGCGGCGTAGCGCCGGCCACCGCGGCACGGGCCGCCTGTCGCGCCAAGTCGTCGGTAAGCCTGTTGCCGATGAGGAGACGTTCGCTTTCGACGGCGCGGCGAGGCGTTGGTGCGACCCATCCCATGACGATCGAAGCATTTTGCACTGTCTGGCCCTCCATCGTCAGCACCACCGCCACATCGCAGATCGGCCAGTCGTAGCTGTCGCGCTCGGTCTGCTTGCGGTAGGCGGCCTTGGCCCCGGCGTTCAGCGGCGGAACGATCACGCGCGTCATAACCTCGCCAGTCTCGATCGTGGCATCGTGAGCGCGCTGTATTTCGGGTGGCAAGAAGAAATCCGAGAGCTTTACGACGCGTGAGCCGTTGGCGCCGCCGGCAAGTTCGGCGCTTGCATCATAGGCGACCAGTGCCGTCGCCGGCGTCGAGGCGTGGACCATCGCGTTTTTGTCGTTGTCGAAGATCGCGTGATGCTGGTTCTCGTCAGCGCCCCTGCTCCCCATCTCATCTGCACCTTCGCCATGGAAATGATCGTGCCGAAAATACCAGCAGCGCGGCCGCTGCAGCAGATTGCCCCCGATCGTTGCGGCGTTGCGGACCTGCGGCGTCGCCGCATGTCCGGCAGCATCCGACAGCGCCAAGTAGCGAGCGCGGACCTGTGGATCGTTGTCGATGCGGTCCAGCGTGACAAGCGCGCCGAGCGACAGCCCGTTTTCCGTGTCGACTTCGTCGAGACCGCGGATGGTCTTCAGATTTACGAGTCGCATCGGCGCTAGAATCCCTTCCTTCATCAAGTCCAGAAGGTCGATCCCGCCCGCCTTCGCGATGACGGGGCGTTGCTCGGTGCTTTCGGCAAGCAGACCTGCTGCCTGCTCGACCGTCGTGGCATCCACCCATTCGAAGCTGTTCATGGCCATGATGGACTCCTTCTGGCCGATCTCAGGCGCTGAGCGTCGCCAGCACATTTGCCGGGTTCATCGGCAAAGTGCGGATCCGCCTTCCGGTGGCGTTGTAGAATGCATTGGCGATCGCGGCGCTGGTCGCCACATTGCTTGCCTCGGCGATGCCTCGCGCGTCGGTCGACGACTGCGCCCCGATCTGCTCTATGAGCAGCACTTCGATCGCCGGAGTCTCGCGTGATCCGACCATCTTATATTGATCGACATTGGCGTTGAGTTGATGGCCGCTCGCCGCGTCCATGATGCGGTCCTCGTAGATCGCGTAGCTGACACCCTGGATGATGCCGCCGATCACCTGGCTCTCGACCAGTTTGGGGTTGATCGGCCTGCCGCAATCGCTGGCAGCGACGATGCGCTCGACCTTGACCACGCCGGTCTCGACATCGACCGCCACCTCGGCGAATTGGACACCGCCCAGCCCATGCCGGCTGATGGAGAGCTCTCCCGGCACCGCAAATCCCTCATAGTCGTCGTGCCGCTTGGCGAGTTTCGAGATTTCGCCGAATTTGGCTTCCTTGGCTGCATCCTTGAGCGGCCTTGCGGCCCCTTCCTTGCCGCGGACGCCCACCTTGCCGTCGGCGAAAAAAATGTCATCGGGATCGGCGTCGTCGAAAAGCGGTGCGAGGCGCGCGGCCAGGTCGCGTGCCGCCGCATAGGCGGCATTGCGGGCAGGCGCGGTCACCGACGCAGTCACCCGGCTGCCGCCGGACGGCGGTCCCCACGGGAACCGCGTGTCGCCGATAAAGACGCCGATGTCCTCGGCGTTGAGGCCGAACTCCTCTGCAACCACCTGGGCAAGCACAGTCCGCGTGCCGGTGCCGACATCCTGCGTGCTGTTGTAGACGGAGACCGACCCGTCATCGGCGACCCGCACCTCCACCGTCGTCGGAGGGCTGACGACATACACCCACTGCGCCTGCGCCATGCCAATCCCCCGCTTGATCGGCCCGGCGTCGGCGTTCGGCGGACGCCGGCGGCTCCAGCCGAACCGCTCGGCCGCGACCTTGCGTTCGTGTGCCCGTGCAAGCATGTCGTCGGTGGGCTTTGTGTCGATGCGATCGCGCAGGATCAGCGGGTCGAGTTGCAGCCGATCCGCGAGTTCGTCCATCGCCTGCTCGAGCGAGAAGATGCCCTGCACCTGTCCAGGTGCGCGGAAGGCCGCGCACGGGCCGGCATTCGTGAACACGTCATACTGCTCGGTGCGCATGTTCGGGCACGGATATAGCGCATTGTAGCAGAAGCCTATGCCGGCGCCCCCAGCGATGCCGCCGGTGCCCCAGCTTATGACGTCGATGGCGGTAAGGGTGCCATCTTGTTTGGCGCCGATCCGTACGCGCTGCAAGCTGTTGGGGCGATTGCCCGCCGAAACATGCTCTTCACGGCGGTCCAGCATCATGCGCACGGGCGCGCCGGCCTTTTGCGACAAATGAATGGCGAGGAGGCCGAAATTGTTGATCCCATATTTGGCGCCGAACCCGCCGCCGGTGAAGTCGCTGATTACCCGGATCTTGCTCTTGGGCAGATCGAAATATTCGGCGGCCTCATCGCGCACGCTGTGCGTGTGCTGCGTGGAGGCATAAATGGTCAGCCCGTCATCCTGCCAATCCGCGACGATGCCATGTGTTTCCATCGGCACATGAGTCTGAACCTGCGTGCGATATTCGGCCTCGACGATCACGTCCGCCTCCGCCAGGCCCTGGTCGATATCGCCCGTGGGCGTCATACCCGGCATGCCGAAGTTGGGACCGCGCACATTGCCCTTCTGCGGCAAGCCTTCCGGTGCGCCGCCGCCGCCGGCCGTCGATGGCTGCTCGACCGGTCCTGGAAAGACGATCGGTGCCTCATCGGCCATTGCCGCATCGAGGTCAGTGACATGCGGCAAGCGCTCGTATTCGACCTTGACGAGCTTCGCCGCCTGGTCGGCGATCCGCTGCGTCTCGGCGGCGACCGCAGCAACGGTCTGGCCGGCGAAGCGGACCGTCGGGTATTTGTTGCGGGCCTCGGCGTCCGGGTCGCGAAGCCTGGCGGATTGCAGCAGTGTCTCGAGCACATGGACAGCACGGACGCCGGGGTAACGCTCAGCCGCCGAGGTGTCGATCGAGATCACCCTGGCATGCGGCCATGGGCAGACGATCTGCCGTGCGTAGAGCATTCCCGGCAGTTGCACGTCGAATGTGTATTTCGCCGCGCCCGTCACCTTCTGCACGGCATCGAGCCGCGGGATCGACTTGCCGATGGAGCGCAGTTCGGCGTTCACTGGCAACTGCGGCGGCTCATCGTCCGGCACCTGCCGAGTCACCTGCCTCATCTCCTGCCCGACGATCCCGTAGAGCAAGGATTGGGACCGTAACGAAGGCCGGTCGGCCCGTGCCTGATTTTCCGTAGCCATCAGGTGCCCCTCCTCCGATTCTCGCCGGCGACGGCCAGCACTGCCGCAAAGATGTTCGGATAGGTGCCGCAGCGGCACAGGTGACCGCTTATCGCGGCCTTCACCTCGTCGATGCCGGCGTCGGGTTTACGATCTATGAGCGCTGCGCAACTCATTACCATTCCGGGCGTGCAGAATCCGCATTGAAGGGCGTCATGCTCGACGAACGCCTGCTGCACCGGATGAAGCTTGCCGCCCTCGGCCAGCCCCTCGATCGTGGTGATGTTCCTGCCCCGGGCGTCGAGCGCCAGCGTCATGCAACTGCTGGCAGGCTGACCGTCGAGCCAGACCGTGCAGGCAGAACAGGCTCCGCGATCGCAGCCGATTTTGGTGCCGGTCAGGCCGAGGTGATTGCGGAGGACGTCGACCAGCGTGGTGGCGGGTTCCGCCTGCACCGGGACCCGTCGTCCATTTATCGTGAGATCGATCGGGATCAGACCAGGGCCAAGCACTTCGTTGGCATCGTCCTGCATAGAACCATCAACGGCTGCCTGCGCTGCCCCTGCTTCCAGCAACGCCGCCCCTACGGCCGAGGTGCCACCGTGCTTCAGGAACGTCCGACGAGAGATGCCCGATCTCGTGGATCCCGGAACTTGACTGCGGCTCAATTCTGCCATGCTGTACCTCCGGATTTGCTACAGCGGTTACCAAAACTAGGGTGATCGGATCAGCACCAAGCTAGGGGACCGATCGGTTCGTGCCAGACGCCATCACAACGAAGTGACCGTCGAGGCGATCGCGACGCTGGGCATGCCGTCGAGGGCACAAAGCGGCTTGAGGCTTACCATGATCGCCGGCGGCAGCGCCGCCGCTGCGGATCGTCAGCAAAGAAACCGGGGCGGCGCGGGCCGCCCTTTTTCGTTGCTGCCGGCGCGCTGCCAAATGCTGCCAAATCGGCTTGGCAGCACCCATTATAACCTATTGATAACAAAGAAAAATGGTGGGCCCAACCAAGCTCCCGTCGAGGAAGGTTTCAGCCTCGATTCGTAGCTTTATCTCCCTCCGAGCATTTTCGTTGTGCAGTCGCGCCGGATGATCTCAATCACGATCTCGGTGGTGCGGTCGAGATAGCTGCGCCCGTCGACGAGCCGCGCCGTAGGGCTGATGTAGCTCTGCGGGCCGACGTGCGTTGCCGGGTCGAGCGAACACACCGTGATCTTCCCGGCGTCCAGGGCCCGATTCCAGGCGCTGCGCCGCCACAGGCGCCAACGCTGGGGGAAGAGTCCGATGCCCACCCGCTCGATCCAGTCGTTCGCGCTGGTGAGCCGGTACAGGTGGAGCGCATGCGTGAGGTCGTTGGCGCCGTTGTGGAAACCGCCGAGCGTGATCAGCAACAGCGGAGCGTGGAACTGGGCGAACAGCTCTTCGACCGCGCCGGTGGCCACCTGGGCACCACCGCTGTAGCAGAGCAGGACGACCGGTATGCCGCTAGCGGGCTCGTACCCTGCGAGCCGGAGCTGGTCGGCGATCTGGGCACCCACTGCCCGGTTGTACAGCGGGCGGTATCGGCGATCGGCGGCCACAAAGGTCTGCATGACGTTGTGCAGGAACAGTGTAATACCGACGTGCCGCCGTAGCCAATCCCACACCGGGCGCCCTACGAGCGGGTCCGCCAGGGGCGAGTAGGGCTGGACCTGGCCCAGCACGCGCAACTCCGGTGCTCCGGCGATGATGGCCTTGACGAGCTGGCCGCCATCGCGCGTATCGGTGAGGCGGCGCTTGCCGATCCCGTCCAGGTAGACCACGTAGGCGTCCGGCGGCCGCCCTGGATCGGCCCCCCTGGCGTAGGGCACCTCCGGTGGGAGCGTGGCGGCCGGTGCGCGCCGGCCGATGGTATAGACCATGAGTTCGTATCGGGCGAGCAGGCCCTCGGCGAGCAGGAAAGGGCCGAGCGCCAAGAGGGCGACGAGCAGGAGGTGCTCGCTCACACGATCGACTCCCGCTCCCGCGCGCCGGCGATGATCCTGGCGATCAGCCGCCGGACAACCTTGACCGTGACCGCGAGCCCGACCCCCGCGACGGCGATGCACCCGACCGCGGTCCACCAGCCCAGTCCCGACGCCGCGGCGAGTGGGCCGGCCAGCCCTGCTCCGACACCGGCCATAAGCAGCATGTGCAGGAACGGCCCGAGGAGCGGGAACGCGAGGACGGCGGCCAGGAGCAGCAGGGCGACCAGGGCGGGTGTCCAAGCCAGCCCGGTCGTGCCGGGCAGTGGGGCTGAGTCAAGCGCCACGACCGGCTGCACCAGGTCGGCAACGGTCCACGCGGCTAGGGGCCACAGCGCCATCACCGTGCCCTCGACGACGGTGCCGGTCACCATCAGACCGGCCACGAGCCGCGGGGACAGCTTGGGCCTGCGCGCCACCAGGGGCAGCACGCGCCCGGCGCTCTCGGACAGGCCGGCGAGGACCAGCAGTACGGCGACCGTCATCGACATGGTTCAGCGCCCCTGTGCTCGACCGGTCGCGATGCCTCCGAGCACGTCGTCGAGATACCGCTCGAGCTCGTCGGCGGCGCGCCGGGCGCCGCCGGCCTGCTTTTGTGCGGCGCCCTGTGCGGCTGCCGCCTCGCGGAAGCGCGGCTCGTCCAGCAGACACCGGGCGAGCGCCTGCACCGTCTCTGCAGTGGCGTCGTCCGTGCGGAGCTCGAGGCCGGCACCGAGCTCTACAACCCGCCGCGCCACCATTGGCTGGTCTGCCCCCTGTGGCACGACGAGTGTCGGCACCCCGGTCCGCATCGCCTCGTTGACACTGTTCATGCCGCCGTGGGTCACGAAGAGCGCCGCCCGGTCCAGCACCTGGAGCTGCGGCACGGATTGGCGGGCCAGCACGTTGGCTGGCAGCGGACCCAGGTCTGCCGGTTCCGTGGACCCGGTCGAGACGACAACGGTGCCGCCCAGCGGTGCCAGCGCGGTCGCGAAGGTCCGCAGCAGGGCGGGCCCCCCATCGAACACCGTGCCCAGCGAAGCGTACAGCACGGGGTCCTCCAGCCGGGCGGCGTCGAATCCCGGATCGGTCAGGCGGGATCCGACGCTCGCCCCGACGAACCGGTACGAGGGGTCGAACGCGTCGGCTCCAGGCTGGAACGCGCTGGATGTGAAGACCAGGTTCAGCGGCTCGCGGGCGTTCATCAGGTCGATCAGGGGCAGCCCGCCGGTGTCGTAGCCGCGGTGCAGGGCCCAGCGCGCGCAAACGTAGCTCCAGCCGATGCGAGGACGGGCGGCTGCGGCGGCCACCAAGTCACGGGAGAGGCGGGTGGGGCTGGGCACCTGCCCGTTGAACGCGAACGTGGTGAACGTGGCGGCCGCCGGCACACCGAGCTCACGCGCGGCCACCGCGCCCCATGGACAGGCCGCCCCATGCACGATCAGGTCGGGCCGGATGGCGCGGAGGTCCGAGAGCACGCCGGGCAGCAAGCCGAGGGCGGCCCGCGCGAGCTCTTCCAGCATCGCGAGGGGGATCGGCGGATCCGGCAAGGGCAGGTCGCCCCCGGAGTAGAGGTAGACCTTCGCACCAACGGTCTCAATCTGGGCCGCAAACGCAGGGGAGGTGTGATAGGTCACCGTGTGACCGCGCCGGGCGAGCTCTGCCACGACCGCGAGCGTCGGGTTAATGTAGCCGTGCATGCCGATGTTGAGGAAAGAGACGGTGCTCATCGACGCCTCCGGGGTGGTCGGAAGATTCAAGGGGGTGGCTGGACGCACCCCCTGCCAAACCGGTAAGGGCCGCCGTCCGATGCAGCCAATGTTCGTGGAACCCGCGGCACCAGCCTATCAAACGGTAGGATCGGTTGGACGATGCCGAAGTATGGGAGACTATGACCTCCCTCTAGGACGCTCTGCTCGGTCGGGTGCGACGGCTAAGCCCGGCGCCGCTGGGATGGGATGGCGCAAGCCAAAAGCTATATCGAGGACCGCCACCAGCCCGCCTCATAATGCCAGCAGCTTGCCGGCCTGCTCGGGCACTATTGCGAGCATACCGGTCCGGCAAGTTCTCGTCGCACTGGGCGCCCATCCGCATTTTTGTGTTCGCCGCGAATTTTTGAGGCACGCCGGAGCGCGGCTACGACTCGACTACCGACACATAGGCAGTCCTGTCAGCACTCCACGCGGCCTGCCAGGAACTCGGTCAATTCCTGCAGCAGCCAGCGTTCCCGTCTGGGCTTAGTCGGTTGCAAGCGCGTTCTTAGCGGATGCGCGTCTGCAAGCGTTCACATACCTGTCCGGGGCGCTACGATCTATACCCTGGGGATAGGGTGACCTCTGCTTGATGCTCATAGACCGCGATCAGCGGGCTGAGGTAGCGTGGCGAAAATGTCCGGGTGTCCGCGTCGATGCCAAGCGCCGCAAGAAGACCTTGATGGCATCGGTGGACGATGAGTTGGACAAGAGTGTGGAATGCCTCGTTGGCCAGGAATTGACTGCGGGTGGCCTTCCCGCAGTCCCTAGTGAAGTAGCAGGCCGACGGGAAGCCTTGATGGAAATTTACGCGTGCCGGGCCAAGCGATCTTACAAGCGCAGCTTCGGGCTGCGCATGCTGGGACCTGCTCTCGGTTTGCTGGTCTGGATTGCGCCGGTCTACGCGCAAGAGGTGCTGCGCATACCCTACGTGGCCGATATCGGCACTTTCGATCCGGACAACGGGTTTGAGACCGGCGCGATAAGCGCAATCAACAACGTCTACGAAGGGCTCGTCGAATACGAGCCGGGTTCGACCAGGATTGTCGGTTTGCTCGCTAGGAACTGGGAGATTTCCGATGACGGGCTGACCTACACGTTCCATCTGGTTGGGGGAGTGAAGTTCTACGACGGTACGCCGTTCAATGCGGCGGCGGTCATAAATTCCTTCGAACGCCGCCGCGATCGTGGACTGAACCTGAGCTACTTCCTGGCGAACGTGAAAGACATGAGGGCGCCTGACGATTCCACGGTCGTGCTCACGCTGGGCCATCCTCAGCCTTCTTTCCTCGACGCCCTTGCGAGTCCCTGGGGACCGAAGGTCATCAGCCCGAAAGCGCTTGCCGAGCATGACAATGGCAATTTCGCGACGACCTGGCTCAATGAGCATGCGGCGGGAACGGGTCCGTTTAAACTGGCCGAATTCAAGCGCGGCCAGCGCTATGTGCTCGAACGCAACGACAACTATTGGGGCGACAAACCGTTCTTCCGGCAGATCCAGATTTCGGTCGTGCCCGATATCAGCCAGCAGATACTTCAATTGCAGGCGGGTGCGATCGATGCCGTGCCGATCAACTATCCGTTCGCGCAACTCACCAGCTTGCCGGAGGGTCTGGAGATCACTGCGGCCCCGAGCATGATACCGTACCATCTCTTCGTTAAGCCGAACTCGCCGCTCGATGACGCGGGGGTCCGCAAGGCCGTTTTGACAGCGATCAACCCGGCGCTGTGGGTCAAGGACGCCTTTGGAGAGTTCGCAAGCCTGTCGAAGTCGGTTTATCCGAACGTGATGCTCGACCCAGTCAATCCGATCCGGTTCCCGACCGACTTCGAGGCAGCGAAAGCCGCGATCGCCAAACACGGCGCGGTCAATTTGGTCATTGGCCTCCATAGCGCGGCCCCGAGCTACAGCCGCATCGCCGACCTGATCATCGCGCAACTGGCCTTGATCGGCGTAAAGGCAACGGCTTACGTGCTGCCCTCCGGCGCTGCCTACACCTTGACGGACGACCCAAACCCTCCCGATTTACTGCTCACGATCGCAGGCCCGGACGCCGCTCATCCGGAGAGCCAGGCAAAGGTGTTCTTCACAAAAGACGGTTCCCTCAACTTTTTTGGGCGGGTGCTGCCGCAAGCCGATGCCGTCGTGGACCAGGCCGGACAGTTGACCGACGTCAAAGATCGCGACGCTCTCTACGAGAGAGCGGGGCAAATGTATTTCGATGCCGGCATCGTCATCCCGCTTGTCGATGTCAATGATGTGGTTGTCCACGCCAAGGGTCTGAAGGATCTTGGACTCCGTCCCGTGAACCCACCCGGCAACATCGACTTCGCCACCGTCCGCTGGGGGCGCTGAATTCCGGAACCAGGTCAGGCTCGTCACGCACATGGCTAAGCTTTCGCACCGCATGTCCGAACCCGTGACCGAGTCCGTCCTCACCGTCAAAGACCTCTCAGTCATTCTCAGCCGCGAAGGCCGTCCTTCCCGCGTCCTTGATGGCATCAGTTTCGACATATTTCCGACCGAGATCATCGCGCTGGTCGGGGAAAGCGGTTCCGGCAAGACAAGCATCGGGCTGACGCTTCAGGGGCTCTTGCCGCGCGAATACCTTCCGCAGATTGCAGGCTCGATCCGATTAGCGGGCATCGAGCTTGTCGGTGCGGGAAGGCGCACCTGGCAGTCGGCCCGCCGCCACCTCGTCCGCGCCATCTCGCAGGACCCGATGGGCGCGCTCAACCCCACGATGACGATCCGCCGCCAGATGCGAGAATCCAATGGGGGGGCCGAGAGATCGATCGAAGACTGGCTCAACCGAACCGGCCTGCCTGACCCTGACCGCATCGCCGATGCGCTTCCGCATCGCCTGTCGGGGGGGCAGCGTCAGCGCGTGTTAATTGCCATGGCGATGATGGCAAGACCGAAGCTGCTCATCGCCGATGAGCCGACCACCGCGCTCGACGTCACCATGCAAGCGCAGATCCTCGACCTACTGCGAGATCTCGCCCGCGATCAGCAAACGGCAATTCTGTTCGTTACGCACGATCTGAGTGTCGCAGCCTCACTGGCCGACCGCATCCTGGTTCTCTACGCCGGACGCATCGTTGAAATGGGCCACATACAGGACGTGGCCCGCAATGCCGCGCACCCCTATTCTGCCGGCCTGCTCGCCGCTCGATTCGATCTGGACTCTGATCGACGGCGCCCGCTTCCCACGCTCCCGTCGGAGCGTACGCCCTCCGTAGATGTTGGGAAAGCCTGCGCCTACGCGACACGCTGCCCGATCGCCCAGCCAGATTGCAGGGCAATCCGCCCACCGCTGGAGCCTGCTTCCGTCCACGATGGCGCGGTCGCCTGCCTTCACCACGAACAGACTCCACTTCTCTCAGCGCAACGCTCTGATGGGAAACCATGGCCGGCCCAGGCGATCCAGGAGACCGTTGCCTTGAGGCTGTCCAACGTCGGAAAAACATACCCGACGGGCACCCGATCGTTTTGGGGGCGGCGGCAACCGCAGCCCGTTCTTAGGTCGGTGAACCTTTCAATCAAGCTTGGCGAGTGCGTGGCCCTGGTGGGGGAGAGCGGCGCCGGCAAGTCTACCCTTCTGAGGATTGCAGCCGGGCTCGTGGCATCCGATAGCGGCACTGTTGCACGCTTTGACAAGCTTCCTCCGCAAGTGGTGTTTCAAGACCCCGTGGCCGCACTGACGCCGTGGCTCACGATCGGCGAGCAGATCGGCGAGCGCCTGCGGGCCATTTCGCTGGACAGCGACTACGGCCGCCGTCGCGTCGGAGAGGCAATAAAGCTGGTCGGCCTCGATCCGGTCCTGATGGACGCGCTGCCGGCCGAGATGTCGGTCGGGCAGTGCCAGCGCGCCGTTTTGGCTCGCGCGATAATCGTCCCCCCAAAGCTTCTGCTCTGCGATGAGCCGATCAGCGCCATGGACGTGTCGCTGGCGGCCACCACCTTGAACCTTCTTAGCGACCTTCGGCGGCGGCTCGAAATGGCGATGCTGTTCGTGACCCACGATCTGGCGGCCGCCAGGATCATCGCCGACCGTATCGCGGTGCTGAAAGACGGCGAGTTGGTTGAGATTGCCGATCCAGATGCCATCATTGCCGCACCACAGTCCGCCTACACGCGGTCTCTCATCGCGGCGATGCCGAACCTGCAGGCGGGAGGCGGAAGATGACCGGCAGGCCAAGTCCGGACACGCTGCCTGCGCGGCCTCGGTTCAGTTGGCGCGATTTCTTCCGGCGTGCCGGTTGGCTTGAAAGCGTCGGCATTGTCGGCGTGCCTGTCGTCACCGTTGTGGCCGTGCTGGCGCCATGGATCACGCCGTTCGACCCACAACTACGCGTCGCCGGGGCCTACCTGCCGCCTTCGGCAGGGCATTGGTTCGGCACCGACGAGATCGGCCGCGACCTGTTCTCGCGGGTCATTCTCGGCGTTCAATATACGTGGCTGCCAGGGCTTGCCGTTATCGGCTTCAGTCTTACTTTGGGCTCCCTGATCGGACTGATTTCGGGCCTCGCGGGCGGCAAGGTCGATCTGGTCATCGAGCGGATCGTCGATTTGTTCTTAGTCCTTCCATCAACGGTCATCGCGCTTGCTGTCGTGGCTTCGCTTGGTCCCGGGCTCGTCAACACGATGATCGCGATCGCCATTTTCTGGTGGCCCTGGTACGCGCGCATATCCCGTGATGAAATTCGTCGCCTCAAGGCCCGTCCTCATGTCGAGGCGGCGCGTATCGCCGGGGTCCGCGGTCCGCGCTTGCTGTTGCGTTACTTGTTGCCGGGAGTGGTCCCGGCCTTGCTCGTCGGGGCGTCACTGGATGTCGCGAACATCATCATGACGCTGTCGCTCATGTCGTTCCTGGGCCTTGGACTGCCTGCACCGGCGCCTGAACTCGGCGCGATGACGTCGCGGACCCTCGACAGTCTCACCTTCCATTGGTGGCTGCCGATCCTGCCGGCCGCAATCATCTTTCTCCTCTGCCTCCTCGCCAACCTTGCGGGCGACGGCATTCGCGCCGCGCTCAGGGGAGCGTAGATGCTGGCATATCTCACCAAAAGCATCCTCGGCGCCATCGTCGTTCTCCTGGTGATGAGCTTCATCGTTTTCGGTCTCCAAAGCATTATCCCCGCCGATCCAGCGCGAGCCATTGCCGGGCCGAATGCTCCGCGGGAAACGGTCGAAGCGATGCGCGAGCAGCTCGGACTGAACGACCCGGCTGTCGTTCAGTACGGGCGCTTTCTATTGCGCCTCGCGCATGCGGATCTCGGGACGTCGGTAAGGACCCGGCAGCCGGTGTCTGACGACATCCAGCAATATCTTCCCGCTACGCTTGAACTCGGACTGGCGGCGATCGCTTTGGGAGTGGCGCTCGCCGGCGTCATGGCGGCACTTCAGTTCCTGATTCCGGGATCGGGCGGCATAAGGCTCATTATGGTGGGGGTAGGCTCGACGCCGATCTTTCTGTCCGCCTTACTTCTCGCCTACTTTTTCTGGTTCCGACTCGACTGGCTTCCCGGAGCAGGTCGGCTTGTCTACCACGACTTCGCAGGCCCTACGGGACTCAACGTCATCGACGGAATACTGGTCGGCCGGCCCGAAGTCAGCGTCGACGCGCTGCTGCACATGATCTTGCCGGCGCTTGCACTGGCGTTGCCTATCGGCATTGCGGTCGGGCGAAGCCTGAACGGTGCGCTTCACGAGGTGATGAGGCAGACATACATCCGAACCGCGCGTGGCAAGGGTCTCGGCGAGGCAAAGGTGCTGTTGCGCCACGGTTTGCGCAATGCCGCCACAGCCCCACTGTCCATGCTCAGCCTGCAGGTCCGCCTTCTCTTCGGCAATTTGCTTGTTGTCGAGCGCGTTTTCGGGTGGCCTGGTCTGGGTCTTTACACGGTCCAGGCTTTTGCCAGCGCCGATCTCCCGGCAGTGCTGGGCGTCGCCATCGTATTCGGAATCTTGTACATCCTGGCCAACACGCTCATCGAAATCGTGCAGTCGATGGCCGATTCTCGGATTAACCTCTGAAAGCGCGCCCGCTCAGACGCCTACTGTCGCGCCGGTGGATGTTTTAGACGAGTCGGCAGCGCAGATGGGGAGGCTGAAGGTTATGGACGCTCCCCCTGTCTCGACATTTTCC
Organism: Mesorhizobium sp. WSM4815; assembly: GCF_055811575.1. NCBI lineage: Bacteria > Pseudomonadati > Pseudomonadota > Alphaproteobacteria > Hyphomicrobiales > Phyllobacteriaceae > Mesorhizobium > Mesorhizobium sp. WSM4815. The sequence goes on along the minus strand of NZ_JBVVQS010000096.1, from coordinate 59,989 downwards.
GCCCAAAGCCGTCCGCGGTGTGCCTCAACAATCGAGTGGCAGATTGCCAGGCCCATTCCCATTCCATCCGGCTTGGTCGTGTAGAACGCATCGAAAATCCGTTCGGGATTGCTAAGTCCGCGGCCGCTGTCTCGCACTTCGACCTCGACTGTTTCGTCATTCTGACGCCGCGACACAATCCGCAGACTCCGCGCGTTGATGTTGACGTCCTGCATCGCTTCGATGCCGTTGCGGACGATGTTCAGGACGACTTGCTCCATCTGAACGTGATCGGCAGCGGTCGCAGGAAGGCCGGGATCGAGTTGAAGGTCCAGCTTGACGCTGCTCGATGCGAGCCTGTCACCCAGGAGATCACACACTTCGCGGATCACCGCGTTCAGATCTATCGGGTGCGGTTCGGCTTCGGTCTTGCTGAACAGCGCACGGATGCGGGTGATCACCTGTGCCGCCGCGTCAGCGTTTCTGATGATTTTTTGGGCGACACGGCTGGCGTGACTGAAATTTGGCGGATCGGCGTTCAGCCATCTCTGGAAGGCGCCGGTGTTGGCCACGACCGCCTGGAGCGGCTGGTTGAGTTCATGCGCAATCGACACCGACAGTTCGGATAGGCTGGCGGCGCGCAAGGCGCGCGCGAGCCGTTCGTCCGCCAGACGCAGGGATTCTTGGGCGCGGACCTCGTCGTCGATGTCGAAGTTGACGCCGTACCAGCGAAGGATAGTGCCGTCTTCGTCGCGTAGCGGTTCGAACCGCGAATCAATCCAGCGATATTCGCCATCCTTCCGGCACAGCCGACCTTTGTGCTGGAGTGGTTCTCCACGGGCAAAGGACTTCTCGAACACAGCCTTGACGGCCGCCCGGTCATCGGGATGGAACAACTCCACATGCGAGGCGAATTGGCGCGTGCCTCGCGGTTGTGCCTTAGCCGAGTCGATGCCCGCCCAGTCGACGAACCGTTTGTTGAAGTAGTACGGCAATCCCGCCGGCGTCATCAGCCAGATCATGGTGGGAACTGTATCGACCAGCAGGCGCAACTCACGCTCACGCTCGCGCAACGCAGATTCGGCCTTCTTCTGATCGTCGATATCCGCCGTGTGGCCGTACCAGCCGGTTATCCTCCCGTACTCATTGCGCGAAGCAATGCCGGTGTCGCGAAACCATCGATACGTTCCGTCGAACCGACGCATACGGTGCTCGTCGATCACAGGCTCGCCCGTCTGCAAGCTGTGACGCCATCGCGCCATGCTCGCCTCGACATCGTCCGAATGGACAAACTGTGTCCAATGATAATCATCGCCATCCATGATCCGGCGCATCTCATCGGCTGTCACACCTACATACTCGAGCGCCGCGGGACTGACCAAGCGAAGGCGGCCATCCGCAGAGGCCGACCATCCGAGGCCCGGAATATCGGCAACGCCGGGTCCGGTATCATGGTAGACCCGGTCATAGAAGCTCATGGTCCTGAAGATCTTTATCACGAACCATAGGGCTAACGCCGCGACGACAAATACCGCCAACCGGACCGCGCCGCCTGTGGCCCCTGATTCCAGCGAAAACAGGATCACGCATGAAAGCAGACCGGCCGCGGCAACGGCCACCAAACCGGCCTCCCAGCCGATGCAGATGCATATGACTGCAACGGCGACCAGCAAAACGTATGGCTCATTGACGAATAATGCCAGCAAGACGCTCGCAGCGCCAATCGCCAATGCGACGGCGCGGCGTTGTTTCGTTGACGTCAGCTCCATTTCGACCTCTCGAGACCGCCTCTGCGTCCCACTCCCTGTCGCGGTCGATGTTCCGAGTCAGTTACGGAGCGCCAATGCCTGATTGTAAGCCGCTCAGCGGCTGTCGACTGGAAGCGACTGCCACACATTGAAGAGATGGGAGATGGACCTTGCGTTCATCTTCTTCATCATGTTGCTCCGATGGAGCTTTACGGTGATCTCGCTGATGCCGAGATCCGATGCAATCTGCTTGTTTGTGGCACCGGAGACCACGAGCCTCAGCACTTCCCGCTCGCGGGGCGTAAGGGTCTCATAAAGTGCCACGTTCTTTCGCGATACGGTTGATGCCGCTCTTCGCGCGACGTCGTTGGCGATAGCGGTGGACACTGCGTCAAGGAACGTCTGGTCGCGCACCGGCTTGGTTAGGAAATCCACTGCCCCCGCCTTCATCGCCTGGACGCCCATCGCGATGTCGCCATGACCGGTCAAGAATACGATCGGCGTTAGAATGCCTTTGGTTGCCAGGACATGCTGAAGATCGAGGCCGCTCAAGCCCGGCATTCGCACATCGAGAACGAGGCAGCCTGGGCGGTCCGGCAGTTTTGCGTCCAGCAGTTCCTGGCCCGAAGAAAACGACATGGTGTCGATGCCGACCGAATTCAGCAACTCCTCCAACGCGTCGCGGACCGTTGCGTCATCGTCGACCAAAATTGTTATGGGACCGTCTGCGATTCCTGAAGTTGCCACGCCCATGACTCTGGCCTCGGGGAGATATGCTGAACCCGAATTGGCCGGGTTCACGCAGTCAGTATCAACCGCGCTTCTGTCACACGTCAATCAGGACCTGCGTCTCACGCGAGGCGGCCGGAGCTTGCTCTGCGCCAGCTATGCCCGCCAATTCGTAGTCTCTACGTCAGGTCTTGCGTACCCGTATCCCGGCGGGCAACGCAACACTACAAAGGGTGATCGGACCTAGCGATTTGAATGGCTGACCTAGACGTCGGTATAGGTGCGTGGACCGTCGGTTCCTGCCCTATGTCATTCACCTTCGGAGCAGGACATCGCCGTCGCGGTGATCGGCTGCTGCGCCCTCAAGCGGCTCCCATGGTCCTGCGACTCGCCATGAAAGCCGCATCGGCACTCCATTCCGTGCACTCGGCGCCTGCCTGGTCGTGCAGTCCCGCGCCCTGGAGTTTTCGTGGATTCCGGGCGTCAGGCGCGCGCCGAGCCACGATCACAGCGGATAGAACTGCGGTCCGCCGACGTCACCGCGGCGGGCAATCTCTACCGTGGTATTGCTCGCCCTCATCCTTGGATCAATCGACTACAGCCGCGCTTTTCACATAGCCTTCTCGATGTGGTTCATCACCGACATCGTGTCGGGCAAAAATGAGGAGCATGCTGTCCCGCATGATGCGTCAGGCTGACGGCGAATATTGTGCTGCCAGCGTTGCGCACGGCTGATGGAAATCAGGCTCTTTGCCGAAAGCGAATTGTTCGACCGAAGCGTCGGAGACCCGCGGCTGTCGGATATGCGAACTACTCCGCGTTCACGAAGCCAAGCACGGGAGATCCGCTTTGCGTCCTTTGAAAGTATCGGTGCTCGTTGGGCTGGCAGCACTGGTCGCGACATTGGTTTGGTTCCCGGGTTGCGACACTCGGATCGCCGCCACGGACATACCCCTTGACGCGGCGGAAGCAGAGAAGGCTTCGATCGCCGGCTATGGCGAGATCAGGATATATCGCGACGCTCGGATCGCTGCGGGAGATGTGCGCGACTGGACGCCGGCAACCGAGCCGGATGGCCTCGATGTCCTCATGATCTCCGGCGGCGGTGCGGGAGGCGCCTTTGGCGTCGGCGTGCTTTCGGCGTGGAGCGAAACTCGGACCCGCCCGCAATTTGATGTAGTCACCGGCGTAAGCACTGGCGCCCTAATCGCGCCATTCGCGTTCCTCGGATCGGCTCATGACGGGACGCTGGTGCATCTCTTTACAAGCGGCGTCGCCGACGATCTTGTCGCAACCAAATTTCCCGTGGGCTTGATCGGATCGAGCTTGCTGAGATCCACGCCAATGAGGGGGATGGTCGAGGAGTTCATCACACAAGCGGTCCTGCAGCAGGTTGCAGCCGAGCATCGCAAAGGCCGCCGCCTCCTGATCCTCACGACGAATCTCGACACCCAGCGGGCCGTCGTATGGAACATGGGCGCCATCGCCAACAGCAGCCGACTGGACGCGCTGAAGCTGTTTCAGGACGTTATGATCGCTTCGGCGAGCATTCCTGGCGTTTATCCGGCGGTCATGATCGAAGCCGAGTCAGGAGGGCGACGCTTCCAGGAAATGCATTCCGATGGAGGGTCGACGTCGCAAGTCTTGATACTTCCGCAGGCAATTCTGGCAAGCACGAACCCTCTCGTGCCGGGGAAACACCAGAGTGTCGATTTTCATGTGATCGTAAACAATGCGCTCATACCGGAATTCGCCACCACGCGGAATCGAACGTTGTCCGTGATCGCAAGAGCGTATTCCATCCTCCTCAAGTCACAGACACAGAGCGAACTGGCTATCCTCTACAATTATGCCAAACTGACCGGGGCACGTTTCCACCTTGCGACCATTGACGCTCAAGTCCCCTATTCGATGCTCGATCCTTACAACGCCAGCTATATGCAAGCTGTCTATGACCTCGGATACGCTGGGTTGGCGGCTGGCACCCTCTGGAAAGATAGCCCTAAATTCGCCGACAGGCGCCTGTGATCGGCATCCTCAACGTCAGGCTCTGCTCGGCAGGAGCATGTCCGACAGTAAGAAGGCGGGTTTCCTGCGCCCAGCAACGCTGTGACCCCAAGCGCTTTGATATTCTCCGCCAGCACCGCGCTCAGTTGCACTAGACCTTAGCATCGCCCGACAGATGCCTGCGTAGAATAGGCTGCCGCGCGGGACCGCGACATTCTCCTCGCATCGGCCGCCCCCGACATCGATGGCGTGGTGCGGAGCCGGACTGGAGAAGGAGACGAAGATGACAAATGAAGTACCGAGCAAGGGGTTGGAGTGGACCAACCTCGTTCTGGGCGCAGGTCTGGCCTGCGCTGCCTTCGCGTTCACCGAGATGCCCGCCGCGGCTTGGAACGCGGGGATCGTCGGCGCGCTGATTGCCTGCTGCTCCGCCGTGGCGCTCTACCGCTACGGAGCATGGACGGAGTGGTCCAATCTCGGCTTGGGGTGCTGGGGCGTAGCCGCTCCGTTCCTGCTCGGCTTCGGATCGGCGCAGGCGGCGATGTGGACGCACGCCTTCGTTGGGCTTTGCGTCGCGACGATCGCCATCATCCAGCTTTCGAGCGGCCGCAAGGCGCAGATGCTTTCCAGGTCCGACGTCAGATAATTTCATGGAAGGCCAAGCACCAGGGGACGGCGCCTAACTGTTTCCGCGACCGTCCCCTGGGATGCTTCGGCGAGTTGCGCGTGAAAACCCGCGCCGCAAGCCCGAACCGGCAAGAGAACAGATCATGGACCCCGTGAATTCCGAACCAACACTCGAAGAGATGCTGGACGATCCTATCATCCAGCATCTAATGCGGCGCGACAACGTCTGCGCCGACGATGTGAGGCGAATCGTTCATGAGGCCCGTGAGGCATATCGGCGTCGAGGCCTGCTGGTCGAACGGGGCACGCCGCTCGACTTTTCGCCAAACGACCCGATGCTGACGGCAACGATTGTCCTTCTACTTCCGGCTGCGTCGAACGCCGTTCAGGAAGATTTCCACAGCAGAAGCAACCGCCTCCCGCGCTTCTTCGTCCGACGGCGCGGGCCGGAGCCCGAGAACGACCTGCAGATGCAGGTTGTCGCGGGTCATGCCTACAAAGTGCCCGGCCAGACGCAAGCAATCGTCCGCTTGGATTTCGCCCCGTTCCCTGGCGGCTTCGAGGACCTCGGCGAGCCGGACCGCGGTCCGTCCTGGCCCCTGTTCGTAGAACGACTTCACGAGATCGGGGAAGCGGTTGGCCTCGGTTACGGCAATTCGGTAGATTCCGATCAAAGTGGGAGACATGTAGGCGTCCATGGAATGCCGGCCGAACGCCGTCAGCGTCGCCCGCAGATCGTGGCCCTCTATTTCCTTGATCACCAAGGGCGACAGCAGATTGTCTGCGCTTTCCCTCACGATAGCGGAGAACAGGCCCTCCTTGTTGCCGAACTCATTGTAAATGTTGCGTTTCGATCCGCCGGCGCGTTCGATGATCGCGTCGATGCTCGTCGCGGCGTAGCCTTGTTCGAAAAAGACCTCGGCAGCCGCTTGAAGAAGAGCCTCCCGGCGGCCGTTGCGCCGTGTGGTCCTTGCAGCAGCCATTCATCCACTCCAGTCCATCCCTTGACTGGTAACAATCATTACCATAAACGTCAATGGTAACGCCTATTACCGGAGGCCGGTCATGCCGTATAGCAGGAAAAAAACAATCGGACTGCTGCTGTGCCTCTCAGCCGTGGTCGCCCTTGGTGCAGGATGGGCTTGGGCCCGTTCGGATGACACGTCGACCGACAACGCGTACGTCCGCGGGGATGTGACCGGGCTTGCGCCGAAGATCGCGGGCTACGTCACTGCAGTAGAGGTTCGGGACAACCAGGCCGTCCGGGCGGGTGACGTCCTGTTCCGCATCGACGACCGCGAGTACCGCGCGCGGCTCGCGCAGGCTGTGGCCAATGTCGAAGCCGCTCAGGCGCGCCTTGGCAATGTCGACGCCGAAGTCCAGTTTCAGCATGCCCTCATCAGGCAGGCCGAAGCCCAGACGCGTTCGGCCGAGGCCGAGCTGAACCTCGCGACCAAGGCGTCCGGCCGCCGCCGCGAACTTATTCGTACCCACGCCGTAAGCCAGGCCGAGGTCGACGAAAGCGATGCCGCGCGGTCGAGGGCCGAAGCGGCCGTGGCGGCGGCATCGGCAGCACTGGAGGCACAGCGGCAGCGCATCGCCGTGCTCGACGCCCAGCGCGAAGCCGCCGTTGCCGCGGTAGCGCAGGCCCGGGCCGCGGAGGAACTCGCTCAAATAGACCTCGACAACGCCGTGGTTCGCGCGCCGGTAGACGGCGTCGTCGGCAACCGCCAGGTTCGCATCGGCCGGCTTGTGGCGCCGGGTGCCTCTCTGCTCGATATTGTTCCGGTCAATGATCTGTGGGTCGTGGCGAACTTCAAGGAAACCCAGATTAAACATATCCAGCCCGGTCAACACGTCCGCATCACCATCGATGGCTACCCAAACGAGGCGTTTGAAGGAATGGTGGACAGCTTTGCGCCCGGCAGTGGGTCTGCCTTCAGTTTGCTCCCCGCAGACAATGCGACAGGAAACTTCGTTCGCGTCGTTCAGCGCGTTCCGGTCAAGATCCGATTCATCGGCAATCCGCTGCCCGGTCGCCTCGTGCCCGGCCTGTCCGCGCGTGTCGAGATTGATCGCGGTAGAGACTCATGACCGCAGTGGTCATCGCCATCCCGGACCGCAACCGACCAGCAACAGGAGCCCTTCTCGTCGCGGGCATAATACTCGCCACTCTGACAGAGGCGATCGCCAGCACAGTCCTGTCGCTCGGGCGTGGCGATATCATCGGCGACACCCATGCAACTCCCGATGAGTTCGCCTGGCTGGATGTGGGATATACCGCTCCGAAGCTGATCGGGTTCATGGCCGCCGCCTGGCTGATGAACCGCGCCAGTCCACGCTGTCTGATCGTCGGCTCGACCATAGCCATGGGCGCAGCCTGCGCCCTTGCCGCCATCACAACGCAACTGGATCTGTTGGTTGTGCTCCGCGTAATGCAAGGCTTCTCCGGAGGCGTCCAGCTCGTCGCGGGGCAGACGATCATTTTTCTCGCTTATCCGCGACGCCACCAGCCGATCCTTCAGGCCCTGTTCGCAATCGGTTCGGTCGTTGCCCCGGCGACGATCGCCCCAGCCTTTGAGGGCTGGTTGCTCGACAGCCAGTCGTGGATGTGGATCTTCTTCAGCGTCGTCCCGGTGGCGCTGGCGGCCGCCGGATTCTTGCTGCTCGCGGACTGCCCGGCGCCCGTCAAAGCCGGACCCCGCCCGTTCGATTGGCTTGGCTTCTCGCTCCTCTCGACCGCACTGTTCTGCTTCACATACGTGCTCGGCCAAGGCAGCCGATGGGACTGGTTCGAAGAACGTCAAATCGTCTGCCTAACGGTAGTCGGCGCGGCCACTCTGCTGGCATTTCTCGGCCAACAAATGATCGCCAAAGGTCAGGGCCTGCTGGACTTCACCCCGTTCCGGTCGGACGATTTTTCCTTCGCCTTCATCGTCAGTTTCGTCGCCGGCGCCGCCTTGTTCGGGAGCGCGTTCCTGATCCCTTCGTTCGCCGTGTCCGTCCTTGAGTTCACGCCAACCGACGCCGGCCTGCTCCTGTTGCCGAGCGGCGTACTTTTCATCGGCGCGCTCCTCATCGCTGCTTTCCTCATGCAGGTCCGCCGCATTCCTCCGATCGCCACGGTGCCCTTTGGAATCCTGATGATCATGGTTGCGATGTGGATGCTGTCCGGTTCGACCATCGAAAGCGGCGCGGACGACATGATGCCAGCCATTCTGTTGCGTGGCCTCGGCCTCGGCTTCCTGTTCCTGTCGATCACTCTCATCGCTTTCGGCAAGCTCAACCACCAAAACCTCGCATCCGGCGTAGGCCTCTTCAATACGGGTCGCCAGCTCGGTGGCCTCATGGGTGTCGCCTGGCTGCAGACATTGATCGAGAATAACGTCGCCGCCAATGTCGCGGTGCTCGGCGCCAACGTCACCGTGGGCATTCCCGCGGTCAGCGAGCGTCTGGCAACGACGACAGCCATGCTCGCGGCAAAAGGAATGGATCCCGTGGCAACTGGCCGGGCAGCGACGAGCCTGCTGGGCAGAGCGGTCGCCGGTCAGTCCACAGTGATCGCCTTCGACACCGCGTTCAACGCAGTCGCGCTGCTGTTCGTGGTTGCCGCGCCCGTGCTGGTCACGATCAAGATCGGCCTCGCCCGATACATGAGAAAGCGCACGGAACAGTCGTCCCTGGCGCTGAGGGCGATTCCGATGCCGATCGCGCCGACGCCCGACATGACCCCGAGCTTGCCGCCTTCTACCTTGGCCTCGAACGCCCTTGTCGAAGGGAGTCAGAGGCAGATGGAAGACGCGAAGTTGCCAGCGTGACAAACGCCCCTGGAAAGATTCTCGCCAGCCATGTCGTGGATGCCCGCAGTACGCGTGACCGATTGGCAGCCATAACATGGCAGGGGCTCATGCCGGGACACGCCGCGCCGAGCCATCATGCGAGAGCCATGTCGCCACTCGGCTGGTCTAGCCAGTATCATCCTGAGGGCTAGGTCAGGTACGCTTCGGCCACGCCTCATGGATTTCCATGAGGTGCAGTCGGGGGGGCGCCGAATTAGGGTGTGCCATGAGTTCGCCAGCCGAGATCATGAGTTCGCCAGCCCAGATATCGCGGAGACGTGCTACACGCAGCGTTGACAATCCCCAGCCCTTCTTTGCCCGGCAGGAGAAACCGATGATGTCCGTCTGGTCGCGCCCGCAATTCCTTCATCTGGGGCTATTTTTTGCGGCATATGTCTTGGGCTGCGGGTTCGCCCAGGCGCTGGCAATCGTCCCCGGAATAACGGTTTCCATTTGGCCTCCGGGCGGCGTTTTCATCGCGACGCTCATCCTCACCTCGCCTTACAGTTGGCCGTGGTGGATACTGGCGGGTTGCCTGGCGGAGATGTTCGCGCAGTTCGTGTGGTTCCACAGTCCGCTGCCTGCGGGGTTCCTGATTTATGTCGGCAACGCCCTTGGCGCGACTGTTGGCGCAACGCTGGTGAACCGGGCATGCGGGCGCCCGGTTCGGCTGGAAACTTTGCAGGAAGTCCTCGCATTCGTCGTGCTAGGCGCTGGAGCTGCGCCGCTCGTCAGCGCGACGGTCGGAAGCGCAACGCTCGCATGGTTTGGCATAGAGTCGCAAACCTTCACGGCGGTATGGCCGCTGTTTTGGATTGGCGACGCAACCGGAATCCTGCTCGTAGCGCCACCGGCGCTGGTCGTGATCCAGTATTGGCGCAGCAAGACCCAACTCCCTCCCGCGCAGCGGGTGGAAGCCGGCGTCCTGGGTCTGATCTTCCTGGGAGTTGCCGCGCTTTCCTTGAGCGACGTCTACCTGCCCACCCCCTACATCATCATGCCGCCCCTTCTTTGGGCCGCGGCGCGCTTCGAGTTCAGAGGCGCCGCAGTCGCCTTGACGCTCCTCGCCCTGATCACGATGGCACTGACGATATCTGGAGACAGCCAGTTTGTCGGCGCTCCCGAGTTCCAGAGACAAAGACAGGTCATGCTGCAGCTTTTCCTGGCAATCTCGGCATTTTCGGCGCTCATCGTGGCGGCGATATCTCGGCAGCGTCAGCTGGCGCTGGTCACGTCGCGCGACCGGGAGCGGGAGCTTTCGCAGCTTGTCGATATGGTTCCAAGCCACGTCTGGCGTCTCGCGCCCGACGGCGAGCCGATTTTCTTCAACAAGCGCATGGTCGATTTTCTCGGCCTGGACGTGGCGGATACGATCAAGCCGGGCATGAGCCGCATGACGGCGATGATAGAGGCCGGCGTCCATCCGGATGACAGAGCAGCGCTCTCGGACACGCTTCGCCATTGTCTCGCCACCGGCGAGGTCCTTGCGATGCGGTATCGCTTGCGCCGTCAAGACGGGGTCTACCGCTGGATGTCGAGCCGCGCCGAGCCGATGAGGGACCAGGACGGGCGCATCGGTCAGTGGTACGGGCTCTCTCACGACATAGACGATCAGATGCATGCCGAAGAGGCGCTGCGGCGGAGCGAGCGGCAGCTTCAGGAGACGATCGATGCCGTACCTGTCCGGATCTGGAGCGCAAAGCCTACGGGCGGGCCGGTCTACTTCAACAAGCGCTACCAGGACCATTTCCGCTCCGTCATCGCGGATTTCGAAGCTCTCGGGGAGCCGCGCATCGAGCAACTGCTGCAGGAGCTGATCCATCCCGAAGATGCTCCCGAGGTACAGAACACCCTACGGAATTGCTTCGAAACCGGTGGCATGTCCACAATGCGATTTCGTTGGCGCGAACAGCACGGCGCGTACCGCTGGGCGGAGTGCAGGGTAGAGCCTCGGCGTAACGAAGACGGTGAGGTCGCGGAATGGTACGGCGTTTCGCTCGACGTCGACGAAGAGGTGCGTGCGCAGGAAGCCTTGCGCGACAGGGAGCGTGAGCTCTCGCAGCTCGTAAATATGGTTCCCGTCCATATCAGGCGTCTGACGCCGAAAGGCGAGCCGACCTTCTTCAACAAGCGCTTGCTCGACTTCTTCGGCTTGAACGACCTGGCCCAACTGGACAAGCCGGACATGAGCCGACAGGCGGCAGCCATAACGACCCTCGTCCATCCGGAAGATGCCGCACGTCTGCTGGAGACCGTCCGCCACTCCTTCGCCACCGGGGAGCCTTACTCCATGAAGTACCGCATGCGTCATGCGGATGGCGCGTATCGCTGGGTGGACGGCCGCGGGGAACCGGTGCGGGACCAAAGCGGCGCAATCATGCAATGGTATGCCATTTCCATTGACATCGACGATGAGATGCGCGCGCAGGAAGCGCTGCGCGACCGGGAACGTCAGCTTCAACAGCTCATCGACACCGTGCCAGTGCAGATCTGGTGCGTCACGCCTGGCGGGGACCCTGCATATATCAACAAAACGATGATGGACTATATCGGCCTGAAGCTGGATGATTTTGATGCCGACGGAGGTCTGCCCAGTGCGATCCGGACCATCGTCCATCCAGAAGACAGGGCCTCTTTGGCGCAGGCCTTGACCCATTCCTTCAGCACGGGCGAACCGTTCGAGCTGAAGTTTCGCAACCGCCGGTGGGATGGTTCATACCGCTGGACGGAGGGGCGTGCTGAACCACTCCGTGACGAGAGCGGCCGCATCATCCGGTGGTTCGGCGCCAACGTCGATATCCATGATTTCGTGAGTTCTCAGGAAGCGCTGCAAGAGCGGGAGCGCTTCCTCTGGCAACTCGTTGAAACGCTGCCGGCAATGATCGATTGCGCGGCGCCGGATGGCGAGCCGGTCTATCGTAGCCAGCAGCTCCGCGAGTTCCTGGGGTATGAGCTTGAGCGATTGGACGGCACCGGAAAGTCCCGGCTGGCCGGCACGCTTGACGCCGGTGTGCATCCCGACGACTTGGCGGGCGTCAAGGGAGGGTATGCTCATTCGTTGTCCACCGGCGAGCCCTATGCGCGCAGGCACCGCCTGCGGCGGTTCGACGGCGAGTATCGCTGGGTCGAGACACGCGCCGCGCCGATGCGCGATACCGAAGGGACTATCGTGCAGTGGAATGTCATCTGCCTCGATGTTGAAAATGAGGTTCGGGCGGAGGAAGAGCTGCGGCTGGCGCAAGAGAGCCTTGCACGAGCGAGTCAGGCCGCGAGCCTTGCTGAGCTCTCTGCTTCCATCGCGCACGAAGTGAACCAGCCGCTGGCGGCCGTGGTGGCGAACTCGCATGCCTGCCAGCGATGGCTTATGGCTGAGCCGCCAAATCTCGAGCGTGCGCAGAAGACAGTGGAGCGCATTATCCGTGACGCAAATGCGGCCGCCGACGTCGTGAGTCGCATCCGCGCTCTGTTCAAACAATCCGGCGAGGCAAGGAGTTCTACAGCGCTCAGTGGCGTTATCGCCGAGGCGCGCAACCTCATGGCCGAGGAAGCGGCGCGGCGGCGCGTCCGCATGGATATCGACGTCGAAAGCGACCTGCCGCTCGTCGCACTGGACCGCGTACACATCCAGCAGGTTCTGGTGAACCTCATTCGCAACGGCATGGATGCCATGGACGCCGTTGCGGGCGACCGGGTTCTTGAGGTCCGTGTGCGCCGCATAGGCGATCTGGTTCAGACGGAGATCAGCGATCGTGGCCGGGGAATCGAGTTTCCCGACAAGATATTCGAACCGTTCTTCACGACGAAGGGGAACGGAATGGGCATGGGGCTCGCGATCTGCCGTTCGATCGTCGAATCGCACGGCGGACGCCTGTGGGCGGAGAAGAACGAACCACAGGGGGCGACTTTCGTCTTCACCTTGCCGATTGAAGTGAAAGCGGCGCCATGACCACAGATGACCATATCGTCTTCATCGTGGACGACGATGCGCGCCTGCGGGAGGCGCTGAGCGAACTACTGGATTCGCACGGTATCCGCGCCGCTGCGTTCGGATCGGCCAGCGAATACATCGGTGCAAACAAGCCGGACATCCCGGCATGCCTCATCCTCGACGTCGAGCTGCCCGACATCAACGGCCTGGATCTGCAGAGGCAGATATCAAAGGGAGATCATCCGCCGATCGTTTTCATAACGGGGCACGGCGACATCCCGTCCTCCGTCCAGGCGATCAAGCATGGCGCCGTGGACTTTCTCACCAAGCCTTTCAGTGATGCGGATCTCATGGCTGCAATCCAGGCGGCGCTCACCGAGGATCGGGAAAGGAGGTCCGCGCGTGCTGAACTGGTGGCCCTGGAGCAACGCTATCTCGACCTGACGCCGCGCGAACGCGAGGTGCTGCCGCTCGTGGTGAGCGGCCTTCTCAACAAACAGGCAGCCGCTGAACTCGGAATCAGCGAGGTCACGCTGCAGATCCATAGAAGGAATGTGATGCAGAAAATGGCGGCGTCATCGCTCGCCGATCTCGTGCGTATCGCGCAGCGACTGGAGATACCGATCACCCACTCGCGCCGAGCGGGAGGGAACCGGGCGTGACCAAGGGAAGACCTGTCGTGGCCGTTGTCGATGACGATCCAAGGCTACTCGAGTCGCTGGAGGATCTGCTGGAGTCCGCCGGCTATGCGGCCCGCAGCTTCTCGTCAGCGCAATCATTGCTCATCAGCGGGCTGTCCGGCCTTGACGTGCTCATAACCGACATCGGGATGCCCGGCATGGACGGCTTCGAACTTTGTGATTTGGTGAAGAAGGTGCGTCCGGACCTGCCGGTGTTCCTGATCACCGGCCGCCACGAGATTGCCGACGCGGGCAGAGCCCAAGGCGTCAGCGGGTGCTTCCGTAAGCCCTTCGATGCGAAGGTCATGCTGGCAGCCATCGGCAATGTATTACGCAAATCGAAAAATGGAGATGGGCATGAGAGTTGAGCAGCCGCCGCACTTACGGAGATCGGCGCCGTTGTCATCGCAGCGCAGGAGCGAAGCGGAACAGCCCCTCGTTATCATTGTGGATGACGATGCGTCTGTTCAGGAGGCGCTGTCCGAATTGATACTTTCCGCCGGGTTCCAGCATGTCTGTTTCAGCTCGACGCGCGAATTGCTCGATGCCGACGTACTTGATAGCGCCGGTTGTCTGATCCTCGATGTGCGAATGCCGGGAGCGAGCGGTCTCGATCTGCAGCGGCATCTGGCCCAAAGCGGCAACCCCAAGCCAGTCATTTTCCTGACCGGGCATGGCGACATTCCGATGACCGTCCAGGCGATGAAGGCCGGGGCTGTGGATTTTCTCACCAAGCCGGTGCGGGACCAAACGCTGCTTGACGCTGTTATTGCGGGCATCGCGATGGATGCCGCGCGGCGGGCGGAAGCTGCGGTCGTCAAGCGCAATGTCGAACGCTTTGACACGCTGACGCCACGCGAGCGCGAGGTTTTGCATCAGGTGGCGCGCGGGCGCCTCAACAAGCAGATCGCCTTCGACCTCGGCATTAGTGAAGTGACGGTAAAGCTGCACCGCGGCAACGTCATGCGCAAGATGGAGGCCGCTTCCATCGGTGAGTTGATCCGGGCATGGGAAACTCTGCCCGCGCCGATGCGCGTGGCCGTCGGGGCGAGGACTGTGGCATGAGTCGATCCCCGCGTCGTCCGACGGGGTTTAGCACGCCTGACCATGGGCGCGCGGCCAGCGACGGGCGAAACGGCCAGGAGACCGAACCGGCCGGCACGGACGAATAGAGCAAAAGTTCTGGTTAGAGGTGTTCAGTCAGCCGCTCACGTGAGCCCAAGGCCGCCGTCGACGGCGATCACCTGGCTGGTCACCCCTGGCACCGCCGCCCTGCCCGATGCCGAAACTTCCGCCGGTTATGATGACGGCATTGTCATCCAGCGTTGACATGGTCCCGCTGCTGGCCAGCTGCCGGGCTGGGCAAATTGTCGAATTGATGGATGTTCCGCGGGCGCTCCGGAACGAACACCGCGATCGGATCACTCGCTGGGAAGGTCAGCTCCAACGCCTCGCCGAGTTGCACGTCTTGGTGCTGGACCTCTGATGCCGGCGGTGCTGCGTCAGCCACCAAGCCGCTCCCATTGGCGTCCAATCGATCGGAACGGCCAAAGGCTGCCGAAGAGGGGGCCACCGCCGCCTCAGGCGGCGGTGGATGCTTCGCGGTCATTTGCCGAGATCAGCCCCTCGTTCCGCATGGCCTCTTGCACGGCCGGACGGTTCGCCATGCGCTGACGCAGAGCGACCAACTGCGCGGGAGCGGAGACGTCGAAGCGCTCGGCCCATAGCAGCATCACGAAAAGGTAAAAGTCGGCCACGCTGGGCGTTGCGCCAAACAGGTAGTTGCCCGCAAGACTCTCCGAGAGTATGTCCAGCAGCTTGGAGATCGTCGCTCTTGCCTGTGCCTTTTGGGTTTCGCTGCTGGCATGCCACATCGGCTTGAAGCTGCGGTGCACCTCGGTCGAGATGAAAACCAGCGCTTCTAGCACGCGCGTGCGGCCAAGGTTTCCTGGAATACCGAGCGTTGGATACTCCGTAGCGAGCCAATCGAGGACGGCGATGTTCTCGGTGAGGATTTCTCCGCTGTCCAGCACCAGCGCCGGAACGTGGCCCTTTCGCGTTACATCGTTGAAATCGGCCCCCGATGCCGTCCGCTTGGTCTTCAGGTTGACGCTCTCCCGCTCGAATGGCACGCCAGCCTCGAGTAGGGCGATGTGATCGGCAAGACTGCAAGCAAGCGGGCTGTAGTATAATTTCATGTTCATTGTCCTTCTGGGGAGGATTTTTCTGGAGGAGTAGCGATATCGCTGCAGGCAAAGCGGCTAGCGGTAGCCGACGCCGGCGACATAATTGAAGAGCATCCGCTCCTGCATTTCTTCCTGCTCGAACAACACTTTCATCGCGTCGCGTATGTCCAGTATGCCGAGAGGCCTGGCGCCGACGTCGATTACCGGAATGTTCTGCAGGCTTCGCGCCGCCATGGTCTGCCATACGTCATGGACATCGTCCTGCGGACTGCACGAGACGATGGATCTGTTCATCAGGTCGGACACTGGCGGTGTCTTGGACGCTGGGCCGGTGAGATGGCGCACGAGATCGGATTTGCTGAGCACACCCTCCGCGCCTCCGCCTGCATTGCATACCACAACGAGGCCGATGCCAAGCCTGGACAGTGAAAGGGCGGCCGCTTGCACCGTTGCATCCAAGTCGATCACGGCCAGGCGCGACGACGTGAAGGCATGCAGTTTGCCGATGAGCATTGCGCCGTCCTTGGTTGCGTGCCGTGCCGCCAGGCGCTTCAAACGCTCCGGCGGCGCGGCGCTTTCCTGTTCAAACAGGGCGATAGATTCCGACCTTATTCTTCGTAGGGGAGCACAAGTTCGGTCTCGCCGGTGTCGACGATGAAGACAGCCAGCAGCCGGGCGGGGTCAGTCGCGCTGGCATTCTGGCTGACGCGGTGACGATCGCCGGGATATTCGGACCAGCTCTCGCCGGCGCGATAGGTGACCACCGGGCCATCATTGACCTGACTCTTGATCGCCCCTTCGAGAACCGTGGCGTAGATGAAGGCAGATTTGGGATGGAGATGCGCGGGCGAGTTGCCGCCTGGCTCATAGTCGACAAGCACACCTCTCATGCTCTTGCCGGGCACGTTCGGAATCGGCTGATCATAAACGAGCTTCACGTTTTTGAAAGCGCCAGCCGTATTGTCGGCCAGCGCGGCGGTGGCGATGAACGCCGCGAGAGCGGCGGTGCTGTAGAGTATGCTCCGGATCATTTGTCTGACTCCAGTTTGCGGTTGAGATTGGGGTGATCGCCGGCCGGAGGGGAGGACGGCCGGCGATCGGGCTCTCGCCTCAGGACACGGCGCGAGCCTAGGACCTGATGAAGGTGAGCAAGTCGGCGTTCACCACATCGGCATGCGTGGTACACATCCCGTGCGGAAAGCCCTCATAGATCTTGAGCGTGCCGTTCTTCAGAAGCTTTGCGGATAACGGCGCGGAATCGGCAATGGGCACGATCTGATCGTCCGTGCCGTGCATGACGAGTGTCGGCACGTCGATGATCTTGAGGTCGTCGGTGAAATCGGTTTCCGAAAAGGCCTTGATGCCGTCGTAGTGCGCCTTGGCGCTGCCCATCATGCCCTGCCGCCACCAGTTCTGGATGATGCCCGGGTTCGCTTTCGCGCCCGGCCGATTGAAGCTGTAGAAGGGGCCCGATGGGAAATCGATGTAGAACTGCGCGCGGTTGTCGGCGAGCGACTTGCGCAGCCCGTCGAACACTTCGATCGGAAGGCCGCCAGGATTGGCCGGCGTCTTCACCATGATTGGCGGCACCGCGCCGATGAGGACGAGCTTCGCGGTGCGCCCTTTGCCGTGGCGGGCGACGTAGTGAGCGGCTTCGCCGCCGCCGGTCGAGTGGCCGATATGGATTGCGTCCCTCAGACCGAGATGCTCGACCACCGCCGCCGCATCGGCAGCATAGTGATCCATATCGTGACCGTCGCTCACCTGCGCGGAACGGCCGTGCCCGCGCCGGTCATGGGCTATGGTGCGATATCCATGCCCGACGAAGAAAAGCATCTGCGTGTCCCAGTCGTCGGCGCTGAGCGGCCAGCCGTGATGGAAGACGATCGGTTGGGCATCCTTCGGACCCCAGTCCTTGTAGTAGATCCCGGTGCCATTCTTGGTGGTGATAGTACTCATATCTTTCGATCCTTCTTGAGAGAGGGATGAGTTCGATTCCTGGCCGGCTGTCCCTTGCCCGAGCGCATATTTGGGCAGGCCGGTTGCAATGCCGGCGGCCGCTGCGCCGAGGAGGAGGGCTCGGCGACTTGCCTGAGGCGCAATGGGCAGCTTGTGGTCCATCGTCGTTTCCCTTGCGGGTTCTCTTCAGATGCCGCCGTTACGCCGCAACACCGCTTCGCCGAGACGGGGGGTGGTCGAACCAGTGTTCGAACGGCGTCGAACCGATGCGGGCGCCCGCGCCCGGGACAAGCGAGCGGTCGTCTAGCTCGGTCCCGAAATAGAGCGCATGAGGATCACCGATCACCTTCCTGGGATCGTTGGCGAGCTGCAGAAAACGCACGACCAGTTCGTTCATGCGGAAGGGCTCGGGGCCGCCGATCTCCATCACGCCGTTAATCGGCTGGGAGAGCGCCACGTCAGCCATCACCTCTGCAACATCGTCTGCGGCGATGGGCTGGAAGTAGGCCGACGATACCGAGACCGTGTCGCCGACGGTTGCCGACTGCACAATGCCGCCAAGGAACTCGAAGAACTGGGTCGAGTGAACGATCGTGTAGGGAATTCCCGACTCCCTGATCAGCTTCTCCTGAGCCATCTTGGCGCGCAGGTAGCCGCTGCGGGGCAGGCGCTCCGCCCCGACTACCGAGAGCGCAATGTGATGCTTCACGCCGGCAGCCTTCTCCGCCGCGAGCAGGTTCTTTCCGGCTGTTTCGAAGAACTCGAGAACGGCCTTGTCCTCGAACGACGGCGAATTGGCGAGGTCGATGACAACCTCCGCCCCGGCAAGAGCCTTATCCAATCCTTCACCGGTGAAGGTGTTGACGCCGCCACTTGGCGACGCCGCCAACACGTCGTGGCCCTTCACGCTTAGCCTTGCGACGGTCTTGGAGCCGATAAGTCCGGTGCCACCGATGATTACGATTTTCATTTCATTCTCCTGTTCTGACTTCGAAAAGATCTACTTGGAACAACGCCGGCGGCTCTAACCGTGCCGGCCCTGAATTCCTCGATGAGAGCGACGCGCGTCCGCGACTCGCTCGACCGCCAGCGCAAGGGCTTGGCTCAAGCGACATTGTCTTCGCAGCCGTCCCTCGCTTGGCCCCAACCCAGGACCTCCGAGGCGCTGCCGTAGTAGCCGAAGCCAAAGCTGTCGGCCGTGCCATAGGTGGCGCAGGACGGAGGCGGTGTTCTCGAGGAATTCCCGAAGAGGTCTGCCAGCGTGGCCGGGATCATAAGGTGCCGCTGTTGTGAGGGCACGACGTTGCGGCGACGCCGCCACGACGTCGTGCCCCTGTTGACGCAACCTCTCGACGGTCGCTAACCGGATGTACCGAGTGCCGCCAATGACCACGATTTTCATGTCGATGTCTCCTGGGGGCTTGCACTTGTTGAATGCAGCCGGCGCGAGGCGGCCGGTTTCGTCACTGCGCCGATGCGGCTTCCTCTATGAGCAAGGCGATCGCTTCTGGACGCGAGACCATCAGCGCGTGCGACCCGCCCTCGACGGCGATGGTCTTCACCGAATGCGCGCGCTCGGCCATGAACTTCATGACCGCCGGCGGGATATTCCGATCCGCCGAGCCGTAGATCGCGTAGGATGGAATTGTCTTCCAAGAAGGCGCGCCGGAGGGTTCTGCCAGGGCGGCGTCAGCCACCGGGCGTTGTGTCGCCGCCATCAGGCTGGCCTGCGCTGCCGGCACATCGGCCGCGAACTGCAGGTGAAACTTTTCCGGCTGGATGTAGAGGTCCTGTCCTCCATCCGGCCGCGCCACCGGCAGGAGCGCCTCGCCAAGCGTGCTGCCTGGGAACTTCCCCGAAAGCGTGAGACTGGACTCGCCTTTGTCCGGGGCGAATCCGGCCACATAGACCAGCGCTTTCACATTGTTCTTCCCGTTAGCTGCCTCGGTGATCACTGGCCCGCCGTAAGAATGGCCGACCAGGACGACCGGTCCGCCGATGGATCCGATGACGGCCGATACGGCGGCCGCATCGCTTGCAACGCCGCGAAGTGGGTTGGCCGCAGCGATGGTCCGGAAACCGCCCCTGTTGAGCTCGGCGATGACGCCGTTCCAGCTCGACGATTCAGCAAAGGCCCCGTGCACCAGCACGATCGTCGGTTTTGCCTGATGGTCCGTGGCCTGCGCCGTCACGCTGTCCGACACGCTACATGCGTAAACAAGGGCCAGAGCTCTGATGATCTTGTGCACGTGTCTTCTCCTGTGCGGCGGGTCGTCCGATACCGAGAAGAATGCGCCCACTTGGCGCGCGAAAATATTCGACGGACGGCTCGGTCAGGCGATCCGAAAGTCTAGGACGATGCACCCGGGGGAGTGGCAGCTGTAGCCGGTGGTCGGCGCACGGGTAGGTTCCCGGCATCGATCGAACGCATCGCCGGCCGCGCCGACGTTCCCAGGCAGCGCGCCCAAGGTTGGCAGGGAGTGCGCGGCCGACTGGCGTCGGCTGTCAGTGCCATGGCGATCAATCCGGCGAAAACTGCAGCGAGACATATACCGCCGTATGGCTCGCCCTCGTCCTCCATCCAATCGACCCGGAAATGCTCCTCAATATAGTGTCCTCACACGACCGGATTGCCAGGGGTCGATCGAACAAAAGAGGGCATGAAAATGTCAGGCGCGGAAACAAGATCAGGCACGGCCGACAATCATGTCTTTGACCGGACTACTGATGTTCCCCTGTCCGACCCGCCGGCAGAGCAGTCGACGGCCGGCATTGTTCATGATCTGGGCAATCTAATTCAGGTCGCTTCATCTGCACTGAATCAGGTCGCCCGCGACCCGAGCGTCTCGACGGCTCCAGCTCTCGACCCCGTAATCGCCAGCGCCAGGACCGCCCTGCAGCAAGCCGCCGCGCTTGTCAGGGAGACGGTCGGCCGGGCCGCGGCAAGTCATCGAGCGCCGGAACATGCAAGCGTGGGCGCCTGCTTGGCCGAGGTCGAAAACCTTGTCCGAAGCGCATGGGAGCCGAACGTTCGTCTCGAAGTTCGCCTTGGACGCGATCTACCCGCTGCAAAATGCGATCCGCTGGGTTTGCAGAACGCGGTCTTGAATCTCGTATTCAACGCGCGCGACGCGATGCCGGACGGCGGGTTGATCTCGATAAACGCCGCCGCGGTCGTTCTGGATCCTGGCACTGTCGTCGAGCTCCGTATCGAAGACAGTGGAATCGGAATGACGCGGGAGACCGTGCTCCACGCCTTCGATCTCTTTTTCACCACCAAGGGCACGGGCCTGGGCGGCGTCGGCCTGCCGATGGTGAAGCATTTTGCCGAGCGCCACGGCGGGCGCGTCGATATCGAAAGCGCCGTCGGCTCGGGCACGACAGTGATATTGCGCCTGCCCGCCATGGAGGCCCGGCAGGATTAACTGCAAGCCAATAGGGTGCCGGCTCACAGCGCGCCCCTGGAGGGCAATACGCGCCGTACCTTGAAACCGCTCACAGGTTCACTGGACACCGGCAAATCGATTCTGCGACGCCGGTTGTCGGATGCTCATGGCTACCTCCCTTCTTGTAGGCCCGGTCTGCCGGCGCTCGAAACGCGCCGGAAGGGTGCTGGGTGAAAGATCGTCTGCATGGCTTTGAGCAGCGCGAATTTCGAATCCGTGTGCTCTTGTCCGGTGCGGCTACCGCCGAGGGCCATCCTGGCTGAGAGGACCGCCGCAAGATCTTCAGCCATTTCGGGCCGGTCGAGCAGCAGGGGCGCGAAGCTTTGCTGGTCAATCTCGTAGACCACGACGTGGCTCATTGCGCGCAAGGTCGAGGTCTCGCCAATGCCCGCGAGCAGGCCCGTCTCTCCGAAAAAGTCGCCGGGAGCGAGGTGGCCAATCTCCTGCGGATGGGCGTCATCTTCGCCGCGCTCTCGGACAATGATGCCCGTCCGAACAATCATCAGGGAGGGCAGCATCTCTCCCTGTCGTGCTATGATGTCGCCCTTGCGATAGGTGCGCACCGTAGCCGTTGCCGCGAGGGCTTCTTTTTCGTTGTCCGTCAACGCCGAGAATACTGGTATGGCATTTATAAGCTTGATCGGCGTGACTTCTGGGAGATTTGCCGTCTCTTCGTTCGGCAAGTCGTTCATGAGAATCGAAGAGGAGGGTGGCGTTGCCAGCCGCAAACCCGCGGACTTGGAATGACGGTAGACAAGATCGAAGATTTCGTTCGTCGCTGGAATACGCTGGCCAACATTTGCGACCCGAAAAAACAAATCGACCTCGATCGCCGTCGCATCCAGAGCTTTGATGGCGACCACTGGCGGCGGCTCCCTCAGTATTGTGTTGCTGCTTTGTAAGGCCGCGTTCATGACGTCCGCGACGATCGCCGGCATCTTGGTCGGCGCCAATCTTATCGTGACGGACAGCCCATGGCTCTCCTCAGGGCTGCTGACATTGGTCAGCCCTAGCTTCGCGAGGAAGCTGTTCGGCAGCGCCACCACGTTGTGCGCCAAAGTGAGCAGGTGGGTCGATCGCCAGTTGGTCTCCACGACGCGGCCTTCGGTGCCGTCGCTCAGAACGATCCAGTCCCCAAGCACATAAGGTCGGCCGAGGGTGAGCGCGATGCCCGAAAAGACGTCGCTCAGCGTATTCTGGAGCGCCAGTCCGAGTACGATGGCAAAGACGCCCGAGGTGGCGATCAGCGTTCCGACCGGCGCACCGAAGACGAAAGCCAGGATCGACAGCAGCATCCCAACATAGACGGCGCCGACGACGAGGTCCTGCAGAAGGCGCGCCTCGCGCGGCTTGCGCTCGAACACGAGATAGATGCGGACAAATCCGATCAGCGCCCAGGCGAGGTGAACCCACCACAGCAACTTGGCCGAACCGACGAGGATTGCGCTAGCGGTTGTCTCGGTGCCCCGTGTCGGTTCGTAGGGGAGCACGGCTCCGTCAAGCAGCAGGACCGACATGGTAAGGAAGAATGCGATCTGGACAATCAGCCTGGTGGTGGAGAGCCGCCGCGGAATGACGTGCCAAACGACTATGCCGGCGAGACCGACCAGCACCATGTAGAGATGGGGAGCATTCCACCAGCTCGTGACCGGATCCGAATCCATAAAATCCTCACACAATCCTCGCCTCGGAGCATGACGAGCGAACCTTCGGTGTTAATCCTTGCCTTTCTCCAGGATCGCTTCGGTTATCGAGCTCGGCAGCCGGCGCGGCGTCTCGATCGCGCCCAGAAGCGGCATGACGACGAGAAAGAACGCGAAGTAGTAGAGGGTCGATACCTGCATGGCGGGGATATACCAGCCTTCCGCCGGCTTGGACCCCAGCCAGCCAAGGAAGAGGGCGTTGGCGACAAACAGCCAGAAGAACCGCCTGTACCAGGGCCGGTAGACGGCCGAGCGCACCTTCGACGTGTCGAGCCAGGGCACGATGAACAACACGGCGATGGCGCCGAACATGGCGAGCACCCCGCCGAGCTTCGAGTCGACCGGCCCGATGTTGAAGGTGACGGCGCGCAGGATCGCGTAGAAGGGCAGGAAGTACCACTCGGGCACGATATGCGCCGGCGTCTTCAGCGGGTCGGCGGCGGTGTAGTTGTCTGGATGCCCGAGATAATTCGGCACGTAGAACACGAAGTACGCAAAGGCGAGCAGGAACACCACGGCCCCGAGCACGTCCTTCATTGTGGCATGGGGCGTGAAGTCCACGACGTCGGTTTTTGACTTCACGTCGATGCCTGCCGGATTGGTCTGGCCGGCGACGTGAAGCGCCCAAATGTGCAGGATGACGACGCCCGTCAGCATGAACGGCAGCAGGTAATGCAGCGCAAAGAAGCGGTTGAGAGTCGGATTGTCCACCGCAAAGCCGCCGAGCAGAAGCTGCTGGATCCATTCGCCGACCAGCGGAATGGCGCTGAAGAAGCCGGTGATGACGGTCGCGCCCCAGAACGACATTTGTCCCCAGGGCAGCACGTAACCCATGAACGCCGTAGCCATCATCAACAGAAGGTTGGTGCAGCCGAGGATCCACAGCAGTTCGCGCGGCGCCTTGTAGGAGCCGTAATAGAGGCCACGGGAGACATGGATGTAGACCGCGATGAAGAAGAACGACGCGCCGTTGGAGTGCAGGTAGCGCAACAGCCAGCCGGAATTCACGTCGCGCATGATCTTGTCTACGGAATTGAAGGCCAGTGTCGTGTCGGCCGCGTAGTGCATGGCCAGCACGACGCCGGTAACGATCTGCGCAGCCAGCATCATCGACAGGATGCCGCCGAACGAATAGGCGTAGTTCAGGTTGCGCGGAACCGGGTAGACGATGAACTGATCATGCACCAGGCGCGGCACCGGCAGGCGGGCGTCGAACCAGCGTCCGATCCTGGTCTTGGGAATATAGGTGGAATGCCCACCGCTCATCGGAGTGCCTCTGGTTTTGAAATTGCCGGTATCGATATCGGCCGGCGCTCCTTGGCCAGCCGCCCTTTAACACGGATGAGCGGGTTCACTCGCGGTCACGAACCTTCTCGACGGGACGCGTAAGTAGATCGGCGGGACCATCGCGCGAGCAAACCCATTACCGCCGCGCCTAACCGGCTGCGCCGTCGTGTCGACGGCCCAGACCCTCAGGAAGATCTGCAGCATCCTCGAAAGAACGAATCCGAGCGTCATTTCCGATGCTCCTTGGTTAGGGTTGTGGAGGACCCAAGCATGCCAGCCTTTCCAGTGTTAGAACTATCATGCCGAGGACGCATACATCCGATACGTTGGTCTATGGGCTCCTGACTGAAAGGCTGCGCCGGATGGCCGAGGCGGCCAAGTCAGGACTGCGTGCGGCCGTTGCAGGATGCCGCACGAGCGCTGGCGAGCGCCTCGTCAATGATGCGGCGGATAGTACGCGCGCAACGGCCGCACTGGGCGCTGCAGCCGAGACAGCAATAGACCTGGCGGATCGAGCACGTCCGCTCCGCCTTGACGGCGGAGCGGACATCCTGATCGCTCAACACATTGCACGAGCACACGATCATGGCGCGATAAGTCTCGATCCGACCTGGTGCGGCTCTGACCCGACAAGCGGGTCAGTAGTCCCAGACAGCCGGTACACAACGAAAGACATCGCCGTCCATCGCCACATGGCAGATGGACGGGAATGGCAGGTGAGTGGCCACCAGCGGCTCACGGGTCGCGGCCAGTTCCCGTAAAAGATTGATGCGGACGCGGGCCGCCTCCTCAGGGTCGTGTTCGAAGCCGTTGTGCCAGTCGGGTTGGTCGAACCCGACCTGGAACACGGCGTCGCCGGCGAAGGTCAGCCTATCGCCGCCGGACGCCAGGCGGACCACGCTGTGCCCGGGGGTGTGGCCGCCAGTGAGCCTGACAACCACCCCCGGCGCCACCTCGTGCTCCGTCTCAAACGGCCGCAACTGGCTGCGGTACTCGTTCACGAACCGCTTGGCCGCCCGCCGAAGCGCATCCGGGAACCCCGTTGGCATGGAGGCGCGGGAGAAATCGGGCGACTCCCAGAACTTGAGCTCGGCGGCCGCCACGTGAATCCGCAGATCCGGACGCAGCTGGTCCTTCACCCCGTCGATGAGCAGCCCGCCGATATGGTCCATATGCATATGGGTCAGCACCACGTCGGTGACGGATGCGAGATCGATGCCGGCTGCCTCCAGTCGCGAGACCAACCGCCCGGCCCTCGGCAAGTGCAAGTCCGGGTCCATCCCCAGCCCGGCGTCCACGAGTATGGTCCGGCCGCCGCTGCGTACGACGACCACGTTCAGCGGCCACTCGAGTACGTCCGGCGGCAGGAACATGTCGTCCAGCCAGGCCGCCCGGACGGCCGGGTCGACGTTGTATGCCATAACCGGGGCTGGTATCGGCAGCACTCCATCGCTGATCACCAGCACTTCGATGTCGCCGACCCGCAGCGCGTAGCGCGACGGAACCAATTCGGGCTCCGGTCTACCGTTGCTGTGCTTGGCGTTCAGGCTATCGGCGCAATGCTGGATCGAGGGGTGTGAAATGTTGTCCAGGGTCATGTTTGTCTCCTGCTGACCACGGCCGTATCGGCCACCTCCGCCGCTGGCGCCCGTGGATTTGGCATGAGCCTCCATGGACCGCCACCTGGCGTCTACGGAGGAAGTTGCACCACTTCGGCCTGCGCCACCATCGGACGGAAGCACCGGTCAGGCGATGCGAAAGTCTATGGCAGACCCGTTGCGAGCATGGGTGATATCCCGCGAAAGTCGGAAGACGCCGCTTTGAGCTGCGAGCAACGGCTGTGCCTCTCGCCTGTTGGCGGTACGCCCAGCTGTGTTGACACCAGCTTACTTGCCGCCGCGGCATTCTCGATCGGTCGCGCCAACCATCCCATTCGCACGTCGTTACCGCCTTTTGCCGCACGCGTCGCCCAAGGGTCTTTCCAGCCTTGAAATAGCTGGACTATACATGGCTGCACAAACCTGACTGACGAACAGGACGACAATAGAATTTAAGAGCAGGCATAACTCGCCCTTCCCGCTCATGGATTGAGTCGATGCACCTGACTCCTGGGGCATAGAAACTAGATTGGCCCGCTTCTAAGCGAAGTTGACCATAACTCGTTGATATTGAATAATTTTGGTGGGCCCGGAGGATGTATCAAGAACTTTGATTTCATTGTCTTTTTCGCGGGCCAAAATCAGAAATCTTCCCGTATCGCTCCGTATGGTTCCGCGTCTAAGCAAAGGACGCTGCACAAGATGGCGCTTCATGCAGGTCCTAGGATGTGGGCTTTGCGTGGTATGATTTCGCGTAGCGATCAGCCGCCGCTGTCCAATTCCGTTCCGGTTCTCAGGCACTCCAGATAGGCGCGATAGGCGAAGCTGCGGTCGCGCTTCTTCCCGGTGGTTTCCACGAGAATATCGGCTTCGGCCAGCGCCTCGATCGCACGGATCGCGGTCGGCTTGCTTGCGCCGATCAACTTTATGGCCGAGGCAACACTCACGATCGGATGACGCGGCAATTGCTCGAACAGTCTACTGCCGAGACGGAGGCGAACTGGGCTTCGAGCAGTCGCATCCGGTCCACGGATACGATAGATTGTCGCCGACGACCGGGCGGTTTTTTTCGGTCCCTGATGTGGCTCTGCCCTCACCTACCGCCGAAGTTGCCAACCGCGCCGTTGGTCGGTTCGATGATCGAGGGAGGCATACATGAGGGTCAAGCCTACGCCGTGAGGAAGGACTCGACGCCGGGAGCTCGAACAAACTGAACATAAGAAAAGAGAAAACTTCGTGTGCACGGCGCGTGCATGTCACCCTCTAACCACTTGTTTCTAATTCCTATCCGTCCAGTCCATCATGGGCGCCACGGCCACTCTATGATCTTGATTTCAGCATTTTCTCTGTAACATCAATCGTTAGAACCTGCCGAGTGCACACGAATTTACGCCAGAATACGACCCTTTTCGCCACGTTTCGATCTCTCGGTCCACACGGAGCGCACACGAAAAAATGGCCACCTACACAAAACTCTCGTCCGGCTCCTGGCGTGTTCAAGTCCGTCGCAAACAAGCTCGTCTGGCACAAGCACAACACCAAAGGTATCAAGCTGTCGCGCTCGCTATGAGTACGCCTACCGTTCGGTGCCGATCCATTCCAGGGTTGCGGGGATGGTGCAGGCCCAACGCCTCCGCTGGCCTGATAGCAAGCTGCTGTTCCCGTCACATACGGACAACACCCTGCCCCGCGGTAACTTCCGCAAGGGGCTGGACAGGTTCAAAGCCCTGAGGGTGTGCCCGACTACTTCCAGCTCTACGACCTCAAGCGCATCGCGATCTCGCTGATGCTGGCGGGTCAAGGGGTGTCGCATGAGGCCATATCACACTACGTCGACCACAAGGGAAATCTCGAAACGACCATGATCTATGATCTCGGACGCGTTAACCCCATGCGCCCGGTCACTGAAAAGCTCGGCGCCCTTCTCGGCATTTAGAAATAAGACCCAGTGCCCCCAAAAGAAAACGCGGTTACGGCGCATCTTGGGTAAAGATCTCTGCGCTCCAATTATCTGGCCGTTCCTCAGGCAACGATGTCGGCGATAAGATCGGCCAGCGGTCGTTCGTCGCCGGCAAAACTGCCAATCGTGGCGTCCATCACACGCTCACGGTCCAGCACGTCGTCGTTAAACGCGAAGCCGGCATGCTCGGTGAGCATCGCCAGGAACGTGAGCTGGGTTCGCCCATTCCCCTCCCGAAACGGATGCACGGCATTGATTTCCGCGAGTGCGTGGGCCGCACGCGTCGCAAAGTCTTGCGCTGACAGCCCCATCAAGTAGTTAGCCGCTGCGAGTTCGCTAAAAATCCGGTTCATTTCCCCATCGATATATTCGGGGTAACAGAACCAGTTGCCGCCTTTGCCGATGCGGATCGCCCTCACCTCGCCGGCCCAATCGTAGACATCCTGGAACAGGTGATGGTGAATGGCTCGATAGTGGGCATAATCGAGCGCACCGCTCGGAATCGGCTCGTCGGCTCGGATCAGGAAGAAGGCCAACTCGGCTTCATCGAGTTCGCCCTGGTCATGGACATCAAGCTTGTTGCGGAGAACTGTCGTGCCGGGATAGCAGAGCGGGTCGGCTTCGGCGGCATAGACCACAGGGCATGCTTACTTCTTGGCAATCTGCTTCTTGACGAGCGTGCGCCGCTCATCGCCACTCAATCCGCGCTCGCGGCTTTCGCCCAGTATTGCGCCCATGCGCGGCGATAGCTTCATGCCCTCGACTGCGCTGATTTTCTCGCCCTTGCGGCTGCCGAGGATGAACTGGCCTGTTTTGGTTGACCGGACGGTGGTGGTGGTCTTCTTCATGGACCCATATTACCACACCTGCCGATCCTCGGGCAAAGTGAATTTGGGGCCTTCAAGTTGTACAGGGAACGTTACTGCACTTGCAAACAAGCCTATAAACCTGGAGAAAATAACCACTTCGATCGGGTTTGAACCCGCTCGCTTGGCGAAATAAATGTCAGATGACAGAAGGGTATGAGTGGCATGACAGACGCACCGTACACTGGGTTCCGTTTTGAACACAGCCGCAAGGACATGAACATGCCGAATGGCATGCTCAGGATGCAAATAATCGCAGTTGCACAGTCCCTTGAAGAAGCCAGGGAACTGGCCGGAGATATTCTACCGGAGCAAGGACTTCGCTTAATCGCAAGCGGCGAAGAGGTACTCAAGGCGGCAAGACTGGTGCATTTGAAAGACGGCGAGGCAAAGGTTCTATGAACGGCCATCCCAAGCGCTTATAGATACGGAAAAAACCGAGAGGCGAATGGTGCGCGTCCTTACAAAATGGGTAGTTGAGTGTTGACGGCTCTGCAAGCGGCCTCAGTGATCACGGCCTTGCTGGCAGCAGCCTTGTGGCTTTGGTCAACCCAAATCGATATGCCACCTTTTACAGCGACTGTCTTCCGGGACGGTCAGCCAATTGAGCCGCCGCGACATGCTGACGGAAGCTGCCAGACAAGGGGCGCCCTCGCCGTTCAAGAACTTCGCGCCGACCTTCACCAGTCGCCAGAAGACGCCACTTTACAAAAGCTTCGCGGCTACCTGGCTGACCCCGCTTCCCTTCCCAATCCGAATGACCATTGAGCGGACAGCGGGCTCATCCGTCGGATTCAGCCAACGGCACGCGGCAAGCCAAAATCCACGGCGTGGTCCATGAAATTCCCGAGGGAACCCGGCTTGAACGAATGTTTTACCCGCCAGAGCCCCGCTTACGGCAGACGAAGTGAATGGACATTCGCCGATATTGGGCTGGCATGGGAGGCCCACTACCGCAAACGGTAGCGCCTCCTGCGCTGGGTGAGGAAAATATGGCGGGCGGGAAAGCTGTACACAATTTCGGAATGTGTTGGCTTTTCAATAAAAGCCTGCTATTTCCGAAGCGTTCGCGGTGTGTCCACAGCAACGCAAACGAGACCCAGACGCCGACACGTCTAAAGGCCTCATATTCGCAGACTGTACGGGAGCGTCGAGGGTCCAAACCTCGGCGCTTTCGTGTTTCCGGATATACAGATTGTAA
Organism: Mesorhizobium sp. WSM4815; assembly: GCF_055811575.1. Taxonomy (NCBI): domain Bacteria; kingdom Pseudomonadati; phylum Pseudomonadota; class Alphaproteobacteria; order Hyphomicrobiales; family Phyllobacteriaceae; genus Mesorhizobium; species Mesorhizobium sp. WSM4815. The sequence goes on along the minus strand of NZ_JBVVQS010000096.1, from coordinate 30,246 downwards.
TTTGGACAGTCAACGCCGCGTTGACTATTAGCGCACTTGTCCTCGTTAATTCCTCGTCCTTAGTCGCCGTAGTGATCGTCGAATTGTCCAATCAGTGTTTCGGCGATTGCGTGTCCAGTGCTGTCGATAGGGTTCGCTTGCAATTGCGGATCACTGTTTACGCGTACGCGGCGATAGTCGTCGGGTCAACGACAACAAACTTCGAGCGTAGCGTTCGCGATAATTGCGTTGTAGTTGTTGCGCGTACTGGCCTTCTGTCCTCGCGCTTATCGTCGAATGACAGGATCTTGTCATCATAAAACGCAACGCGGTTCGCGTAGCGCTATAGAGGCGGAGCCCTCCTACTGACGACGCGCCATCCAGGAGCGCGCGCATGGCTAAGCGACCGGTGTAAACTCTTTCCACTAGCGGCGGTTGACGGCAGTGTGACGGCGAGTAGCGTGCCTCTTGCCAGGATATATTTGTGCGCTTAGTCTCCATGAACTTGGGGTGAATTCAGTCATGCTGATGCGCGTGTTCGCTGTTCTCGCGGTTTTGCTCTCCACGGCCGCAGCCGCGGCCGCAACATGCACTGTTCCAAGCTACAATACGTTCTATACGATCCCTGCTAATCACACCGCGGCCGAGGCTTTCAAGGGAAAGTTCGACTATCCGGCGGCGACGAGCGAGCCGCTGCCAGGTTTCCTGTCGATCGACTACCATGCAGACTGGAAAGCGTACCTCTGGGCAGTCCTTAACTACGCCTACGAAGGTAACGATACGGTCGATTTCGACGTCACTAAGAACACCGACAGGGGCTGGTACCATGCCCTTTGGATGCAGGTTGGAGAAGATGGAAGAGAGTTCTTCCATGGGCTCACGCAGGAACGCCCGACGCGGCCCAATCAGCTTAAAGAGAATACCAGCACGACCTTTTTCACCTGGGCGGTGGGGTACTATAACAGTTTCGGCGCGACGACCTATGCCAAGGTCTATGCCGATCCTTGCAATCCGGTCATTGACAACATCCTGTTTCCGGTCGGAACGGTGTCGTTCAAACTGCTCTTCACATCGGCTACCGAACAACAATTGCCCTACCTCGCCGGCGCGCCCAGCTGGCAAACCCACACCGGTAGCGGCAACGGTCCGAACGGCCGCAGCGAGCGGTCGATGCGCCTGCTCCAGGTCGACATCGCGGTGCGCGACCCGCGGGACAGCGCCACCGGCTGGGTCTTTGGCACCTTCGTCTACAACAACGCCGTCGCCGATCCTGACCCATGGCGTCGCCTGCGGCCCGTGGGGCTGGCCTGGGGCAACGATCCAGCCGCAGCGCCCGGGCAACCGCTGCTCGAAAGCGTGACCGACCCAACGCTGCAATCCATCCTGTTCGGATGGGCCGGACGCGAAGAACTGGGCTGGGGTGGGCGCGCTAATGGACCGGCAGACAACCTTCTGAGCTCTTGCCTGTCTTGCCACGGTAGTGCGCAATTCCCGCGCAGCGACGACTTCGGCAATGTGCCGCCGGCGGGTGCGGTGACCAACGTGCCTAAGCGGCTTACCGACTACTTCCGAAACGTCAAGGCGGGCGAGGTCTTCGACCTCAAGACCAAGTTCTTCGGAACGCCGGTCATTGTCGACGCGGCTTCCGTGGACTATTCGCTGCAGCTGCAGCGTGGGCTCGAGAACATGTGCAGCGAGGCGAAGTCCGGCCGCGCACCGTTCGATGTCGAAGGCGTCCCAGCAATTTGCTTGCCGCCGCTCAATTCCGGTGGACCAGCCCTGGCGCCTGACGCAGCAGCGGACGCCTTCGAACAACTGCAGTCGATTGACTTTGATAGTCTGGTCAATACTCCGGTCCGCTAGTTTAAATCCACTGCCGATAACCATCAAATTCGAGGGCGCTATGCGCGTGCGTTGCCGGAGGAGGCACGAACGTGCGTCTTGAGGAATGGAACGTCCGCTGATCCATTCCTAGTACGGTGATCGTAGTAGGCTTCGGCATGTCTGATTCACAGTTATTTAGAGCGGGCCCCTCGCTTGCAGCACGACCAGGAGCGATCGTGCACGTCAGGCGACCGCATTCGCTGCGCGGCTACATCTATCAGATCTACGCAGGCGCCGTTGCGCTGATCGAACTCGCAGACCACGAAGTTCTCCACCTCGAAGTCGCCGAGGACTATTCCATCGCTACCGAGCGTGCGCTGAAGGCAGTACAGGTCAAGGACTCAGCGATTGGGCGCTGCCGCGCTACAGCCCTCGGGTTCGATCAAGGGCATCCGCCACAAACAGAGCCTTTGGGTGGAAGTCGACCTGGAGTAGCCGTGGCCGTCCACAAACGGCAAAGCGTTGATTTAATTACGCAAGTCGTGATTTGCGCGGGTAACCTCCACTGGAAAGGTTCGTGCTCAGACGGCTTAGTGTCGATGGAGCATCTAGACGGCACCGTCCGCCTGACTACTGTGTGGTTGCCAGTTTAGTCGCCGATACTGCCGACGGAAGAACGGAGCTGAGATGCCCGAAGCAACCTACGCATACGCCCGCTTGCGTCTATGGCGTTGGAGGGTGCGGAGAGCGCTTCAACCCATCCCCATCGCACTGCTCAGCATGTGGCCAGTCAGCATTACGGCGATCCTCCTGCTCGCGTGCTTCTTGTTTCCGGGAACGGCGTCAGATCAGGTGGACGAAGCGATGCTTGGCTACGTCCGTCACAGCGAGGCGGTCGATATTCAATGGACCAAGTTCGCGATCACGTTTCTGTCGGCCGCAGCACTCTCAGCCATATTGCGCCGTCAATCCGCTGTCTTGATTTCACGATCGACGGTTCCGTTTAGCTATCGCGTTTGGATCAGCGGGATCGTTGGAAGCCTTGCGCTGATCCTTCTGGCGGTCTTGTTGGTTCGCCTCAGGGACGAATTGGCACCGGCGAGCTACGGGCTTCTTGCCCTACTGAGCGTCCTGATCATCGCGTACGTTCATTCGGCGCGAAGGGCTGCGCTCGACTCGCGCCTATCGGCGCACTCGTCCACGACGCGACGCGGACACCGCCTGCCGACGGTGCTCTTGGCTTACCTGTTGCCCATTCTGCTGCTGAGCGCATTCGCGGCTTCGACAAGGGATGAAACCTTTGGTCTTCCCATCAGCATGATTTCGATCTCACAGGCACTCGGTCCCCTCAACATACTCCTCTTGGCCTGCTGCTTTTGGACGATCGTTACATCGTGGCTGGTGCGTTTCGGCCGGCGTACCAGGCTACCTGCCGTTGGGTTTCTGGTCGTGCTGGCGGTCGGCCTAATCGCGCTGAACGTGAACGACAATCACCAGATCCGCCGGATCGGACATTTTACTCCATCGATAGAACTCGAGAATGCTTTCGGCAGTTGGCTCGCCTCCCGACCCGACCGCGCCGACTTTGATACCTATCCGGTGATCTTGGTTGCCGCTGAAGGTGGAGGCATCAGGGCCGCAGTGTTCACGGCCACGGTCCTTTCTCGGCTTGTCGACAGATGCCCGCGGCTGGCCCACCACATATTCGTAGTTAGCGGGGTTTCTGGTGGCTCGATCGGTGCCGCTATCTATGCGGCAGCAATGAAAGCCAAGCCGCCCGAAACCGAGGCGAGCCGATGCGATCTAGAGGACGTGAGTTCCTCGACGTATCAGGATGCTGCAATGGAGGTGTTGGCTGACGACCACCTTTCACCGTTGCTCAGTCGCTACTTTTTTACTGAGATCTTCCAGCAATTCTGGCCTGTCCCCGTTCCAGCTTTCGATCGTCAACTTGGGCTCGAGTGGAGCTTGGAGCGTTCCTTTGCACGTGTTTTCGGGGAGGACGTCCTGTCTAATCCGCTTTATGGCCTCGTCCCGACTGAAGAGGCCGCTAGCGTTCCGTACCTCATCCTGAATTCGACGAGAGTTCGCGACGGTCGGCGGGTCAGCATGAGCCCGATCTATCTCAGAACTGACGCGAAAGGCGGCGGGGACGACTGGCATGCCGTGGACTATCTCAATGGCCCGCCACTCAGCGCGGCGGCGGGTACAAGTGCGCGGTTTCCGTTCATTTCGCCGCCGGGGTCATTCACATCCCTTACCGTGGAACAAGAAGGTGAGGTTTGGGTCGAGGACCCAGACTTCAAGGGGATCAAAGACCAATACGTTGACGGGGGCTATTTCGATAACTCGGGGGCGCCGACACTTATGGGAGTCTACCGGGAGCTCGATAAATACCGGGAGGACAGAGGAGCCGATGCACCGAAGTTTTCTATCCTGGTGGTGCATGTCGGTAACGAACCTCTCTGCGACGCTGCTCAGGCGAGCGCCGACGAAACACCGTGCTCGGAACCCAAAGATTCAGGCGGCTACTCGAGCGTTCTTGCCGAAGCAAGCATCGCCCTTGAGGCGGTGGACCGAGTACGTAGCGCGCGAGTGGACTATGGCTTGAGTGAGCTCGAAGATTTGGTCTTGGCCACTTCCGAGATGCGCGTGACGCTCGATCCACGAGGTAAGACGGACGAAGAATTGATCGCGATGGCTGAAGAGGCGATTGCCAACCAGCCGAGCACTCTCGATAGGTACTACAGCATCCAAATGCGCGATCGCGGCGTGACAATCCCGTTAGCCTGGCTTCTTTCTCAACGGGCGATCGACGACCTGCATACTCAGTTGGACCCTCTTACGCCGGAGACCTGCGCCAGAGACGCGTCCACCCGTCGAAATGGCTACGCCGCCTGTCAGATTGGCGAGTTGCTGACGTCGTTTGTGGAACTGACCCAAGCCGAGTAGCCCTCGACGCTTGGGCGAGCGACTGCCCACGACCGCGCTCTAGTGCCCTGCAACTGGTTTGATCTCGATGTCCACGTAGGGCGTGCCCGTGACCAGGGCCTCCATGTCGGTGCGCTGTGGCTGCGGCTGGCCGAGCAGCGCCTTCTCGTGGCCGGCGTAGTTGGGCAGCCCCGCGATCTGTGCGGGCGTGAGAAGTGGACCATAGGTTTCGGTGTTGGCGACGCGCTTGCCGAGTTCCACCATCAGGGCGGAGCTCGGAATGGGTTTGTAGGGCGTGCGGGCGGTAGAAACGACGGCCTTAGGGCCGGACGCCGGCATGTTGCCGGCGGGAAGCGGCAGGATCGCGTCGAGGATGGTGCTCGACTCGGTCTGGGTGCCGTCCTCGTCCTCGTTCCACGGCGTGGAATTGGTACTGCCGTGATGGCCGACCTTCAGGAAGTCCAGCCGCCCATCGAGCTTGGCCCTTTGCTTGTTCCAGGCGACGTTCCAGGCGCCGTTCGCCTTTGTGCCTTCTTCGAACGGATCGTCCCACTCGGCGTCGCCCACGAACAGGAGTCGGCGCCCGCGCCACTCGATCAGCAGCATGATGCTGGTGTTGTTGATCAGCCTGTCGTTTTCCTCGGAGTAGGCAAAGGCATTGGACATCATCCGCGACTGGAGGCGGAGAAAGTCGAGGGCGCTAATGTTTTCGGGCCGTGCGCTCGGCGACTGGGGCGCGCCGATCACGCCGGCTGCCGCCTTTGAGAATGTCTGGAAGTCGGCCGCCAACTCGTCGCCGCCATAGTAGAAGTCGATATTGATATCCGGCCCCAGGACATGGAACGCCACGTCGCCTTGCAGCGTCTCAAGCTCGAGATCGGCGGCGGTGCTTTCGGTGTGAAGATATACGGGTTCAATGCCGTTCTGCTGTGGCAGGGTTTCGGTGAGAGCCTTGATGGCGCCCTTGGGGTTGATGCCGTAGCGATCGACGATGTCCTGCAGGGCCGGGCTGAGGGCGACGCCGCGCGCGGCGACATTGACCATCGCCCGGTCTGCCAAGTCGTGAAAGGCGTGGGCGAGCTCCGCCTGGGGGTGTTCGGGGTTCATGGCCGCGCTCAACCACAGGTTCTCGATCGCAACGTCCTCGAACCAGTCGGGGTCGAAACCCTTCATATGATCGTCATGGCCGTGGCTGACGACGACGAGGTCGAGACGGTGTTTGCCGTCTTCAAGCGGAAGCTCGGGCTTCAGCAGGTCGAGCGCCGGCTTCAAGAAATCATCGCCGGCTGCCTTGGTGCCGCAGTCGATGAGAATGTGGAAATCGTCGACGTTGCCGTCCTTTATCCGCGCGTCGGGAATGCGGACATAGATGCAATCACCACAACGCACGCTGTAGGCACGGATCAGGAGCTTATCTGCCATTGGCTCTCTCCCATTTTCTCGTGCTCGTCCGAGTGGATGCCCACATGCGGCGAAAGCGAGAACCGCAGGATGCCGTCTACGGCCTCGGCGGTCAGCGGCGCCACGGTCTTCTCGAGGATGCCGAGCTGGCCGCCGGCGATCTCGCCGATGCGGCCGGTCTTTATGCGGGCGGCCAGCGCATCAAGGAACGATTGTTTGCGCCGTCGACCAGCCTTTCTTTCGGCCCGTATCTCGGTCTGCACCGCCGTCAGTTCTTCGGCCGGCGTATTCGCACCGTCTTCCTCGTCCTCGCCGATCAAAGTCTGGGTGCCGGGCTTGCGCATCCACGAGAGCAGATTGCCGTCGATGTCGAACGCCAGGGTGCCGCCGCAGAGCATGCTGGTCGTCTCGCCCGCGAAACGCCCGAAGCGTTCGTCATCGAGCAGCACGGGCTCGCGCCAAGTGTATTGCAGCAGCACCTGTTGCGGCTGCCGCCGCGCGTCGCTAGTAAATTTTGAAGCGTTTGCCAGACCCTGCACCGCGACATCGGCACTGTAGGGGATGAACAGGTTGCGGCGATTGTCGTCGAGGAAGCGGTAGGCCGCGGACCGGGAACCGGCGATATCGGCAGGATCGTGATAGACCTCGGTGCGCAGCCGCAAATGTCGTGTGGCCGCCGGAATTGCTCAGCTACTTCCGAGCTCAGTATGCCGCGCTCCTGGAAGACGTCGATCATCAGCTGCCGCGTGCCACGGGAGTCGGTGGGGTTGACGATCTCCTCGTTGCGCAGCACCGCGATGGCGTAGTCCTCGAAGGTCACGTCGACCGGCGGCAGGAGGTCGAGGGGCTGCACCGCCATGCACTGCATATTGCTAACGGTATACCAGAACGCCTGCAAGATTGAGCGACCGCCGTCCCTGTATCGAGGTGCCAGTTTGCGGACGATGTCGAACATGGCGCCAGTCAGCACTTGCGACATGTAGTGCTGGCGCTGGTCGTCCTTAATCTTATCGTAGTGGAGCGTGTTCAACGCGCTGCGCAGATAGGGCTGGTCCGCGACGGCCTTGCCGAACTCTTCGGCGAGGCTCGAGAGGGCGCTGTTGGTGTCCAGGTTGCCGCCGGTGGCTTCGGCCAGCCACTGGCGAAGCTTGTTGTTTCGGAAGGCAATGAGGATTGCCGAAAGGTCGCCGACGAATTCGTGGAAAGCGGCCGTCTCGGCGCGGATCGATTCCGAAAGCAGAGGACGAAGGCCGTCGAGAACGGCATGGCCAAACTCATGGTTGATGATATCGGCCGAGAGGCATGTGTAGATCCGCTTTTCGCCGCTGTCGAAATAGTAGAACTGCAGCGACTTGCTCTGGCGATCGTAATAGGCGTTCTCCCCATAGCCGGCCGTGGGGACGACGATCAGCCGGTTGCCCTCGAAGGCGAACGGAATGGGCCTGCCGAGACCGAAGCCGTTCTCGTAGAACTCGAGAGCGTTCTGCAGGGTGGCCCAGACATTGACCTGCCGGTACTGCGGCGAGTCGACATTTGCCTGATCCAGCGTCGCACCGCCTGGGCCTACGAAGGCATTCTTATCGGCATTCCACTCGGCAGGCGGTGTGAGGATCTCGGTGGAGGCGTCGTAGTCGACGACGGCGAAGCAGGCGCTGGTGGGGCCATCCCCGATACCGGGCTCCCACGGGACCTCGAACGACTCATCATACTCGAGCACCGGATTCCGCACGCGGACCGTGGGATCCTGGAAGTAGGCGTCGAACGGAATGCGGAGCTTCAGCTCCTTTTGCGCGTCCCGCGTCAGGTAGCGCCGGGCGGCGTAGAGCCCGGTCCTCGTCCCTTTGGTCTGAGATGTCGCTTTGGGTCCGGCGGGCATGGCGAGACTCCGAAACTCAGAATTGAAGTTCAATACCACACGTAGCATATCGACGATGCGACAACAGCACGACATGTAGTCGGCATTGCTTGTCGGAACCAGCGTGCTTCTGAACAATTGCCGCAGCTCACCGCCCCGGCTGCCCGCGGGTTCCTGCATGAGAGGCTTTCGTACGCCTGGCGGCACCCGAAACCCTTCAGCATAGCCGCCGTTCAGCATGACGAACCTGGCGGAGGTATCGTGCTGCCGTTCACTTCCCGGTGGGACGGGCGCCAGAGAGTCGATGCCTCGTCAAATCTTTCCCAAAACCGATTCTCGTATCCCAATATCACCCATAAGCACACGCAATTCGGGCTGAGGCGCGAGTCAGAAAGTTCGAAAAGCTTCCAGGAAGCCCAGCCAAACTGGATGCCCTGTGGACAATTTCGCCCCGGTGGCATCGCTCAACGCCGCTGCAGCCGCTGATTCTGCAAGTAAGTCAAAAGGTTGCCTGAAGTTTGCGCGAACTTCGCCGCGATCCCATTCGCAGTTCGACAGCACTAGATTCAGGAGCCGTTTTTTCTCGTTTGCGGCCTGTTTCGCAAATAGTCGGCTGGCATCCCGGGCCAGCTCCAGGAGCCGCAGGCCGTCCTCCATGTATGATTCTTGCGCCTCGCTGTGCCGCTCGATCTCGCGTAGCAGTCGCGTCTGTTCCACTCGCCATTGCGCCGACATGCGGTCATAGAAAGCATTGTCGATACGTCCGTCGAGCTTATCCAGATACATAGCCTGCAAGCGGTCTTCGACGCGTTTGTACTGCGTCTGGCAGCGTTCGATGGCCTGTTCCTGCTCACGCCGCTCATCAGCATGGCTTGCCTTTAGCGCGTCGCGCATCCAAGTCAGCACTTCCTCATCGAAATGAAGCCTGTCGAGCAAAGCGGCAAACGTCTTGTCCAGTACCTCCTCCCGCACATATTTGCGCCGACAGTCTGCATAGCCGCCACGCCCTTTGTCGGCATGCCCGGTACAGTGGTAGTAGACATATTTCCCTCTCTTGACCTCGGCCACGACCGCGCAGTTGCACTCGACGCAGGTCATGAGCCCCGTGAACGCAAATTCATAGCCAAAGGAATGGATCGGGGTCGCGTTCCGGCCGGTCAGAACGCCTTGGACACGCTCCCACAGCTCGATCGATACCAGCGGCTCGTGCTGGCCCTGATGCATCTTGCCATTCCACTGAAACATTCCGGTGTAGAGCCGTTTGCGCAGCATCGAATGCACGGTGCTCACCGGGGCCGGGTTGCCGCTCTTGGGGTAGATCAGTCCTTCACCATGGGCCGCTTTCGTAAGCGCCTTGAGCGAATATTGGCCGGTGGCGTAACGCTCGAACAGCTTCGTGACGACGGGAGCCAAGGCCGGGTCCGGCTCGATGACCTTCCTGCCGTCCTTGCCCGTCACGTTTAGGTAGCCCAGCGGTGCCTTGGACGGCCAGAGCCCCTGCTCGGCCTTCTCCATCTGCCCCTTACGCGCTTCCTCGGAAAGGTTGTCGATGTAGTTCTTGGCCATCAGCACCTTGATGCCGTGCATGAACTTTTCCGAGGAGCGTGAGTCGTTCGACAGCACGACGCCTTCCTTGGCAAGGTGGATCTCGACATCCAACTCGTCGAGCGTCACCCAATCCTTGAGGTTGCGGTAGAGGCGATCGGTCTTCTCGACCAAGATGACACGTACGCCTGGATGTTTGCGCAGGTATTTGACCATCTCATTAAAGTTGGTCCGGCCGCTGCTTTTCGCGGTCTCGACGTCCACGTATTCTTGGATGATGCCAAACTGTCTCTGAGCGGCATATTCTCTCAATAGCTTGCATTGTGCCGGGATCGAGAAGCCCTCTTTCTCCTGCTCCTTCGAAGACACGCGTGCATACAGAAGCGCCTTGACCAAACTGCTGGGCTTAGCGATTTGAGCAGTTCGCCTGTCCATTATCTCCTCGCGGCGATTTAGAGTGGTGGCAAGTCAACGCTACCTGCCAAGCGAGCGACCGTCGCGTCAGCCAGCTGCGATCCGGCGATGGCATCGGGTTGGAGGTGCCGGGCCAGACGCGAGGCTGCTTCGCTCAATCGAGCTTCCGCCATTCTGCAAGGATACGGAAGAAGCCACTGACGTTTTCCACGATCTGGCGTGCATCCTCCTTGGACAGAGATCGACCGCTTCGTGCTTCGAAGAGCTGAACTGTCCTTTCCAGTAAGGCGTCGTCCACGGCCCGCGTATGAGACAAGGGATTGGCCTCGACCTGCCGACCAGCATCCCTTCGCGTTTTCTTCATCGCACTTACCCTGTTGGGGACGCGCATCTGCGCTGTCAGGGCAACGATCGTCGAAATCTCCGTAATCTCGCATGGCCGTTGTGTACTCTTCTGTAGCCTTTTCTGCTCCGCTCATTTTTCCGGAGGTTGTTCCTAGGGCTCTAGCGGTCCTTTGGGCCCCTTCGAGGCAGCGACCGAGTTCGGTTCTCGTTGGTGGCCAATCCTAACTACATCCTCCAAGGCCGAGCGAATCTGCGGCCAAGGAAACTCATCATCGTCCTTCGAAGCCTCCCCTTGCGTAAGTACGGCATCAAGCTTGGCTGCCACACCGGCAAGGGAAGTTGCAGGGAGTTCGGAGAGCGTCTCAAGCAGTTCGTCGGCCCGGTTAGCAGCCTCACACTCGGCCCTCAACGCCTCCGAATAGCCGATCTCCCTATCGGCGGCATCCCAGCGCGCCTGATGAGCTGCTAGGTCGGCTTCAGCCTTTACACCGACCGAGAGGTCTTCTTTGCCAAGATCGAGCGCGTCGCGGAGTGCCTCAAGAGAATGCAACGTCACATTCCTGCCGTCGCGCAGCAGAATCTTCGAACAAGGAAATCCAACAGTTTGGACGAGTTTTCGCTCCAGAAGTTGCTGCTGCCGACACAGATATTCAGTGTGGTCGTGGGCCAGCCGCCATTTCTGCCAGGCCGCTACGGCTGGATCGGCGATTTGGTCGGTTTCCAGGGTTTTGCGGCCAAATGTGCCTCCCTTGGAGGCCGCAATTGTAATTGCCGTTCCCGCAAGCACCTTCCTTCGGGTGACGGCAGACAAACTCATGGTATTGTCGGAATCAGCCATGATCCGAGCTCCAAACAGCTTGGGTGTGGTCAGGCCGGATCGGTGTTGCATCACCTTTCCGGCCGCTGAACGTACTCATGAATACAGTTAGAGCAGACTATGAGCAACAAAAATCACCATAATATGGTGATCTTATGACGCCGGTGCAGTGCAGGATGGCTCGGGCCGCGCTGGATTGGGGCGTTCTGGAACTTGCTAAGAAAGCAGGGGTTTCAACACAGACGATTGTACGTCTGGAACGAGGTGACGCGTTAAAGCAACCGACCCTCGATCGAATACGCGAGACCTTCGAAGGTGCCGGAGTGGAATTCATTCCGGAGAACGGTGGCGGCCCCGGCGTGCGATTGGCGCGACGATCTGACAACGTGTAGCCGTCCTCGCCAATCCACCAAGCGATGAAACCTGGAAGCCGGGCCCTTCTTCGATTCTAAGTCTACCGCAGCGCGCTAACCCGTAAGTCGAACGAAAAAGGCCCCTAGCGGGCCTTCATCTATGCCATCAAACCAAAGCCCCGAAGGCTAAAAGGGCTTCTGGCCCTGCCGCACTTTAATAATCGAGCCAGCTATCAACTTCGGGTCTTCCCTTTCGGACGCCCCTGTGTAGCCCTGCGCGTACGCCGGGCCCTTAACACTGGCAATCGCCTTATAGAGAGCTGTCCGTGTCCCGTTGCATGCCGACGACGCTATAATCCCTAGTTCAAGGGGGGAACCCTCAGCCTTTGAGTATATGTATGTCTGGCGACCCAAACACATTTGGTGTTCTTTGTATTCGGGAGACGAGTTGATATCGAAGCTGGCGTCCGTGCCCCCATTGGTTTCACAACCCGAAAGCGCCAATACAACCGCCAATACTGCAAAGCGATTTCGCATCAAACCCCCGAAACATATTCAGCATGAATTGGCAGAAGCGTAGCGAGACATCTACCCATCCGCAACAAACAGCAGCCAAGTTAGGGGTGGAAATCCGCCCGCACACGATTACGAACGCCAGATAGCTCCGTTATCATACAGCAGAATGCATTTTCTATCGGCGCATGCTTTGGCGGGTTGTACGTGCCTATCGGATATCATTATTCGAACGAGAACTATGAAGACGACGAAATCGTCGTGTCCGGCCGCGATAACATGGACGGCTTGACCGAAATGGCGAAAGTAGCAGAGACGTTCCTCCGTGCTGCACACCCCGGGGGAGAGGCTCTAAGAAAGGGGGGCTGTATCTATGGCGAGACCTGGCGGTGGCCAAATTTCTTTGGGAGATGCGTGGGAAAGGTTCTGATCCGAGAAAATCCCTCTACACAATGGAATACGCCGAGGAGGACTTTATTCACGTAGGCGACCTGCGACACTACTCAGCACTCAAAGACGCCGTGAAGGCAGGTAAGCCACTCGATGACGCCACTGCTGCAGGATATTGGGAAGGCACACCGAGAGCCGACAGGCCTCAAATGGAAGTCCTTGTGAAGAAAGCCACGGTCAAAAGCCGATTAGAACTTCCGCCGACCGCCGACGACGTCATGCGCAAATTTTGGGAGCAGGCGCAAAAGGGCTAGTCAGTCGTCGTCGTCGCGGATGCGATAATACCAACCGTCCTCATCCTGGTCATCGTCGCGGACCGGCTGGTCAGGCGGTTCCTCGGTGAGGCCCTCTCGAAAGAACCTCTCGGCTTCCAGATAGGCTTTAGCTTCCGGCCTCAAAGATACCAGGAGGGTAAAGATGTCAGCTTCGCCAGCGATATCCCATTTGGTGGAATCGTCCTCGTACTCATAGGTGAGCCATGGGAAGAGATTCTGCATGGCGAGACCGATATCGCTAGTGGGATACCAACCGCCCACTTCTATCGGCGCTTCGCCCTCAAATATGAAGCGGGCGTTGCGGAGGCTCAGGCTTTTATTGAACCAGTATTCCCAAATCATCTTGGCGTCGGCGTCGACAAAGCGCTCCATCAGAGGAGCGTCCAGGCTAAAGCGGAGACGCAGTTGGCCTTCTTCGTCCAGGTCGGGACCAGATGCAAGGTCGCCTGCGGCGCTGGCATCGAGCACGTTTTCGCGGGGAACGACAATGCTCCACCCTCTAGCCGTTACCCTGCAAAGGCGCTCTTCAATTCGCTGGTAAAGGGTAACGTCGGTTTCCGGGTTATGGAGAATAAGAAACATGGGTAGGACGTGGTTCGTCCAATATTTTAGGTGGCGCGTTTCTCCGTAAAATACGTACCCTTCACGAGTTTCCCGCTTAAAGAACGAGGTGCCGCTCTTGATTTGGAGCGCGATAAGTTTGCCCGTAGGCATATCGTTTTCAGTAATCTCGACTTCGGCATCGACCCCGAAATCCAGAACCTTTTGCTCTCGAAAGAGCCAGCGGAATTGCTTCGTAAAGATGGTATCGGCGGCGATAACGCCTTCTCGCTCCGTTAGGGCGGAACCGACGACGCTCGCCATTGGCTACTCCGCAGCATGCAACCGCGAAGCGCTGTGGTTCGCGTAGGTCGCCCACGTCGGCTTGTAGCTATCGTCAGGCACCCCAATAATATCTGCCCACTCGTTCGGATGCGCGGTCGAAATCACGCCAGCGGCGTTGCGCCACTCGTGGACCTCGTACGTTTCGCGGTTACCTTCGGGAATCAGATGCACCGTGACCATAGCGGGAGGAGATTGCTTGCACGCGTTCGAAAACGCAATTCACTTGGGAAACTAAAACAGGCGCTCCAAAGAGCGCCCTTTCACCATCATCCGTTTCGTCTCCAAGCCCAGGGTTTCCATGTGACGCAGGCGCAGCTCTACGGCGGAGCCCACATGAACGATCCTCATAAGGTGACCACCGCGCGTGGACCGACGGCGATTGAGAAGATGGAAGCAGGAATACAACTGCCCAACATGAGGTGTTGCGCCGCACCTGCAGCATGCCGGTTTGTCGGTTGGACGGCTTGGCACCGCGCCTCCCACACCGACGGAGATACCGAAAGTGCGCTCCGCTACCGATGAGGACACGGCAAGGGCCGACCGACCGGCCAAGTACTTCCGAATGGCAGCCACATGGGGTATGTCATTGGGCCAGAGGACAAGCAAGAAATTGACAGCGCGTCAAAACGCCTGCTAAGTTATTGTTTTTATAATGGCATTGACGAGAAATCGAAAAACAGACTCGCAATAGGTAGTTCTTTTAATAAATTGCGCAGTGTGACAGGTCATGCCCGACCCCCTAACGTCGCTTATAGACCTGCACGGCCCGAGCCGCTCCTCGCGTCTGGCCGAGCTGCTTATCTCCGAGCACGGCCTGTCAGCTGAAGCAGCTCGCAAGCGCCTCTCCCGTAGCAAACCGCCCATCTATTCCTTCCCGATTCCGCTCCTGCCCAAACAGGAAGCCTTCGTCTACCACGTCAAGGATAGGCAGACCGAACGGTTCTGGCACAACTTCCACCGCGACCTAAGAGAAACAGAGTCAGTTTATGGCGCGGCTATCGATGGATTGGCTGCACGCGGGGGCATCGTGTCCGTCGATGAGTTCTCTGTAATCAGTGGCGCCCCAATCCTGCAGAAGAAGCAAGTGCCGGCCGCGAAAGTTGCGCAGCGTCTTCAGGACGCCGGGATGACGCATACTATCGACATTCAAAACTATGGCAGTGTCATCGCACTCCGCATCCCAGCGCTGAGCTCCCACGGTCCCACGCTGTACAATGTGCGCCAGATGGCCGAAGGTGTCCTGCTGGATGGAATTCGGGAGTGGGCACGGCGTCTCGGAGTTGCCAGCTACAATTCAATCGCCATTCGAGGCGATGAACATCCGAGGACGGTTGGCCCATACAAGTGGGACTTGACTGGCCCGAGCTACCTCCTGCCGTTGAAAAAGTCGAACGTGGGGAAGGACCAGCAAGGTTTCACTGTGGCCGATGTGTTCGTGGGGACGGTTCTCGATGAGTACCAAATCCGCTATTTCATCCGGAAGGCGAGAGGTCTCCTAGCAACACGAATAGGCTCGGTACTCCCTATTATCGTGGCCGATGGCTTCACGGGCAAGGCATACACGCTCGGCCATCGAAACGGGCTGATGATGGCAACGCCGGAATCGCTGTTCGGAAGCTACGCCGGGTCCGCGTTCACCAGCCTGGTAGAGACGCTGCAGAACGCCGCCGCAATCGTCTCAAAAAACCCGAGCAGGCTAATAACTCTCTTGAGCAGCCTCAAAGACATTGCCGGGCGCGCAGGGAACCTTCGCGGCGTTCTGTTCGAGCTGGTGTGCGCCTATCTCATTCGCAACGACGGCAATTCAATCGACTTGGGAAAGAAGGCTTACGACCCGAAGGTGGGTAAGTTCTACGACATCGACATTATGTGCGTGCGCGGCAAAGCCGAGTGCGTGCTTTACGAATGCAAAGCTGGTGAGCCTGGCCACGTGGTCACACAAGCGGAGATAGAGGAATGGCTGAGGCGAATTCCGACCTTTGTGGAGTATGTGCGGGCGAATACGTTTTTGCGGGAAGCTGAAATCCGTTGCGAGGTATGGACTTCAGGGGAATTTGATGCCGACGCACTAGTTATGCTGGCGTATGAGAAAGCCAGACGCACCAACGTCCGCATCGACTGGAAGAATGGCAAAGCTGTTCGAGGGGTAGGCACGGGACTGAAAGAGAAAACCATCACCGACGCCATAGACCAGCACTTCTTCAAGCACCCGCTGTCGAACTAGCCAGTCACCCGGTATTTAGCGAACTTGTTCGGCGTCGACTTTCGCCGCCACTTTTCCCAGCCGCTCCCCTTGCTGGTCTCGCCGCCCGGCTTTCAGTTGACAAGATTTCGGCTCAACGTCTGAAATGAGGCGCATAGTTTGCCATTCAGCAGCCGACCGCCCGCATGCCAGTCGTATCATCGCTTCCACACCGTCGATTGGAGAACAGCCTGCATATGCTCTGCGAGGTCGAGTTCACCGCGCGCCTCGATCTCTAAAAGATATCGGGCCTTGGCCAGGCGATCCGCTTCGCCAACCGCAGCATAGCTGCAGATGGCGAGCAGCGCCTTCTCCTCCTCCCGGCTGGCTCCGGCGGACTGATTTCTGCCACCGCCCACTTTGTGCAAGGCTTCGCCGAAGGACGAGTATGCTCTCTTGTGCACGTCGATCAGCGTTCGCAGTTCATTGGATGGTAATAGGGCCTGGCCCGGCGGCTCTGTGCCCATCGCAGTCGCCGGACCCGTCGAGGCGACGACTGCGCTGCAGGAGTGGAAAAGCAAGGCGCGGCGGTTGATCCTGGACGTGGCGAACTCTCCCATTTGCTTCGAGGGCTATCGAACTGGTGACGTAGCACGATCGAACCGTAACACGACGGTTTGCGCATTCGTGTCAGGATGGAAGGTCCCATGGCAGCCGACAGGCTGGGCGGCTGGCTGACAAGCCTGCGCTCGGCCGCCATCCTACGGCCGACGCTGGCGATGTCGGCTCTCGCCGAGCCGCAACAACGACTGACAGGCAGCCGTGCCGACCAGGGGCCACCGAAGGGACCCGTGCGCCCTCCGAGAACTGGGGTTTCTGTCGAGCGTCTCGCTTCCGTCTCTGACTGCGCCTCCTTCCCGGCCCAAGTCTCCTCAACGGTCGGCCGAGCCGCCGCACACTGCGTCAAGCTGCGGAAATCGCTGCGAAAATGAGATACTCGCAATGTGCAGTCGTTATGCACACATTGCGAAATCACCATGTAACCCATTGAAAAACAACGCCCCAACCGCAGCGAAACGTGGCCCCTTTTATCCTGCCATCTTAATCGGTCGTATTTTGATAGACTTGATTTCCGTCGTCGCTGCTCCTCAAGTCTACGATAATACAATATTCTATACTCGATGCTACGATTCCGTACTCTTGCGTCGAGTTCCGATGCGCCGTGCAGTCTTCCGCGCTCTGCGACGGGGTAGCAGCGCTGCTTATTTGCAGCACGGGAACCGTCGTGGCGCACTTTTCCATCGGAGTGACGGAGCAGCGCCACAGGCAATCCGGCGCGGTCCGGCCGTCTCGCGATCGGCGCGGCCGCAGGCAAGATAACGTGCGTTCCGTCGTTCCTGGTCTGCATCGGTCCTCATCCGCCGGAGCGGATCTTTTGTGTCAGATGGCGCCTGTCAGCGTGCCGGCGCCATGCGTTTCAACTGTCGGTCTTCTTCTCATCGATGCGCTCCGAGCAGCTTGCGGGCCTTGTCATGGGTACGCCGGCCGGCACCCGCCTGGCTTGCCGCCGGATCGCCGACATAGAACGTGCCATCGCTCCACATCGCGTGCATGATCACTGCCAGCTTGCGCGCCACGGCGACACAGGCCTTGCGGTGGCAGGAACGTTTGGCGATCGCCTGGCCCCAGCTCTTGACCTTGTCGGAGCCCTTGAAGCGCGTCATCAACCCCGACGCCGCCTCGTAAAGCGAGCGTCGTACATCAGCATCGCCGGCTTTTGATATGCGAGCCTGAACGTCGATCGAGGTGCCCGACTGCCAGCGCCGCGAGGTCCGCCCGAAGTAGGCCGCGACACCGCGTGAGTGACGGAAGCGCGACGGATCATCGATCGCCGTCATGAACGAGAGCGCCGTCACCGGACCGACGCCGGGGATTGCCATGAAGCGTCGGCACAGTTCGCTGCGTGCCACCATTTTGACGACGAGATCGTGCAGGCGGCAATACTGCCTCCACAGCGCTGCGCGCGCCGACAGCATGGCGTCCATCAGCTCGGACGACAGTGGGTCTTCCGATACCGCAGCGCGCACCGCCTGATCGAAGGCTCCTCGGCCGACCTTGCCAAGGCGGATGCCGAACGCCTTCAGCGAATGGCGTATGGCGTTCTCCAAGTCGAGGAACTTGGCCTTCAGATTGCGCCGGTGCGCATAAGTGATCGGTGGGACGGACAGGACGGACAGGACAGCGGCACCGTGCGGCCAAAGGTGCGCCCATGCGCAGCCACGCGGTGGTCCAGACCCCCAACGGGGGCCTCGCGGTTCCGCACAGGTCGAGGTCCGCCTCTCAGATTTTTTGGTGATTTTGAAATCGGCCATTTAACCCGTCTCGGTCGGGAACATCCAAAATGGTGATACAAATTTGGTGGCGGGGAGCGCGGACCGGTGGCGGATCGACTACTCTCCCTGAGACGCCTTCTAAGGGGGCCTGAATGTCGTTCTTTTTTAATCTTAATGGCTACCGGTTTCAGCAAAGTACGCGGATTTTGCGCGATGGCTACCTCTCGGCGTCGCGAGCGCTTCGCAGCGATGTCGAGCGGGCCAGAGCCCAGGCAGCGGAATATGCGCAGGACATTGAAAACGGCGGAGAATGGATTGAAGAACGGGATGAAGAGGGCCATTTGCTTTATACCAAAGAGCAAGCGCTGGAATTGCAGATCGAAACCTGTGACGAAGCTCTTTCGGCCTTGAGGAAGGCGTTCGTGATCGCCGCCTATCACTATTGGGAGCGAGCAACCCGCCTCGCGCTCGGAGGGAATGACAAGGCGAAGCACGACGAACTGGTGGTTCTTGCAGTCGCCAAGGGCATCGCCATTCATCCGGACCTCGGTGCGGTCCGCGATTTGGTCAACCTGTTGAAACACGACAACGCCAAAAGGGGGGCCGCACTTCAACAAAGTTGGGGTTCTGTTTTGTCCCCCAGCTTTTTATCACGTCCGGGACGGACAGACTGGTACGCCGCTGTCTTCCTCACCGAGGATGACGTTGCAAAGGCATTTGATGTTGTCGCAAACTCCGGCCCGACCTTTCTCACCGGATGAGCCATTGCTGGTGCGGACGGCGAGGTCGAGCCGGCAGAGGCGGATGACGCCTACCCACCTTTGCGACCATTTGGTCCGCGCAGTTCCCTCAACGGCACCGTTGGAATGATGCATTCGTCGCTGTCATCCCCGCCCTCCCGCTCGAATAGTTCAGCTAATTCCTCGGGCTCTCGTTCTCGGCTGGGCACGGGAGTTCCCGTCCAGCCACAGTCTGCACATACAGGGCGCTCCCAAGCGATTTCAGGCATATCTTCACGCAATCCCTCTCCCGGGGACAGGTGCGGAGACCCGCACTCGGGGCACTCCTCGGGAACGAAACGGATGTGCCGCAGCACCATTGAAGTGGCGAGGCCGAGAAAATGTTCGACAGTTGTGAGAGCAGCTTCCGCATCGTGCCATGTGACTGAGTGGGAATGCGTCAGCCAGTTGGCAAACACCCAACCATCAGCCCCCAATGATTTGAACAGGTGCCGCCGCTCTTTTTGGGCGCTTCCAGCCAGGGCAGCATCGCAGATCAACTCATTCCAACCTTTGAAATCCGCCCGTTTCGGTGGGCTCAAGGGTGTCCAAATCGCTAAGTCCTGGGCGGCCGATGCGTAGACCATTCGCTCCTCCGCGATCATGCCGTCGAAGACTTGAAAGAGTTTCAGCGTGCCGTCGGAGCCATAGACGACGCTGTGGGCGTACTCGCCGGCATTACCGCCGCGCACTACTCAAGAGCCTTGCTTATATTCTGGACAAACGGGCTAGCCCTAGAACTTCATGGGGATGACTGTCCCATGTGCGAGCAGCCGACATTGGTCCCGCAACAGCGAGCAGTGTTGAGAAAGCGATTGGAGGAGGCCAGCGGCACAGTCGAAGCCGCGAACTTGCTCGACGGCAAGATTGAACTCTCTCAAACGGCCAGAACATCGGCATCAAATGCCGTGTCTGCCCTTGGCATCACAGGTCTGAACGATGAGGAGAGAGTCTCGCTTTCTAGCCTTCTCGGCCCAAACGCAGAACTCCCCAACTATCTTGAAGCCCACGACGCGTACATAAAGGCTCAACGGGAACTTGGCACCGCACTTCGAGCCGACAGGGAACTGACAACCACAACAAAGGATCGAGCTTCGCAGGCCGAGAAGCTTGCCGCTTTGATTGAGGATCGACACGCTTCGCGCCATTCATTGGCTCGGGCGGTGGATGCCTTCATTGGTTCTCTGTTGGCTTACGAACGGGCATGGGACACGATTGCTGAGACAGTCAGTAGCAAAATAGCAGCGAACGAGGCTGTCGCCCTCATCGACGCAGTAGGCAAGGGTCTTAAGGGCATCGCTGACGTGCACCTGTTAGCCCGCTATGCAGCGATATTGGAGGAAACACAGGAACTAATCCGTTCGGTCGAAGCCATGGCGCAGACCAAACAAACGCTCCTCCTAGAAACGCGGGGCAAGGAGGTGAAAGAACTCTACGCCCTCCTCAATCCGGGAGTTTCTGTCGGTTTCGATATGATGGAACCGGCCAACGACTCTATGAAACTGCACGCGACCAGCTTCGGCACACGCATGTCGGCTGCGGCAAACCTTAGCGAATGCCAGCTTAATTGCCTCGGGTTGGCGGTTTGGCTGATGCGGGCGACAACGCCGTCATCACCCTTCGGCTTCATTCTTCTCGATGACCCCGTTCAAGCGATGGACGATGATCACGCGGAGGCATTTATCGCCAATGTGGTCCCGCACCTTCTGGACCAGAGCGGCAAACAAATCCTGGTCCTCTCTCACGTCAAAGGCGTCATCGACAAACTCCGAAGCCTGAACATGGCAAGGGACATTCGCCACTATCACTACGAGAATTTTGAACTCGGCGGCCCTGTCATTGTCCGGCAATTGCGGCTCCAGCAAATGCTCGCGGACATTAGAGGCGCAGCCAGTAGCAATGAAGGCAACCGCACATACGCCGTTGATCGCCTCCGAGTGCTAGTCGAGGAATTCGTTCGGGAGTTGTACCTAAGGCAAACTGGTCAGCCTGTACCGTCAAGTTACGACACCGCTAACTCCGGCCAGCTTGCCGACCTGTTTCGCTCAACCCCAAACACCCTTCCTTTCGAACACGCTGGAATGCGGGACACGATCAAGTTTTGTGATCCCGCGCACCACACTCAAGCTGGTTATGTCGCTCCGCTTAGATCGAATATCCAGCCGCATATTGACCGCGTGTCTGCGCTCATGACGAAATACGGTCTCTTGCAGCCATAGCTCTCAATACACCAGCCGGATCGTTTGAGCCTCGTGTTATGGCCCAAGCCATCCTAATTCCGAGCGATCTTCGGCGATGTTTACGATCTATGCTGAGCATCGCCGATAGCAAAAGAATGCCCCTTCAATAGTGGGTCTCACTATGTGGCGGTCTCCCACTGCCACTAGACTCTTCAGTGAAATCAATGCGGCGTGTCTGAGAAACGGCGTGAGATAGGTCACGCCGATGACGCTGATTTACGCCGCTTTACGGCAGTCTACGAGGACGGACTGCTCAATCCTAACGCAGGTCACTGGCCCCAGGTGAAATGAGCGCAGAAAAGTGACCGAGACTCCTCCCGGCCATGATTTTTTACGGTGGTGCTCCTATGATCAAAACGGTCCGCCGAACCCCCTCTGCCATTCAGCTAGCTTCCCGAGCGCCTTCCGATAGGTGGCGTCATCTCGGACGTACAAGAGCGGCGTTGTCCGCTCTAAGTCGTCATCCCGGCCGTTCAGGAAAGCATCGACATGCTTCGCTGACAAAGACTGCTTGGTATCGGCAGTGATTTTCTCCTGATATCGCTTGCGCTTGACATCGGCGGAGAGCACGCCTCGAGCCTTGGTCAATCCCGACTCGCTATCCTCCGCCGCTTCCAACGGCGACATGCCGCTCAGATCGTCGCGTTTCGCGTTCAGAAAGGCCCCAAGATTAGGGCCGCTCAGTTCCGTTTCAGCGTCAACGCATAGCCGGTCCCGACGCGATTGCCTAAGTCGGTTGGCTTCCTGAATCTGTTTCTGCCGTAGCCCTTCGACCTGCTTTGATCTCTGAGCCTCGCAGCGCTCGATTGCGCCTCGAATAGGCAAACCCAACGCCGCATGTGGGATCGCGCCGCTCTTTCCGAACATCGCGACAACGGCGTCTATTTCGGCGGCGATCTTCGGCGCTTCGACATCAGACTCGATCGCGGCCCGATATGTCATGTTCGTCTCCGTGTGGATAGAATCCAGCCACGACTCGCCGGTCATGTCCCCTCGCTCTTCGGCGGGAAGCTCGGCTAAGATCCAATCGACTGCTTGCACTGCGGCATGCACGACAGCGGTTCTCTGTGTCTCTGCCAGCGTGCGCGCGGTCCACTTGTCCGCAAGGGACCTCTCCAGCGTCACTCCGTAGCCTTGCTGAACGAGAACGCCCTTTCCGAGCAGGTTTTGCAAATAGTTGTCGATCGCCTTCCAAGCGGGCGCGAAGCGAGGTTCGGCGACAGCGACACCGTTCGCTACTTCGGTAGTGACACGCTGAAATTGCGGCCGTATCAGCGCGCTCTTTTCCAAATGCTTGGCGATCGGCACTGCCTTGGCAGCTGCGCTACCAAGGCATTGGTCGGTGAAAGACCTCCGCTAAGATTGTCGCCTGCCATACCGCAGGCGGGACAGTGAAACACGCATAGCCGGCGACCTCGATACCAACATGTTCGGCGAGTCCGATTGCTTTGAGTTCTGCATCACGCGGAACAGCAATCTTCTTTCCGGCCAGTTGTTTCAGCCCGTCGACATAGGCGCGCGCCAATTCATTTGCCCGCTTCTCATGCCTGGCCTGATAGTCGGCGAACCGCTTTCCCTGTGCAGCCTGCCATGTCTCTTCGTCGGCGCGGGTCTTCGCCAACGCTTTGTCGATATCGGGATGATAGAGCCAACACCGTGGCGCGGATCGAAGCACCGCATCCGCGATCTGTTCACGTGTCGAGTCTCGGGGCAACTTTGACAGGTCGATCTCCACAGCCATGACGCCGTGTTCCCGAAGGCGTTGAATCTTTGTTTCGTCGCTCGCATGGGTGACCGCGACTTCAACAAAGAGGTCATACCCTAGCGCCCGAACATAGAGGTCCGGGATAACCGTCTTCGGGTCAGTGAACTCGATTCGAAGGAATTGCGTCGTGACCTGCTGACCCGGCTTCGTCACGACGTTGCCCTTATTGAGCCCAAGGCGTTTCGGCAGGAGTAGCGACGGGTCTGCTCGAAACACCTCCTTGGCAAGGAGATGTAGAACGGTTTCAGGACCGCCCCCGCACGCGTCGCCACCGTCGTGCCCGAAGTGCGGCACGTTCTCATCACCCTTGCGAGCCACCAACCGACCGCCGCAGGCAGGGCAATTGCATCCGCAAGCAATGCCGCGCTGAACCTCGCTGATATGCGCCAACGTGCGGTCCGGCCTCAGCCCATAGACAAGCTGTGCACGATCGGTGCCGAAAGATATTCTCGCATTTTCGTGGTCGTCCACCTCGCCTCCGGTTTGCACCGTTGAAGAGCCAGGATGCTCGGCAATGCTGCCTGACGAACGCCGAGCCTATTCCTGTTCTCGCTTCGCCTCCAAAAGGAATGCTGTCGCCACAGCGGTCATTTTGCTAGCGGCCTGCCATGCGTTGAAAAGTTCGCCGTGTAAAACTTCAAGATCAGCCACCATCGCATCGCGGCCTTCATCGGTCTGAATTTTGAAGCCATGGGACTCATAGAACCGATGGAACAGCCTGTTTCGAGCTTTGAGTGCAGACGCGAAGCGATCCACCAAACCATAGTCAAGACTGACACAATTCTTCAATGTGCCCAACAGCTGGCCCAGTGTGCTGCGGTCAATGTGGTCAAGGAGCTTTCGCGCATCTTCGGGGTCAACCTCATGGTGCCAACCGCGTTCAAGGCCACGGGCGCATAGGAGAAGTGAACCAAGTTCGGTCTCGAATAGCTGCGCCGCTTCCGCTGCTATCCCGAATTTCGCGTAGAGTTCGTCGCGTGTTGCCATCTGGGTATTCAGCCGTGTCTAGATCGGTGGGCGATGGCCGAAGAGCATTCTTAGCGCCGCGACGGTCTTTTCATACCGCATGCCGGACGCTTTGCCAGCCATCGATTCTTTGACGAAGTAGCAATACCGACTGGCGCGCTCGGCTTCGTCCTTGACCTCAGCATCCATAACCTTGTGGGGCGTGCTACTGGTCGAACCGTCAGGATTAACGCGCACGTATAGCGCATCCTGTTTCCGTCGATCGTGCTTGCCAGATGCCACTTTGCGAGCCGCCTGGCTGTAATTTAGGTCTCCATCCGCGTAGCCGCCCATTCCGGTTTCCCATCGAGCGACTTTCTCATATCGTAGCAATTCGAGTGCGCTGGCGATGTCGATCGGGAAATGATCATCGCCCATGTCGAAGTCCTCTGCGATCATTCGCCGGGCGTCTTCGATGTCTTCCCAATGCATGATCATGTAGTCCATGAGCATGCCGACCAACTGCTTGCACGAGTGGTCGTTCATCGCCCTCAGGATCGGCCGCGAAAGCGGAAAGATGCCGATCGATACCAGAATGAGCATGAAGGCTTTCGCGAGCTCTTCCTGTGCAATTAGGATCAGATAGAGTCGTGTCGATTTCAGCTTCTCGAACTCGAACATGTCAGCGTCAGCAAGCAGACGCTCGGCATTCTCGACACAGGCTGCAATTGTTTTCGTCAGCGTCTTCGGCGACGGTACAATCAAGCGTGACATTGGACGACTCAGCGGAGGTTGCGCGAGGATAGCAAAGCTATTCGCTAAAGCCTCGCACTTGCTCCTGACCCGCTACTAGCCTCGCGCCGAACGGATCAGGCCATCGCCAGTCGCCGAAAGCTCGGCTGCGACCTCTTTCAGAGCCAGAGCGCGGCGGCGTCGCTCGTCCTTTCGTTTGCAGGGGCATTTGCGCTGATATTGAGAAGGGTTGATGGCTGTGCCGGACGAATTCACCTTAAAGCGCTCTGAAAAACTCATCCGGTTCTACACGCAATATCGTGCGCAACTCGACGTGACTCCGATCGGCGGGCGCTGGATGCCCTACCGTTGGTGGAGCCTACCTGATCCGCTGAGTGTGAGATGGATGGCCTATAACGAAATGCTGGCTGAATATTCAGGCGAGCTAGCGAACAAGATCAACGACCTGACACATTATGCGCATCGCCTGCGGACCTGGGCCGCGGTTCTTGCTCCGCTCTCCAACGAAGACAAGCACGATTTGACGCACGAGTTCATTGACATGCTTGGGACCGTCGCGCTGGGGCTCCCATACGCGCTCAAATCCCGTTTTACCTTCGCTGCGGGGCACCTATGCCACCAGGCTAATATGACGAAGATCTCTGATTGGAAAGATGATTTTCCCACCGCAAATCTCTATCTGAACGATATCGAACCCTATTGCCGCGGATGGAGGAAGTACCGCAGGTTCAAGCTGAAGATCGAGCCGATCGCCGGAAGCGTTTTCAAAGAACAAACTGATGATTTTCGCAACACTTACAACCACGGTTTCTCAGCCAGATTCGTGCTTGGCGTGACCCGGCTTGTGGGCCGGAAGGTCGAGAAATCGGGGCGCATTCTATACGGCATCGGCGGCAGCCCGGCGCTTGATCTTGGCGAGATGGGAAACCTGCTTCAGAAGGAGCGTGACATTTGCTATCAAGCATTCGACGCTTTCCGAACGCTTGTGAATGAGCAGACCGAAGCGATTGCGGCTTTTGAAGCAGCCGAGAAAACATTCAACTCAGCACCCTGACCAGTCGCACAAGACAATGAAGAGCACTCCGAAACGACACCATTGGTGGCCAACTTGTCATTCCGAGCTATGGGTCGATGGTGAGGGCTGCATCACGATGACCAATGCGGCGGGTGAGATAAGACGCACGCAGCCTTTGAACACAGCCGTCATCGGCCACTACAATTCAATCTGGCGGGCAGACGGTACACGCGACTCGACGCTAGAGACCTTCTTCGCGAACGAGGTCGAGGGACCAGCTGGTCCGGTACTTGGCCGGCTTGCAACGCAGAAGAGACGAGATTTTCAGCTCGAACAGAAGTATGACAAGTCGTTTCTCCGAGCGGAGGGTAAGAATATCAAGCGGGACGGCTTTGTTCCGGATGCGCGGGCTTTCTCGGCGGTCCTTTCACCAGGCGATCGCTGGGCATTGTCGCGCTATATCGCATCCCTCATGGTGAGAATCCCGAGCTACAAGGACGCGCTCAATTCCAACCACATGGTGCAGAATATTGCCGCAGTGCTGGGCCTAAAGAGCGACGAAGCGAGATTTGAGACAGATGTTCTTCATGTCGGGATTATACGCGAGCATCTTGAGGACTATGCGGGCCGTATTCACAAATGCGCCCTCATCCTGATCGATGCGCCGGATGAAGAGGAGTTTGTTATCGGTGACACACCGGTGATACCGGCCGCTCTGGGGTTTGGCGAAGCAGAGGCCATGTGTCCCATCTCACCAAGGAGGGCATTGCTGGTCATAAATGGGTTTCGCGCTCCGTTTTCTGACAGGATCGCTGTCTTCCGCTGTCTGCGGCGCACAGTTCGTGCGTTCAATAGGGCAATGGTGCAGAATGCCGAGCGCGAGATTTTTAGCCGTTCCCCGGTCTCAGCGCTGTTCGTAACCAAGAACCTTGGCACGCGTCGAGCGCGCCTTGTGCCAACCGTCACCACAGCGGCGCAGGGCGATCGCTCCGGACGAGGACCGATGTTGGATCGACGTGCTGTTCGCCGAACGGCGACCGACGTGGATGCAATCTAAGGCAACTATCCCTGTGTAATGCGCTTGCAACGAATGAGTGATGATCTCTTTGCCACTATGATTGTTCCGGCGGGCATGGAGATGCATCTGGCGCTGCTTCATCTGCGGTCCGACAATCCCGGTTTGCCTGACCCTCCCTAGACGACGATCGTGCCCACCAGCTATGTTGTTAGATGGTAGATTTGATTGCTCCGAAATACGCTGCTGCAACTGCTAATACTGCAATTGATTTGGGCAGCGCACCTCTCGAGCTCCGAGCCGGAGGGATAACCGTTGCCAGCTCCGGTAACGCTCGGCTTGAATTGGCCGACAAAGAACGTGTGCTCGTCGAAGTTAACACGAGCCTCGATGGGTATCGACTTAGTCAAGATCCGCGTCTTCAGCTAAGATTCGGGCCGCATGGTCGGTTCTTTCCGGTGCTTGTGACTCAATCGCAAATAGGCACTGCAGGTGCAAAGCTTTGGTTGATGGCGAACGGTTCAGCATTCACGCAGGTTCGCGACCGGCGCGTACGCCTCTCATCCGCCATCGTTCATGTTCTTAACTTTCCCGAGTTCTTTTGCCTTGGTGCCCAGAGCGACCTTCGCCAATCAAATCAACGGCTGGGGTGCGTCGTCCTGCGAACCCTGGATTGGGAGATAGAGCTTCAGGCGCTTCCCTCAACTCGCAAGATCATCGAGCAGCTAAAGGCTGAAGGAGGCAATGCGATCACCCATGTTGCGCGCATAGTGCACGCAGATCGCCAGTCATTCACATGCGGGCAGCTCGAAGCGATAGTTCACGATCTGCACCGTTTCCTGTCCTTTGCGCGCGGCGCATGGACGTCGCTCTTCGGGATCGTCGGTTATGACCGGAACGGTCAGCAACACTATCAGAATTGGGGGCAACGCATCGCTGCTCCTTGGCAATCTTGCCCAAGCTGGTTTGACATCCACCACGGCGAATGTCTGGCAGCGGCCTTTCCCGGCTTTGTGGAGCTACTTCATGACCCGTCTCTCTCAAGAGCAGGCTATACCGGCCTCCATTGGTATCTTCGGAGCAACCGTGCAGGCGAAGGCGCCGGCGTAGATGGGGGGCTGGTACTTTCACAAGCCGCTCTCGAAGGCCTATCAATGTCGGTGCTGACCAACGCTGGCATCACCCTTCCAAGGGCTGCAAATGCAGCAGACAAAATTCGGGCAGCCTGCCAGCACTTGAAGATTCGGACTGCCATTCCGCCCTCGAGCAAGCGATTGCGCCGTTGGAAAAGAAACGGCGCATTCGCCGACGCCCCGGAGGCAATAACGAAACTTCGCAATGAACTCGTGCATCCCAAGCGTATGCTTCCTGGGAAATTGCCATCCGCCATTCCGGAGGCTTGGCACCTCGCACAATGGTATATTGAGGTGATGCTGCTCAGGCTTTGCGGGTATCGAGGAGTCTATTCGCATCGCCTGATATCGAAGTGGGTTGGAGAGGTGCGGCCATTCCCGTAGTGGGGAAACTCATGTGCCCCGCGTTTGTAGATATCCTGGGTAGCTGGCGGTCCGAGCCGCTGTGCAGTGCGCTCCAACTGTCCGGCCGATCGATAGAGGCAATGTTTGGTCGGCGCTTCCCAAATAAGCAATAGAGGCTGCGCTGCGTTGCCCGAAACGCAAAAAACCGCCTCGGTTAAACCGGGACGGTAATTGATTTATGATAGAATTGGTTGCGGGGACACGATTTAAGGCTGCAACTGCCCTATAACCTGCAAAAGAATCGATTTAGCAAACGAATTCATCGCAGCACCGTACTGGCGGTATCCTCTACCGACACGAACCCCAGATGAGCATCCCGATCAAGTTTGCACCGCAGCTAGTTCAGCCGCCCCAACGTCCTTCATAAGCCCGCGCAATTCGGCTGGAGGCGCGACCCAGAAAGTTCGAAAAGCTTCCAGGAACCCCAGTGGATTCCTACTTGTAGAACCGTGCGCTGACCGCTTTGGGGCCGTGTATGGACGGCTCTCCGTTGGCAAGGGATTTGTGAGCTTTTGCAGTTGCTGGTTGGTGCGGCCATGTATCCGACCTGTAGGTGTGGCCTTTCATGTGCCGCTGGCCATAATGCCATTCGCGCGTCTCAGGTCCCGATCGAAAGCTCGCACTTATAGTGCACGGCCCCAGTGGGTTTTCCCGATCCGGCGGTTTCAACCGGCTTTGTGCATTAGCTCCTGTCCGCCCTTTCCAACCTCGTCGGCGACCGCTCGCCTTGTCTGAGTTTATGCGATTACCGGTTCCCTGTAGCGCTCGCCGCCGGTCATCAATGCCCAGACCATGCGGGCTGTCTTGTTAGCCAGCGCAACCGCCGCGACCTTGGTCGTTCGTCGTGCCATCAACTGCACGAGCCATGGGCGCCTGGTCCCGTTCCGCTCGGCATAGCGGATGACTGCCATCGCCCCGACGACGAGCAGCTGGCGCAGGTAGCGATTACCTGCCTTGGAGATGCTGCCGAGCTTCTCCTTTCCCCCGCTCGAGTTTTGCTTCGGCACGAGCCCGATCCAAGCCGAGAGGCATCGCCCCGACTTGAATGCGTGCGGATCGGCGACAGTCGCAACGAACGCGCTCGCCAGCAGCGGGCCAACGCCCGGACTCTCCATCAACCTGCGACCCAGTTCGGTCTCTCGCGCACTCGCACGGACCCGGCGATCGTTTTCGAGGATCTGTTCCTTCACGACACGAAGCTGTGCTTCAAGCATCCTCAGGCAAAGCCGTGCGTCGGCCGGTATCCTAGCATCGTTCTCGTCGTTGATGACCACGAGAAGTTGCTCAATTCCATTACGCCCGATCGGCGCCACGACCCCGAACTCGGATAGGTGCGCCCGCAACGCGTTCGATATCTGTGTGCGCTGGCGGTTGAGCATCAATCGAACCCGGTGCAGCATCATCACACTCTGTTGCTCAGGCGACTTCACCGGCACGAAGCGCATCGTCGGTCGTGTCACGGCCTCGCAGATCGCCTCTGCATCTGCAGCATCATTCTTCTGCCGCTTCAGATACGGCTTCACATACTGTGCCGGCAGCAGCCGCACATCGTGGCCACGCGCGATTAGCTCGCGAGCCCAATAATGCGACGAACTGCACGCCTCGATCCCGACAAGGCATCGCTGCAAACTCTCAAAGAACGGCAGCACACGCCCACGCGTCAACTTCCTGCGAACTGCAACCTCACCAGCCGCATCCACGCCGTGGACTTGAAACACGGACTTCGCAATATCCAGACCGATTGTCGTAACGTTGCTTATCATAGCGCTCCTCCAGCTCTAATCCCGCGATCATACCGCAGGAAGGGAGGAGAGCCGTCCACCGCATCAAAAGCAGTCAGGCGGCTTAAGGCTACCGATTCGCGAAGACCAGACGTTCGCTGGCGCGAGAAGCTTCGTAGCCGTTCCGCTCGAAGAGGCTACTTGCCCGAAGGCACTGACATATCCATTTCTGGCACGTAGCTGGAAATGAAGTTTGAGCATCGCCACATCAGCATACGGACCGGCAGTCTGATGGCACTATTGTCATTGATAACAATCTTTGCGACCGACGAAGCGTCTCGCGACTGCCGTTGATGTTTGAGGAGTGTGAATG